>NZ_JBHSPA010000045.1:99087-525033 GCF_042656245.1 Nonomuraea insulae
CTCACCGACACCGGCACTGTCTCGTCGGTGAGGGTGGCCTCTTGGGTGACCGCGTCGAGGAGTCCGTCAACGTCCACCGGCAACGTCATAACCCGCGCGCCGTGCAGGCGCTCCAGCGCGCGGCCGAGACGCGGATGCGAGTGGTCGAGGTCGACGAGTGCTACCTCGGCTTGCTGCTCTGACCTGCGTGGCCTGTCTGACCTGCGTGGCCTGCGTCGGCGGCGACGATCAGGAAGTTCGGCAGTTTCACGTATGCCTCGAGCGTCGGCTCACCCTCAGCCGCGAGAGCCGGGCCGAGCCCGGGCTCGGCGACCTCGCGCAACGTGCAGCCGAGTGCGGCCAGCTCGGGCCCAAGGCGAGGCTGAGCACGCTCGCGCGCCCGGCCATACGCCCAGATGGGCCAACTACCGTGCCCCAGGGCCAACCATCGTGCTCAGCCACGACCGGCAGGAGTCGGAAAGGTTGAGGTGGCGTTTCTGGATTGTTACCGGAAACAACAAACTAGCATCCGCCACCCCCTTCCAAAGTGGTCCATCCGGGAATACGTTGCCGCAAACAACATTCATCCGGGCCCCTCGGAAGAAAGGACCCTGCACTATGCGCAAGGGGATCCTCAGCCTGACCGCCACGGCAGCCGCGCTCGCCCTCGGTCTCACCGCCTGCGGGGGCGACAGCGGTACGACCACCACTTCGACCTCGGCCACCGCCTCGGCGGCCAAGGCGGGCAAGATCGGTGTCATCCTGCCGGACAGCAAGTCGTCGGCACGGTGGGAGACGGCTGACCGCAAGTACCTGCAGGAGGCGTTCACGGCCGCCGGCGTTCAATACGACATCCAGAACGCACAGAACGACAAGACGGCGTTCCAGACCATCGCCGACCAGATGATCACTAACGGCGCGACCGTCCTGATGATCGTGAACCTGGACAGCGGCACCGGCAAGACGGTCATCGACAAGGCCAAGTCGCAGGGCGTGGCGACCATCGACTACGACCGGCTGACGCTCGGCGGCGGGGCCGCGTACTACGTCAGCTTCGACAACACCAAGGTCGGCACGCTCCAGGGCGAGGGCCTGAGCAAGTGCCTGACCGACAAGAAGGCGGAAAAGCCGATCGTGGCGGAGCTGAACGGCTCGCCGACGGACAACAACGCCACCCTGTTCAAGGCCGGTTACGACGGCGTGCTCAAGCCCAAGTACGACGCCGGCGAGTACGTCAAGGGCCCCGACCAGTCCGTGCCCGATTGGGACAACACCCAGGCCGGCACGATCTTCGAGCAGATGCTGACCGAGCAGCCGAAGATCGCCGGTGTGCTGGCCGCCAACGACGGTCTCGGCAACGCGGCCATCACCGTGCTGAAGAAGAACAACCTCAACGGCAAGGTCCCGGTCACGGGCCAGGACGCCACCGTCCAGGGCCTGCAGAACATCCTGGCCGGCGACCAGTGCATGACGGTCTACAAGGCGGTCAAGAAGGAGGCCGACGCCGCCGCCAAGCTCGCCGTCGCGCTGGCCAAGGGTGAGAAGCCCACGGCGACCGGTTCCGTCAAGGACCCCGAGTCGAACCAGGACGTGCCGGCCGAGTTGCTGGAGCCGCAGGCCATCTACGCCGACAACGTCAAGGACGTGGTGACCGACGGCTACGTCACCAAGGAGGAACTGTGCACGGGTGACTTCGCCGCGAAGTGCACCGACGCAGGAATTCAATAATTTTGCGGGGTGCGGCCGGAGCCACGAGCGCGGCCGTACCCCCGTTTAGGGAGCCCCATGACCCCCCTCCTTGAAGTGCGCGGGATCGACAAGAGCTTCGGTCCGGTGAAGGTCCTGCACGAGGTGGAGTTCTCCGCGTACCCCGGCGAGGTGACCGCGCTCGTCGGCGACAACGGCGCGGGCAAGTCCACTCTGGTCAAGTGCATCGGCGGCATCTACCCGACCGACGGCGGCCAGATTCTCTTCGACGGCCGCGAGGTCCACGTGCACAGCCCCCGCGACGCGGGCGAGCTGGGTATCGAGATCGTCTACCAGGACCTCGCCCTGTGCGACAACCTCGACATCGTCCAGAACATGTTCCTCGGCAGGGAGCGCAAGAACGGCATCCTGCTCGACGAGGACAGCATGGAGAAGGAGGCCGAACGCACGCTCAGCGGCCTGTCGGTGCGTACGGTGAAGTCCATCAGGCAGCAGGTCTCCAGCCTGTCGGGCGGGCAGCGGCAGACCGTGGCCATCGCCAAGGCCGTGTTGTGGAACAGCAAGGTCGTCATCCTCGACGAGCCCACGGCGGCGCTGGGCGTGGCCCAGACCGCGCAGGTGCTTGAGCTGGTGCGCAGGCTCGCCGACACCGGCCTGGCCGTGGTGCTCATCTCGCACAACATGAACGACGTGTTCGCCGTCTCCGACCGGATCGCCGCCCTCTACCTCGGCAGGATGGCCGCTCAGGTCAGAACCGCCGACGTGACGCACGCACAGGTCGTCGAACTGATCACTTCCGGCCGCAGCGGCGAACTGGGCCTCAAGAACGGGGTCACTCCATGAACAAGGTCAAAGAACTCCCGGGGGAGGCCATCGTCGCGGCGGCGCAGGCCCCGTCCATCAAGAACAGCCTCGTCGCGTACGCCCAGCGGGTGCGCGGCGGCGACATGGGCGCCCTGCCGGCGGTAGCCGGCCTGCTCGTGCTCTGCTCGGTCTTCGCCGTCGCCCGGCCCTCCTTCCTCACCGCGATCAACTTCGCGAACCTGTTCACGCAGGGCGCGGCCGTCACGCTCATCGCCATGGGCCTGGTGTTCGTGCTGCTGCTCGGCGAGATCGACCTGTCGGCCGGCTTCGCCAGCGGCGTCTGCGCGGCGGTCCTGGCCGTCACACTGACCAGCGCGGGCCTGCCCTGGTACGTGTGCATGGCGGCCGCCATCCTCACCGGCGTGATCATCGGCACCGTGCTCGGCACACTGGTCGCCAAGGTCGGCATACCGTCGTTCGTGGTCACGCTGGCCGCCTTCCTCGCCTTCCAGGGCCTGGTCCTGGTGCTGGTGGACGAGGGCACGAACATCTCCATCCGCGACAGCGTGGTCGTCGCCATCGCCAACAGGAACCTGCCGCCGTGGCTCGGCTGGGCTCTGTACGCGGTCTGCGTGGCGGTCTTCGCCGGGGTGCAGCTCAGGCGGGCCAGGAACCGTACGAAGCGGGGCCTGGTCGCCGATCCGCTCTCGCTGATCGCCTTCAGGGTCGGCCTGCTGGCGGTCTTCGCCGGGCTCGCGGTCTTCGCGCTCAACCTGGAGCGCAGCCGCAACGCCGCTCTCGTCTCGCTCACCGGCGTGCCGATCGTGGTGCCGGTCATCCTGGTGCTGCTGGTCGCCTGGACGCTGGTGCTGCGGCGGACCGGCTTCGGACGTCACCTGTACGCGGTCGGCGGCAACACCGAGGCCGCCAGGCGGGCCGGCATCCCGGTCGACCGGATCAAGATCAGCGCGTTCGTGATCTGCTCCTCGATGGCCGCCATCGGCGGCATCGTGGCCGCGTCGCGGGCCAGCTCCGTCGACCCGAACACGGGCGGCAGCTCCGTCCTGCTGTACGCGGTCGGCGCGGCGGTCATCGGCGGCACCAGCCTGTTCGGCGGCAAGGGCAGGGTGCTCGACGCCGTGCTCGGCGGCGCCGTGGTGGCGGTGATCGAGAACGGCATGGGCCTGATGGGGTATGGGGCGAGTGTGAAATACCTGGTCACAGGGTCTGTCCTGCTGCTCGCCGCGGGTGTCGACGCCCTGGCGCGCAAGCGGGCGGCAGCCACTGGTCTAAGGTGATCAGCGACTCACAGCCCTTGAAGGAACCCCAGACGATGCGTGCCGGCCCCTCTCAAGAGGACATCAGACGCCACAATCTCGGCGCGCTGCTTCGTCATGTCCACCTGGGCGGGCCGATCTCGCGTGCCGAGCTGACCTCGAAGATGGGGCTCAACCGCAGCACGATCATGGCTCTGACCTCCGATCTCACCGCCGCCGGCCTCGTACGCGAGGAGCTGCCCCGCGAGACGGGCCGCGCGGGCCGGCCCTCGCTCGTGGTGCGCCCGGAGTCGGCCAGGGTCTACGTGTTCGCCTTCGACGTGGGCCCGGACCGGCTGGCGGTCGCCCGCGTCGGTCTCGGCGGGGTGATCCTCGACCGCCGGGAGTCCGAACGCGACCGCGGCGCGTTCGACCTGGACGAGCTGGCCGGGGTGCTGGCCGGGTTCGCCCGCCAGATGCGCCGCAAGACCAGGCCGGACACGGTCTGCGTGGGCGCGGCGGCGGCAGTGTCGGGCGGCGTGCGCAAGGCCGACGGCGTGGTGCGGTTCGGGCCCAACCTGAAGGCCGAGGAGGTGCCGTTCGGCGAGGAGCTGGGCCGCAGGCTCGGCCTGGGGCTGCCGGTCAGCGTGGGCAACGACGCCAACCTGGCCGCGCTCGCCGAGCACAGCCGCGGCGTCGGGATGGCCGTCAGGGATTTCATCTACCTGCACGGCGACGTCGGAATCGGCGGCGGCATCATCGCGGGCGGCCACCTGCTCGGCGGCCACGACGGCTACGGGGGCGAGGTCGGCCACATGGTGGTCAACCCCGGCGGCCGCGCCTGCGGTTGCGGCTCGCACGGGTGCCTGGAGGCGGAGGTGGGGGAGCGGGCGCTGCTGGAGTCGGCGGGCCGGGTCTCCTCGGGGCAGCAGGGCAGGGACGCCGTGCGCGCCGTGGTGGAGTCGGCGGACCGGGGCGACATCGTGGCCCAGGAGGCGCTCAGCCGGGTCGGCGACTGGCTCGGGCTCGGCGTGGCGAACCTCGTGAACATCTTCAATCCCGAAATGGTGATCTTCGGCGGGATCCTGCGGGAGATCTATCTGGGCTCGGCTGCGCAGGTGCGCTCGCAGCTCACCCTGCACGCCATGGCGCCGCAACGGGAGCGGCTGCGGCTGCGTACGTCGGCGCTCGGCGACTCCGCGACCCTGGTGGGCGCCGCCGAACTGGCCTTCGCCCACGTCCTGGCCGACCCCCTGGAGGTCCTGGCCCGCGCCAACGCGTGACCCCCGTCTCACTTGATCTTGCTCTTGGCGGCCGCCCAGGTGTCGCAGAACCCCGTGGCCCCGCCCCGGTACCCCCGGTTCTGCCAGAACGCCAGGTTGACCGGCTTGCCGTGGATGTCGCTCTCATCCGCCAGCCGCACCGCCTCCAGCCATTCGTCCCACCCGATCCCCGGTTCGATCGACTTCAGCGTGGCGCTGTAGAAGACCCCGGCGAAGCACTCGGCCTGCATCTCCAGCCGATGGCTCAGCAGTGTGCGCGCCTTCTCGGAGGCCGGCTCGTACAGCGCCGACTGCGCGTCCAGCACGCCGATGAGCTGCTGCACGTGATGCCCCCACTCGTGGGCGACGGAGTGCGCCATGTTCATCCTGAACGGGTCGCGCACGTCGCGCTTCATGATGCGGATGACGATCGTGTGCTCGTCGGGGCAGTACTGCGCGCCGCTGCTCGTGATCGACCCGCAGACCGAGTCGCTCCCCGTGGTGATCGTGATCTCGGGCGGGCTGTACGCCAGGCCCGCGGCGGCGAACCTGGCGGCCCAGAAGCGGTCGGCGCACCCGGCCATCGCCTTGTGGAAGGACTTGAGCGAGGCCAGGCTCCCCGCCTGGATCGAGGGGACCTCGCACGTCTGGGCGACCACGTCACCGGCCGTCGCGCCCAGCAGCCCGGCCTGGCCGATCCGGGTCGCCGCGCCGGCCGGCGACGGCGCGAGGAGACCCGCTGCCAAGCACACGGCCAGCGCTATGAGGGGAATGCGCACGATCGCGGATCTTATGGCCTTCGGGCGGTTTTAGCGCGGGATACTCAGGTGACATTCCGCGGACTGGCGGCCCAGGTGTTGCACGACGCGGGAGTGCCGCGGTTGAAGCCGCGCGTCATCCACGCCGCCTGCGTGGGCCCCTTGCCGTGGTCGTTCTGCGGCCAGCCCTTGGCGCCGTTCTTCCTGAACCAGCCCACCGTGTACGCCCAGTCGGCGTCGGTGACCAGCGGCGTGCCCTTCATCGTGCTCATGAAGACCGAGGAGAAACACTCCGCCTGCAACTCCGAGTTGCGCGAGAGCTGCAGCCGCCTGGCCTTCCCTGAGATCGCCCTGGCGGCCCAGTAGTAGTTCCAGATCCCCGAGACCTGCTGGACGTGGTGGCCGTACTCGTGGGCGATCAGCCGGGTGATCCCCAGCGCGAACGGGTTGCGCAGCTGCGTCCTGCTGATCATCAGGTACATCGTGCGGTCGGTGGAGCAGTAGACGCCGTCCGCGCCCGTGTTCCACGCCCCGCAGGGCGTCTTGACCTTGGTGGTGATGATGCGCAGCCGCGGCTTGGTGAAGGGCATCCTCGCCTTGCGGAACTGGGCGGCCCACGCCTTGTTCAGGCAGGCGGTCACCCGGGTGAGGAAGCGCCGGTAGGCCACCATGCTCCCGGCCGGCAGGGCGCCGGGCGAGCAGTTCACGTCGGCGAGCCGCCCGGTCCTGTAGAGGGGGCTCGCCTTCGCCAGCCGCGCCCCCAGGAGGACGTCCTCCTGCTTCTTCGTCCGCGGGTCCTTCGCGGGCGGGGACGCGAGCTTCTGCGCCTCGTTGCCGAGCGTCGTCGAGGTCGTGGCCACGTCCGCCAGCACGAGCACCAAAGCGGCCGCTGCCAGGACAAGTGCCATGGCAGCGGCCACAAGTGTCACGAGTCTGCTTGTGGGGACGGAGTTCATAGGTAACGAAAGACTAGGTCAAGATCGGACATATGTGGGTGGAATTGACTCGATGGAGTCAGCGAGGCATCCGCGAACTAGACTCTTGGGATCGCGTAAAAGAGCAGAGGGGGGTCGGATCCGTGAGCGGGTTGCTGGGCTCGATCAAGGGACCGCAGGACGTCAAACGGCTCACTGTCGAGGAGCTACCGCCGCTCGCGGGGGAGATTCGTGATGTGCTCGTCGACTCATGCTCCAGGTTCGGCGGGCACCTGGGCCCCAACCTCGGCGTCGTGGAGCTCACGATCGCCCTCCACCGCGTCTTCGACTCGCCGAACGACCCCATCATCTGGGACACCGGCCATCAGTCGTACGTGCATAAACTGCTGACCGGCAGAACCGCCGGCTTCGAGGCGCTCAAGCAGGAGGGCGGCCTGTCGGGCTACCCGAGCCAGGCCGAGTCCGAGCACGACTTCGTCGAGAACTCCCACGCCTCGACCGCGCTGTCCTACGCCGACGGCCTGGCCAAGGCGTTCAAGCTGCGCCCCGACCGCGACCGCACGGCCGTCGCGGTGATCGGCGACGGCGCGCTGACCGGCGGCATGGCCTGGGAGGCGCTCAACAACATCGCCGCCTTCAAGGACCTGCCGCTCGTGATCGTGGTCAACGACAACGGCCGCTCCTACTCGCCCACCATCGGCGGCCTGGCCTCCCACCTGTCCTCCCTGCGGGTCAACCGCCGCTACGAGGACATGCTCGACTACCTCAAGGACAAACTGGGCAACGTCCCGGTCCTCTACGACGCCCTGCACGGCTTCAAGAAGGGCGTCAAGGACGTCATAGCGCCGCAGGTGATGTTCGAGGACCTCGGCCTCAAATACGTCGGCCCCATCGACGGCCACGACGAGCAGGCCATGGAGGCGGCGCTGCGCAAGGCCCGCGACTTCCGCGGCCCCGTCATCGTGCACGCCGTCACCCAGAAGGGCCGCGGCTACTCACCCGCCGAGAACCACGACGAGGACCAGTTCCACTCGCCCGGCGCCTTCGACCGGGCCACCGGCGCGGAGAAGCCCAAGCCCCGCATCTGGACCAACGTCTTCAGCGAGGAGCTCGTCAGGCTCGGCAAGGAGCGTGACGACCTGGTCGCGATCACCGCCGCCATGCTCCACCCGACCGGCCTCAACGCCTTCGCCGAGGCCTACCCCGACCGCATCTACGACGTCGGCATCGCCGAGCAGCACGCGCTGACCAGCGCCGCCGGTCTCGCGCTCGGCGGCATGCACCCGGTCGTGGCCGTCTACGCCACCTTCCTCAACCGGGCCTTCGACCAGCTCCTCATGGACGTCGCCCTGCACCGGCTGCCGGTCACGGTGGTGCTCGACCGGGCGGGCGTCACGGGCGACGACGGCGCCAGCCACAACGGCATGTGGGACCTGTCGATCCTCCAGGTCGTCCCCGGGCTCAGGATCGCGGTGCCGCGCGACGGCGACCGCGTGACCGAGCTGCTGCGCGAGGCCGTGGCGGTCACCGACGGCCCCACCGTGCTGCGCTTCCCCAAGGGCCCGGTCGCCGAGTCCATCGACGCGGTGGGCAAGCTGGGCGAGATGGACCTGCTGCGCGCGGCCGCGGGCGAGCCCGACGTGCTGCTGGTCGGCGTGGGCCCGATGGCCCAGATCTGCATGGACGCCGCCGTCCTGCTCGACGCCCAGGGCATCTCGGCCACCGTGGTGGACCCGCGCTGGGTCAAGCCGCTGGACGAGGCGCTCGTGCTGGCCTCCTCCGCGCACAAGCTGGTGGCGGTCGTCGAGGACAACGGGCGCGTCGGCGGGGTGGGCGACGCCGTGGCCCGCCAGTTGCGCGACGCCGACGTCGACGTTCCCGTACGCACCTTCGGCATCCCGCAGGAGTTCCTCGGCCACGCCAAGCGGGCCGCGATCCTCGGCCGGATCGGCCTGACGGGCCAGGACCTCGCCCGGCAGATCACCGAGGCCATCGCCAGGCGGACCGCCCACGAGGAGCCCGCCCGCCGCTGACCACCCGGCGCACCGCGGCGGTGATCACCAGCGCCACGACCACCGCCGCGGCCGTCACCGGCAGCAGCCACTCCGCGTGCCGCCGCACCACGCCGCCGGCGACCGCGCCCAGCGTCACGTACGTGCTCACCCAGGCCGTGCTGCCCAGCATCGCCCACGGCATGAACCTGCGGTACGACATGCCCACCGTGCCCGCCACGGCCGGGGTCAGCGCGTGCGCCACCGGCAGGAAGTACGCCAGCGCCAGCGCCCACCCGTTCCGCTCGAACAGCAGCTCCGCGCGCGCCCACCGGCGCTCCCCGATGCGCCGCCCCAGCCTGCCGTGCCGCAGCCGGGAGCCGTAGCGACGGCCGAGGAAGTGTCCGCCTGAGGCGCCCGCGAAGCACGCCAGCACGCCCGCGCCGATGAGGGCGAGGGCCTCGCCCACGCTGTCGGCGGTGGCGCCCGCGACGAGCAGCAGGCCGTCGCCCGGGGTGATCAGGCCGACCCCGACGGAGGCGTCGAGGGTCAGGAAGACCAGCAGCAGCGGCAGCACCACGCCGAGATCCTGCCTGGTCAGGGCGTCGAGCAGATCGTTGAACATCTCCCCACGCTGATACCCCGATGACGGAACTCCATAGGAGCACGGCATACCCGGCATGATCACCGAGGGTGTGGGAACTATCGCTGAGCGTGGATATCTTTCGCACGAAGAGCGTCGAGCAGTCGATCCGCGACACCGAAGCTCCCGAGCACCAGCTGCACAAGCGCCTGACCGCCACCGACCTCACGGTCTTCGGCATCGGCGTGATCGTCGGCACCGGGATCTTCGTGCTCACGGGCCAGGTCGCCAAGGAGGTGGCCGGCCCGGCGGTGGCCCTCTCGTTCGTCGTCGCGGGCATCGTGTGCGGCCTCGCGGCCCTGTGCTACGCCGAGTTCGCCTCCACGATCCCGGTCGCCGGGTCCGCCTACACCTTCTCCTTCGCGACCCTGGGCGAGTTCCCCGCCTGGGTGATCGGCTGGGACCTGCTCCTGGAGCTGGCGCTGGCCGCGGCGGTGGTGTCGGTCGGCTGGTCGGGCTACTTCGCCTCGATGCTGGCCTCCATCGGCCTCGAACTGCCCGCCTGGCTGGCGGGCGACGACCCCGTGGTGAACCTCCCTGCCGTCCTCATCGTGCTCATCCTCACCGTGATCCTGGTGGCCGGGATCAAGCTGTCCTCGCGGGTCAACCTGATCCTGGTGATCACGAAGATCACGGTGGTGCTGCTGGTCATCGTGGCGGGGCTGTTCTTCATCAAGACCGCCAACTACACGCCGTTCATCCCCGAGGCGGTGGCCACGCCGCGCGTGGAAGGGCTCAAGGCGCCGCTCATCCAGGTGCTGTTCGGCATCACGCCGGTGTCGTTCGGCGTGATCGGCATCTTCTCGGCCGCGGCGATCGTGTTCTTCGCGTTCATCGGCTTCGACATCGTGGCCACCGCCGCCGAGGAGACCATCGAGCCGCAGCGCGACGTCCCGCGCGGCATCCTCGGCTCGCTGGCCATCTGCACGATCCTGTACGTCGCCGTCTCGCTCGTCGTCGTCGGCATGCAGCGCTACAGCGACCTGAGCACCGCCGCGCCGCTCTCGGGCGCCTTCACCGCGGTCGGCCAGCACTGGCTGGCCACGATCATCAGCGTCGGCGCCATCGCGGGCCTGACGACCGTGGTGCTCGTGCTGCTGATGGGCCAGACGCGGGTGTTGTTCGCGATGTGCCGCGACGGGCTGCTGCCGCGCTCGCTGGCCAAGGTGCACCCGGAGTACGGCACCCCGGCCCGGCTCACGATCCTCATCGGCGTGGTGACGATGGCGCTGGCCGGGTTCGTGTCGTTCGGTGAGCTGGCCGAGCTGGTCAACATCGGCACGTTGTTCGCGTTCGTGGTCGTGTCGATCGGCGTGGTGGTCCTCAGGAGGACCCGCCCCGACCTGCCCAGGGCCTTCCGCGCGCCGCTGGTGCCGGTGCTGCCCGCGGTGTCCGTGCTGGCCTGTGTCTACCTGATGCTGAACCTGCCGGTAGAGACCTGGCTGCGGTTCCTGGTCTGGATGGTCGTCGGCGTGGTCGTCTACTTCGGCTACGGCTACTGGCACAGCAGGACCGCGACCCCCTGGCAGAAGGCTCAGCACTAGAGACGCCGCCAGGGGGCCGAAGACCATACGCGGGGTCAGGCGAGGGCGGCGACCGCCCCGGTCGCCGCTTTCACCTGGCAGCCGTTGGCGAAGACCTTGGCCCAGTGCACGCGCGTCTCGTACCAGCGGCCCACGACCACGACGGCGTGCGGCTGGACCTCCCGGGTGCAGGCGGCGTTCGGGCTGACGTTGAGCTGCGACGGCTTGCCCTTGACCTGCTGGAGCTGGCGGCAGGCCGTCTTCGCGTCCGGATGGGTGCCCCCGAGGGGCGCGCAGTGGAGCCAGACGGTCTTCGTCGCCCCGCCCTTGACCGCGTCGACGATCTTGAGCTGCACCTTGGGAGGCGGTGCGGCCAGCGCGGGGGACGACGCGCCCAGCAGGAAGGTGCCGCAGAGCGCGAGGGTGCCGGCTGCTCTGTACATGGTTACTCTCCGTTCGTAGGACGGCACCAAACGCTACGACGGAGCCCCGGAAGAGGTGAAGGAGGCCCGCCGGGCGGGCCTCCGTTAATTACCGCGGCAGTGAGGCCACGCCCGGGGTGAGGAAGCGGGGCCGCGCGATGCCGGTCCTGTCCAGGTACGGTGTGATCCCGCCCAGATGGAACGGCCAGCCCGCGCCGAGGATCATGCACAGGTCGATGTCCTGCGCGGCGGCCACGACGCCCTCGTCCAGCATGATCCGGATCTCCCTGGCCAGCGCGTCGAGCACGCGGTCGCGTACCTGCTCGGCCGTGGACGGCGCGGAGCCGCCCTCGAACAGGGCCACCGCCTCCGGGTCGAGCGTGAAGTCCGGCCGGTAGACGCCCGGCTTGCCCGAGGCGACCAGCTTGCCCATGTTCCCCGAGACGCCGAACCGGTCGGGGAACGCCTCGTGCAGCGTCTCGGCCACGTGCAGCCCGACCGCCGGGCCGACGAGTTGCAGCAGCGCGAACGGCGTCATCGGCAGCCCGAGCCCGTCGAGCGCGTGCTCGGCCGTCTCCAGCGGCGTGCCCTCGTCCACGGCCGCCACGACCTCGCCCATGAAACAGGTCAGCAGCCGGTTGACCACGAACGCCGGAGCGTCCTTGACCAGCACCGACGACTTCTTCAGCGACCTGCCCACCGCGAACGCCGTGGCCAGCGTGGCGTCGTCCGTCGCGGCGCCCCTGATGATCTCCAGCAGCGGCATGACCGCGACCGGGTTGAAGAAGTGGAACCCGACCAGCCGCTCCGGGTGCGCCAGAGCGGCGCCCATCTCGGTCAGCGACAACGAGGAGGTGTTCGTGGCCAGCACGCACTCGGCCGAGACGACGGCCTCGACCTCGGCGAACACCTGCTTCTTGACCGCCAGGTCCTCGAACACGGCCTCGATCACGAAGTCCGCGTCGGAGAAGGCGTCCTTGGTCAGCGAGCCGCTCACGAGGGACTTCAGCCGGTTGGCCTGGTCCTGCGACACGCGTCCCTTGGTGAGCAGCTTGTCCACCTCGGCGTGGACGTACCCGACGCCCTTGTCCAGCCTGGCCTGGTCGAGGTCGGTCAGCACGACCGGGACCTCAAGGCGGCGCGCGAACAGCAGCGCCATCTGCGAGGCCATCAGCCCCGCGCCCACCACGCCGACCTTCGTGACCCTGCGGGCCAGTGAGGCGTCCGGCGCGCCCGCGGGCCGCTTGGCGCGGCGCTGCACCAGGTCGAAGGAGTAGAGCCCGGCCCGCAACTCCTCGCTCATGAGCAGGTCGGCCAGCGCCTCGTCCTCGGCGGCGAAGCCCTCGTCACGGGTGGCGGTCTCGGCCAGGGCGATCAGGTCGAGCGCCCGGTAAGGGGCGGGGGAGGCGCCGCGCAACTTCATGTCCACCAGGAACCGCGCGTCGTTGACCGCCTTCTCCCAGTCCTCGGCGTGGACCGGCCGCTCCACGACAACGTCGCCGTTGACCACGCGGGCGGCCCAGCGCAGCGACTCCTCCAGGAAGTCCGCGGGCTCGAACATGGCGTCGGCGACACCCAGCTCGTACGCCTGCGCGCCCCTGAGCATGCGGTTGTTCGCCAGCGGGTTCTCGATGATCAGCTTGATCGCGTTCGCCGGGCCGACGAGGCGGGGGAGCAGCTGCGTGCCGCCCCAGCCGGGCACCAGGCCGAGGAAACACTCCGGCGTCGCCACCGCGGGCACGCCCGCCGAGATCGTCCGGTACGCGCAGTGCAGCGCGATCTCCAGCCCGCCGCCCATGGCCGCGCCGTTCACGAACGCGAACGACGGGATCCCCAGCTCGCCCAGCCGCCGGAAGACGTGGTGGCCGAGCGCGCCGATGGCCAGCGCCTCCTCGCGGCCGGCCACGGTCGCCGCGCCCTTGAGGTCGGCGCCGACGGCGAAGACGAACGGCTTGCCCGTCACGCCCACCGCCGCCAGGTCGGTGCGCGCGGCGATCTCCGACAGGGCCCCGTTCAGCGCGAACAGGCCGTGGGGGCCGAACGTGCTGGGCTTGGTGTGGTCGAAGCCGTTGTCCAGGGTGATCAGCGCCATCGTGCCTGCCCCGTAGGGAAGCTGCACGTCGCGTACCAGGGCCTTGGTGACGACCTCGTCAGAGTTGCGCTCGCTCAGCAGCGCCCGCCAGGTGTCCATGTTGCTCATGCCAGGTTCTCCCAGATCACGGTGCCGCCCATGCCCATGCCGACGCACATCGTGGTGATGCCGTAGCGCACGTCGGGACGCTCGCCGAACTGCCGCGCGAGCTGCGTCATCAGGCGCACGCCCGAGGAGGCGAGCGGGTGGCCGTAGGCGATCGCGCCGCCGTAGGCGTTGACGCGGGGGTCGTCGTCGGCGATGCCGAAGTGGTCGAGGAACGCCAGCACCTGTACGGCGAACGCCTCGTTGATCTCGAACAGCCCGATATTCGAAATATCGAGATTCGCCAGGCGAAGCGCACGCTCCGTGGACGGGATCGGCCCCACGCCCATGACCTCGGGGTCCACGCCCGCGAACGCGTACGACACCAGCCGCATCTTCGCGTCCAGCCCCAGCTCGGCCGCCACGTCGGCGGCGGCCACGACGCACCCGGCAGCGCCGTCGTTGATCCCGGAGGAGTTGCCCGCCGTGACGTGCCCGTGCGGCCGGAACGGCGTCTTGAGGCCGCTCAGCCCCTCCATCGTGGTGCCCGGTCTGGGCGCCTCGTCCTCGACGGCCAGGCCCCAGCCCTTCTCCGCCGTCCTGATCGCCGTGGGCACCAGGTCGGGCTGGATCCTGCCGTCGGCATACGCCTTGGCCGCCTTCTCCTGCGACAGCACCGCGTACGCGTCCGCGCGCTCCTTGCCGATCGCCGGGTAGCGGTCGTGCAGGTTCTCCGCCGTCATGCCCATGACCAGCGCGCTCGGGTCGACGAGCTTCTCCGACAGGAAGCGCGGGTTCGGGTCGACGCCCTCGCCCATGGGGTGGCGGCCCATGTGCTCGACGCCGCCGGCGATGGCGACGTCGTACGCGCCGAAGGCGATGCCGCCCGCGACCGTGGTCACCGCGGTCATCGCGCCCGCGCACATGCGGTCGATCGCGTAGCCGGGCACCGTCTTCGGCAGCCCGGCCAGCACGGCCGCCGAACGCCCGATGGTCAGGCCCTGGTCGCCGATCTGCGTGGTCGCGGCGATGGCGACCTCGTCCACCCGCTCGGGCGGAAGTTGGGGGTTACGCCTGATGAGCTCGCGGATGACGCGGACGACCAGGTCGTCGGCGCGGGTCTCCGCGTAGAGTCCTTTCGGCCCTGACCTGCCGAAAGGCGTGCGCACGCCGTCCACGAACACGACGTCACGAGAGGAAGGCACGGATTCGCTCCTCGTTGTTAGCAGGGGTTCCGTGCCTATGCTACTCGTCAGTAACTACGCCGAGGACGAGGGCCACGGCCAGTAACACGTACAGGACGCTCGTGGTCGGCTCCCAGAGGTGGGCGCGGGCCCCGACCAGGCCGGCGACCGCGACCGCCGTGCCCGTCCAGAGCGCCGCGCCCTCTCGCGGGCGCGCGCCATGGCCGGGGTCCCATGGATCGCCAGGTGATCCGCCCGAGCGCAGAGCGCGCGCCAGTATCCCCACCGCGTCCAGTGCCCACCACAGCAGGAACGACACCCCGGCGCCCACGCTGATCACCGACAGGGCCTCGGCGCCCCAGGTCAGGGCGTCGGCGAAGGTGTGGAGAGAGGCCTCGCGGAAGAAGCGCGGGACGGTCCAGCCGAGCAGGAGCGTCACCGCCCAGCCGCCCGCGACGGCCGGACGGGTCAGCAGGCGGGCCCGGCCGGAGCGGGCGACGGCGTACAGCTCCCGCTCGCGCCGTCGCAGCAGGCGGGCCCTGGCGCCCCAGACGTACTGGGTGAGCGCCAGGGTGGGCAGGGCGGCGGCGAAGACGCCCAGGGACAGCACGGCGAGCGGGAGCGTCTGCTCCCTGGTCGTGGCCCTGTCGGCGAGCACCTGGGCGGTGGCCAGCAACGCGATCGAGGTGGAGAGCGCCACGAGGGCGCCGCGCCGGGCGGACCTGGTCCTGGCCCGCAGCCCGGCCACCTCTTGGGCCCCGGGGGGAGGGGCCATCTCGGTCAACAGCATGACCGTCATGATGGCGTCACCGTACGTGGCCGTGCCCCGCATTCGCGTGCTTTGGATGGAGCCCTCGCTGGAGGTGAGGAAGGAGTACCCGTCAGGCCATCGTCTGGTCGATGATGGCATGGCGAACTGAACGAGATGGAGAGACCTGTCCTCCTGATTTCCTATTTTTCGTTATGCTTCGCGATCATGGTGCGAGGGGTGAACCGTGTGACAGAGCAGCAGGAGGAAGCGGTTCTGGGACGTCGTGTCGCCCCGCCATTGCCGCCGCCGGATCACAAGAGACGCCGTTCCGAGCCGCGGCGCAACCCGCTGACGCCGCTCGGCTGGGTGAGTGTGGGGCTGACGCTGCTGCTGGTGATCGTCTCGCTCGGCGGGTATGGCTACTACCGCTACCTGGAGAGCGGCATCGTCCGCGTGCCCTTCAACCCCGGCTCGAACCGCCCGCCGGACACCGGCGCGCTGAACGTCCTGCTGGTGGGCTCGGACTCGCGCGACGGCGACAACAAGAAATATGGCGCCACATCCGTCGGCCTGGGGGAGCGCACCGACACGATCATGCTCCTGCACATCGCCCCCAACCGCGACAACGCCACCATGATCAGCTTCCCGCGCGACTCCATGGTCCTGATCCCCCAGTGCACGACCCGCACCGGCGCCGTGCTGCCCGCCGGGATTCGGCAGATCAACTCCGCCTTCAACGACGGCGGCATCGAGTGCACGGCCAAGACCCTCGAATCGCTCACCAACATCAAGATCAACCACTTCGTCAAGGTGGACTTCACCGGCTTCAAGGCCATCGTCGACGCCGTCGGGGGCATCAAGATCTGCCTGCCCAAGCCCGTCAACGACCCCAAGTCGAAGCTCGTGCTCACCGCGGGCGAGCACGTGGTGAGCGGCGAGCAGGCCCTCGGATATGTGCGCACCAGGTATGCCCTGGGCGACGGCAGCGACCTGGGCCGCATCGAACGCCAGCAGGTCTTCCTCACCCAGGTGATGAAGAAGATCACCGACGGCGGCCTGCTCACCAACCCCCTCCAGCTCAACGACTTCCTCAAGGCCGCCACCGCCGCCGTCACCGTGGACGAGGGACTGACGCTCGAGCGCATGCTGGAGATCGCCAACAGCGTCAAGGGCCTGACGGCCAAGGAGCTCAAGGGCATTACGGTGCCCACTGTGCCCTACACGGCCGACAAGAACCGGGTGCAGTTCGCCGAGCCGGCCGCGCGCGACTTCTTCGAGCGGGTACGCCTGGACACCGACATCAACACCGCGCCCACGCCCGGCAAGACCGCCGCGGCCAAGATCGAGAACTCGCAGGTGCGCCTGCAGGTGCTCAACGCCACCGGCGAGGTGGGCAAGGCCGTGCAGGTGGCCGACGACCTGGCCGAGCAGGGGTTCGTGGTCACGCAGGTCGGCAACGCCGCCATCGCCCCTGCCACCAGCATCCGGTACGCCAAGAAGGACGCGGCGGACGGCCCCGGCTACGGTGACGCGGTGGCGGCGCGGCTGTCGAAGGACAAACGGACGCCGGTGGAGGGCAAGGTCAAGGCCCTCACCTCCCAGCCGTACGAGTCCAAGGCCACCGCCAAGACGCCGGCCCAGACGTCCACCCAGGCGCCCACCGGGCCGATCGTCCAGGTCATCATCGGGAAGGACTGGCCCGGGGTGCGGGTCGTCTCGGCGATCCCGGACTCGCTCAAGGACAAGGTCGTCGACAGCACCACCAACCCGTGCAAGTGACCTCGTCCGGGCCGATTTTCGGTCAGGCGGTCACGCCCGAATCCACCGGGATCGTGGCGCCCGTGACGGCCCGGCCGCCCTTCCCGGCTAGGTAGGCCACGGCGGCGGCGATGTCCTCGGGGGAGCAGTACCGGCCCAGCGCGGTGTAGCGCCGTTCCTCCTCGGCCTCCGGGCCGTCGGCCGGGTTCATCTCGGTGTCGGTGGAGCCGGGGCTGACCAGGTTCGCGGTGATGCCGCGCGGGCCCAGGTCCCTGGCCAGCCCCTTGACCAGGCCGACCAGGGCGGACTTGCTCATCGCGTACGCCGTCCAGCCCGCGTACGGGACCCGCTCGGCCAGACTGCTGCCGATCAGGACGATGCTCGCGCCCGCCTCCATGTGCCGCGCCGCCGCCTGGGCCAGCACGAAAGACGCCCGCGCGTGCACGGCCAGCAGCTCGTCCACCTCGGCCAGGGTCACCTCCTCCAGCGCTCCGTACGGCGCTGTGCCCGCGTTGCTCACCAGCACGTCGAGACCGCCCAGCTCGCGCACGGTCCGCTCGACCGCCTCGACCATCGCCACGGGGTCGGCGGCTTCGGCCCGCACCCCGAGGCCGCGCCCGCCCGCCGCCTCGATCTCCTTCACCACGGCGGCGGCCCGGTCACCGGCGGCCCTGTACGTGATCGCCACATCGAACCCGTCGCCGGCCAGCCGCCGCGCGACCGCGGCGCCGATCCCTCTGCTGCCCCCTGTCACCAGGGCGACTCTCCTTGCCATGAGTTCCTCCTTATGCGGAATGGGTTCCGCTTGCGACCGTAACCGGAACCGATTCCGCATGCAAGCGATGCGAGGATGGGAACCGTGACGGGCAAGGGCATCGACGCGGAGGCCGGCAGGCGGGAGCGCACGGACGCGGCGCGGAACCGGGCCAAGATCCTGGCCGCGGCCGAGGGCATCGTGGCCGCTCAGGGCGTGCAAGGGCTGTCCATGGCCGAGGTGGCCGCCGCGGCGGGAGTCGGCGTCGGGACCCTCTACCGGCGCTTCGGGGACCGGTCCGGGCTGGCGTACGCGCTGATCGACGCGCGGGAGCGGGAGTTCCAGCAGGCGTTCGTCGCGGGGCCGCCGCCGCTCGGTCCTGGTGCGGAGCCGGGCGAGCGTGCCAGGGCATTCCTGGGCGCGCTCACCGACCGGACGGTCGAGCAGCTCGATCTCCTGCTCATGGCGGAGACGGCGGGGCCGATGGCCAGGTTCGGGGGCGCGTACGACGCTTATCACTCGCATCTGGCGCTGCTGATCGGCCGCCTGCGGCCGGACGCCGATGCCTACTGCCTGGCCGACGCCCTGCTTGCGCCGCTGGCCGCGCCGCTGCTCGCCCACCGGCTCAGAGGCTGCGGGATGGCGGTCGAACGGGTGAAGTCGGCGCTGGACGACCTGGTTACCCGGGTCATCGGCTAAACGGTCGACATCCCCGCGAATGGTGCGGTCCAAACACCAATGGGGCGAATGTTACGGAGAGTAGTTTTAGGGAAACAAGTGAAATTTCCAGACAAGTAGTGGTAGGAAGGGGCGCGGTCCGAATTCGTACTAGAGAGGTTCCACCGTGGCGCGCGACGAGAACGACAGGCCATACGAGGACGGGCAGGGTAGGTCGTTAAACCCGGATTTGGCGGGTGACGTGCTGTCCCCAAGGTGGAGCACCGAGGACACCGACGAGCAACCCGCCATCCAGGTTGTCGGCAACGAGACCTACATCCTGCCGCCCGGCAAGGACACGCTTGAGCCGTACCACGGCGAGAGCCCACGTAACGTGCTCGACGATCCCGCCCCGGCGCGTGACGTCCTGTCCGGAGACCCGCACGACGTGCTCGGCGGCACTCCGCACGACGTGCTGGACGGGCCGAGCGGCGACGTGCACAGCGCTTATGACGTCAGCGGTCAGAGCGCGGCGCAGGAGTTCGGCGGCCCGAGCGGGGCGCACGACTTCCGCGCTGACGACTACCGGGACGACGACTTCCGGGACGACGGCTTCGGTGGCGACAGCGGGGCGCACGACCTGGCCGACGGGCACAGCGGGCCCCACCGGGTGGAGGACGAGAGTCCTTACCTCCCGATCGACCGCGGCTACGAGTCGGAGCGGGACGACGACTTCGACGACGAGCGGCCCAAGCGCGGTTTCCTCGGCTCCGGGTGGACCGATGACGGTCGTGACTCCGACGACGGGCGTTCCGGGGGAGAGGTGCGCCGCCGTACCAGGAAGTTGCTGGTGGCGGCCGCCGCGGTGGTGGTGCTCGGCGTGGGCGCCGGCTGGATGCTCACCAGTACGTCCTCCGACGACCCCTGCACCGGTGGCCGCTGCGCCAGCGCGGGCGAGGTCACCTCACCTTCCGAGACCGCCGTCCCCGAGGACACCCCGGTGGAGGAGGAAGAGGAGGCGGTCACCCCCGAGCCCACAGATTCGGTCACAGGAAAGCCGAACGACCCCCAGGCCGGAAACCCGACTACGCCTCCGCAGCGGCGGTCCCAGCCCACGCGCGAGCCCTCGGAGCGTCCGGCGCGCACTCGGCAGCCGGCTGAGCCGAAGGCCACGAGCAGGCCCACCCGTGCGCCGCAGAACACGATGAACGACACCGCCGACAACTCTGGGGAGAAGAAGGACAGCGACTCGGCGTCGACCGGCTCGGACACGGAGGCCTCGCAGGCGCCCGTGCAACAGCAGACCGAGGCTCCCGCACCGGCGCCGACGCAGGAAGAGCGCAAGGGCCTGTTCGACATCCTGTTCCCCTGGGCCTGACCTCCTCGGCTTTCCTCCCTCTGAGGGTGATTCGCCAGGTTCCCGGTGGAACTGCCTGGCGTCTGGGTCCCTGGGGCAGGAAGCTTCCGTGCGTGCCTCCCCGGGGGTCCGTGCGTCTCTCCCCGGGGCGTGGGGCTCCCGGGCCTTGGGGGCTTGGGGCTCCCGGCCTTGGGGTTTAGGGCTTCATGATCCCGGCCTTTCGGGGCTGGGACTTTCGGGTGCCGGGGCCGAGCTTCCTGAGGTGCGGCGCTCCCCGTGAGCACGTGGGGCGCCCGCGCCAGGTCGGCCGAGCCCTTGGCCATCGCCTGGCCGGGAAACGAGCTTCCGCGCTTTCCTGGACGGCGCTCCGACTCCTCCCGACAGCCGGGGCCTGGCACCTCTCGGCAACCCGGGTCGGCTTCTCTCGGCGACCCGAGTCGGCTTCTCCCGGCAACTCCGGCCCGGATCAAGGACCTCGTCGTCTACGCCTCCCGCGGCACCTGGGTGCGCCCCGGCGACGGTCCTCCCGGCGGTTGCGGGGGTCTTGGTCCTCTCGGCAATCCAGGGTCAGAATCCTTCCGACAATTCCGGGGCTGGGGCTGGGGCCTCCTGGCGACTGCGCGGTCCGGCTCCTCCCGGCAATCCGGGGTCCCAACCCGGGGTCCCAATCCGAGGTACGGGTCCTTCCGGTGGCTTCGGGTTCGGGGCTGGGTCTCCCGGTGGTTGCGGGGGTGGGGGTCTTCGGGAGCGTGCCATTCTGTTGTGCGGGTCTGTGGCGTGGCAGGATGCGGATCCAGGTGCCGGTCTGGCAGACTTGGAAACCGCTTTCCGGGAGGTCTCGTGGTCACGCTTGAAGACGTCGCCAGGCAGGCGGGCGTCTCGCTCGCGACCGCCTCGCGGGTGCTCAACGGCAGTACTCGCCAGGTGGGCGCGGCCTTGCGGGCGCGCGTCGAACGGGCGGCGGACGAGCTCGGCTATCGGGCCAACATCGCCGCCCAGACGCTGGCCCGAGGGGCGAGCAACGTCATCGGCATCGTCGTACACGACCTGACCGACCCATACTTCGCGGCCCTGGCCGATGGGGCGATGCGGGCGGCGGCCACCGAGGGCCTGCTGGTCATGGTGGGCACCACGCATCGCGACCCCGAGCAGGAGATCGCGTACGTGGCGACGCTGCACGCCCAGCGCGTACGCGCCGTGCTGCTGGTCGGCTCGCGCGTCGCCGACCCCGCCGTCACCGGCCGTCTGCGCGACGAGCTCGCGCGCTACCAGGCGGGCGGCGGGCGGGCGGCCTGCGTGGGGCAGGACCTGCTCGGCGTGGACACCGTCGCCCCGGCCAACAGGGAGGGTGCGGCGGAGCTGGCCAGGGCGCTGGCCGATCTTGGCCACACGAAGTTCGCGGTGCTGGCCGGGCCGCCGCACCTGGTGACGGCGGCCGACCGGTGTGCCGGTTTCGTCGGGGCGCTCGAAGAGCTGGGGCTGCCCGCGCCGCAGGTGATCCGCGGACCGTTCGACCGCGACGGCGGGCACACGGCGGCCCAGCAGGTCGGGGACGCGACGTGCGTGTTCGCGGTCAATGACGTGATGGCGGTCGGGGCGCTGGCGGCCTATCGGGAGCGCGGAATCAGGGTTCCCGAGGACGTCTCGGTGGCCGGGTTCGACGACATCGTCACTCTCCGTGATCATGTGCCTGCGCTGACCACCGTACGGCTGCCGCTGAAGAACATGGGGGCGCGGGCGCTGGAGCTGGCGCTGAACGAGGACGACCCGGTGGTGGTCGAGCAGGTCGCGGGCGAGGTCGTGCTACGGGAGAGCGTCCGGAGAATGCCCTGATGCCGCAGCCGGCGGCCCTGAACCGAGCAGCGGACGCGGGGGACCAAGGTTCTCGCGGGGGACCAAGGTCCTCGCGGGCACCGCAGGATTCTCGGGCGCGCCGACGTGAGATGCGCCGACGTGAGGTGCCCTGATGTGAGGTGCCCTGATGTGAGGTGCCTTGACGTGGGGCGCGACGACGTGGGGCGTACCGGTGTGGGGCGTACCGGCATGGGACGTACCGATGGGGGGCGCGCCGGCGTCAGGCGTATCGGTGTGAGGGCGTCGGTGGGGGCGGTGGCGATGTTCGCGGGGGGATTTGGCGGTCGGGGTGGAGTTCGTGGCAGGTGCGGTGTCTGGTTGGGGCGTCGCGGGTGATGTGGAGGATGTCGTGAAGCTGGCGGTCAGCACGCTGGGGATGCCTGGCGAAGGGCTGGACAGGGCGATTGAGATCGCGGCCGGGCATGGGTGCCAGGGGCTGGAGTTGCGGCTGCATCCGGATACCGGGGTGCACGCGGGGCTGAGCGCGGCGGAGCGGGCGTCGGTGCGGGAGCGGGTTGAGGGAGCGGGGCTGGAGATAGCGGCGCTCGCTGGATATGTCGGTGTTTGTGAGCCGGGGCCGGATGAGCCGGTCGTCGAGGCGCTCATCGCCGACCTGCGGCTGGCCGCCGACCTCGGTGCGCCGGGGGTGCGGGTGTTCCCGCGCGGTGGCGATCCGAGCGTCGGCGCGCGCAGGCTCAAGGCGGTCTCCGGTACGGCGGACGACCTCGGGCGGCGCGTGCTCGTCGAGACCCATGACGAGATGGCGACCGGCGCCGCCGTGGCCGCGCTGCTCGCCGAGGCGGGATGCCCCGGTACGACCGGCGCGCTCTGGGATCTGCTGCACCCGTGGCGGCACGGTGAGCAGCCGGCGGAGTCGCTGGCCGTGCTGGGGCCGTACCTGGCGTACGTGCAGATCAAGGACGCGGTCTCGGCGCAGGACACGACGCCGGTGCCCATGTGGACCGGGTCGGTGCCGCTGGATGAGGCGGGCGAGTTGTTGCGCGCGGCCGGCTACGACGGGTGGGTGTCGCTGGAGTGGGAGCGTACGTGGTATCCGCAGGTGGCGCCGGTGGAGGAGGTTCTGCCGGGAGCGGCCGAGTGGGTGCGGCGTTTCGCCCCTTAGCCGCTTAGATGGGGAGATGTCCGCATTTAGCAGCAAGGTGCTCGTCGTCGGCATGGACGGCCTGCGGTTCGACCGGCTGATCGCCGTGAATCCCCCCGTACTGTCCGGGTTGATGTCCTCCGGTGCGTACGGCACCAGCAAGCTCCCCTACGGTGAGGCCGGCACGCCGCGCACGGAGTCGCCCGGCGAGATCATCCCCGAGGTCACCGAGGCCACCGAGGCCACCGAGGCCACCGAGGCCGCCGAGGCCACCGAGGCCGCCGGGGTCCTCGGGGTTCGCGAGGCCGCCGGGGTCCCCGGGGTCTCTGGGGCCGGCGAGGTCTCCGGGGGCGGCGGCGGTCGCGTGATCAGGTCGCGTACCGACTCGGGGCCAGGGTGGTCGTCGATCGCTACCGGGGTCTGGCCCGACAAACACGGCGTCGTGGACAACGGCTTCGCGGCGGCGCAGTTCGCGAAATTTCCGGACTTCTTGACTCGTGCGAAGCAGGCCCGCCCCACCCTCACCACAGCCGCCTTCTTCTCCTGGGCGGCCCTGGCCGAACAGGGCGCCTTCGGCCCGGCGATCGACCACCGTTTCGTCCTCGACGGGTACGCCATCGGCTGGTCCACCGCCGACAAACAGGTCGCGGAAGCCGCGGGTCTGCACCTGAAAGAGGCAGACCCGGACGCCACGTTCGTGTACCTGGGCGACACCGACGAGGTGGCCCACGACCTGGGCCCCCACTGCCCCGAGTACACAGAAGCCCTCCAGACCCAGGACGCCTACCTGGGCCGCCTGCTGGACACCATCCGCGCCCGCCCGTCGTACCCGAACGAACGCTGGACCGTCCTGGTCACGACCGACCACGGCCACGTGGACGAGGGCGGACACGGCGGCACCTCGGACGAGGAACGCACGGTCTTCGTGATCGTCAACCGCCTGGGCGAGGACCTGCGCGGCCGCGGGCTCGGTGAGCCCCGGCCGGTGGACGTCGGGCCGACGGCCCTGGCCGTGCTGGGTGTGGACGTCGATCCGGCGTGGAACCTGGACGGCCGGCCCCTGGAGACCTGATTCATCAGGTGTTGAATTCTACGCCGGAAAGCGTGAGACTGTGTGACAGGACGCTGAACGGCAGGGGTGCATGCGATGAAGACGGTGCTGGATTTCGCCGAGATCGACGCGGGCATGCTGGCCGAGGTGGGTGGCAAGGCCGCCAATCTCGGCGAGCTGACCAGGGCGGGTCTGCCCGTGCCGCCCGGCTGGGCGCTGACCACGGAGGCGTACCGGCAGGTCGCGCAGGGCCTGGAGACCAGTGGCGACGGGCTGGCCGAGCGGGCCAGGCAGCACCTGCTCGACGCCCCCGTGCCGGACGCGGTGTACGAGACGATCGTGAAGTCGTACGCCGCGCTCGGTGACGACGTGCCGGTGGCGGTGCGCTCCTCCGCCACCGCGGAGGACCTGCCGTTCGCCAGCTTCGCCGGGCAGCAGGACACCTTCCTCAACGTGGTGGGCGCGCAGGCGGTGGTGGACGCCGTACGCCGCTGCTGGGCCTCGCTCTGGACCGACCGCGCCGTCGCCTACCGCGAGTCCAACGGCATCGACCACGCCTCAGTGCGGCTCGCGGTGGTCGTCCAGGTGATGGTGGAGGCACGCGTGGCGGGCGTGATGTTCACCGCCAACCCGGTGACGGGCCGGCGGCACGAGGCCGTGATCGACGCCAGCCCCGGGCTCGGGGAGGCCGTCGTCTCCGGCGCGGTGAACCCCGACCGCTTCCTCGTCTTCGACGGCGAGATCCTCGAACGCCACGCGGGTGACAAGAAGCTGGCCATCCGCTCCCTGCCCGGCGGCGGCACCGAGCGCGTCGAGTCCGCGTACGACGGCCTGTGCCTGACCGACGACGAGGTACGCCGCCTCGCCGCCCTGGGCGTCCGCGTCGAGGGCCACTACGGCGCGCCCCAGGACACCGAGTGGGCAATCGACCACGACGGCACGCTCTGGCTCACCCAGTCCAGGCCGGTCACCACGCTCTACCCGCTGCCCGAGCCGACCCGGCCCGGCCTGCGGGTGTTCTTCTCGGTCAACGTCGTCCAGGGCGTCATGGGGCCGTTCACGCCGATGGGGGTCTCGGCGTTCCGGGTGATCAGCGCGGGCGGCGCGGGCCTGGCCGGGCACGCGCCCGCCGACCCTCTCGGCGGCGCCGGCTTCGTGACGGTGTCGGGGGGACGCCTCTGGCTCGACATCACCACCGCCGTACGCGGCCGCCCCGGCCGCGGCCTCCTCCCACGCATGTTGACGCTCGGCGAGGCCCGCGCCGTGAGCATCATGGAGCGGCTGTTCGAGGACCCGCGCCTGTCGCTGGCGAGCACCTCCCGCCTGCCCTTCCTGCGCGGTTTCGCGCGTTTCGCCCGCCGAGTCCACTTCCCCTCCCGCGTGTTCACGGCGCTCACCAACCCCCGCAAGGCCGTGGCGTCCACCGTCCGGCTCGGCGAGGCGCTCAACAGAAGGCTCAGCGTGCCCGCCACGGCGACCCCGGCGCAGCGCCTGGACCACGCCGAGCGCGTGCTGCAGGGCACGTTCCCGCTGATCATCTCGATCATGCCGACCGTGATCGCCGGCTACGGCCTGTTCGCGCTGGCCTCCAAGCTCTCCGGCGTGCCGGTGAACGAGATGAGCGACGTCCTGCGCAGCATGCCCAGCAACCCGACCACGGAGATGGACCTCGAACTGTGGGGCCTGGCCACCCGCGTCGAGCCGGAGCCGTTCAAGGAGCGGACCCTGGCCGAGCTGGTGGACCTCTACCAGGCAGGCGCGCTCCCGCCCATCGCCCAGCGCGAGATCACCGCGTTCATGGACAAGTACGGACACCGGGGTGTCGCCGAGATCGACGTGGGCGTGCCGCGATGGTCGGAGCAGCCCGCCCACATCCTCGGTGTCGTGGCCAACTACCTGCGCATGGACGGCGGCGCCGACACCGCGCCCGCCGCGATGTTCGCCAAGGGCGAGCAGGAGGCTCGCGCCGCGATCGCCCACGTGGCGTCGCGGGCGGGGCGCAGGGCGCGGTGGCGGGCCGCCGTGGTGCGCTTCGCGCTCGGACGCACCCGCAGGTACGCCGGACTGCGCGAGCTGCCCAAGTTCTACATGGTCAAGACCCTCGCGGCGGTACGGCGCAGCCTCTTCGTGGTCGGGGAGCACCTGGTCGGCCAGGGCGTGCTGGACTCGGCCGACGACGTGTTCTTCCTGGATCTGCGCGAGGCCAGGGCCGCTCTGGGCGGAGGCGACCTGCGGGATTCCGTGGCGGAGCGGCGGGCGGCGTACGAGCAGGAGAGGCGCCGCAGGCACGTGCCCCGGGTGCTGCTCTCCGACGGCACCGAGCCCGAGGCCCTCGCGCAGGAGGCCGCGGACGGCGCGCTGACGGGCACCCCGGCCTCGCCCGGCACGATCACGGGCGTGGCCAGGGTGGTGCTCGACCCGATCGGCGCGCACCTGGAGCCGGGCGAGATCCTGGTCTGCCCCTCGACGGACCCCGGCTGGACGCCGCTGTTCCTGACGGCCGGAGGGCTGGTGATGGAGATGGGCGGGGCGATGTCGCACGGCGCGGTGGTGGCCAGGGAGTACGGCATCCCGGCGGTCGTCGGCGTGCCCGACGCCGTCCACCGCATCACCTCCGGCCAGGAGATCACCGTGAACGGAGCCGCCGGAACGGTGGCGCTCCCGTCATAGCGACCGCCTCGGCGGCCACCGCACCCACGATGACGGCCGCGCCGACCGGCACGGCCGGGTGGAACGGCTCGCCGAGGACCAGAACCGCGATCAGGTACGCGACCACGGGCACGGCGTAGGAGTACGTGCTCACGAGCGACACGGGAGCCGACCGCAGCAGCCAGTTGAACAGCGCGAACCCCGCCAGCGAGTCCACGAGCACGAGATAGCCGAAGCTCGCCCACGACGCCGCCCCGAACGGCCCGGTGGGGAGTTCGCCCGCCAGGAACCCCGCCACGACCAGCGTCAGACCGCCCGCGCACAACTGCACGACGGTCGCCGGGCGCGGCGGGGTGCCGGAGCGCGAGGCCCACAACGTGCCCGCCGCCCAGGCGACGGAGGCCGCCACCACGACGAGCGCCCAGGCCGACCAGCCCCCTTCACCGGCCGACCCCGCCACCAGCACCACCGACACCCCGGCGAACCCCGCCACCAGCCGCACCACACCGCCACGCGACGGCCGATCCCCTGACAGCGCCCGCAACACCGCGACCCAGAGCGGGATGGCCGCGACCAGCAGCGCCGCCGTGCCCGCGAACACGTGCCGCATCGCCACCGCGATCGTGCCCTGCGCGCCCAGCAGACAGACCCCGGCCCCGGCGGACACGGCGAGCTGACGGCGGCTCAGCCCGCGCAACGCGCCGGGCCGGGCGGCGGCCAGCACCACCCCCGCCACCAGGAACACCGCCCCGGAGGCGAGCAGCGGCGGCAGGGCGCGCACCATCACCGACATGGCCGGGAACGACGAGCCCCAGCACAACCAGAGCACCACCATGGCCGCGAACAACATGGCACCGAGGCTATGCCGACCTGCGTCTATGCGTCCAACAACTTGTGTTCATGCGGCCCATGACCGAATATCATGAGAGTCGTGGAGATCACCGTCGGGCACGTCGAGGCGCTGCTGGCCCTGGAAGAGCACGGCAGCTTCACCCGGGCAGCGGAGGCGCTCGGCCTCACCCAGTCCGGAGTCAGCCGCGCCATCGCCGCCCTCGAACGTCACCTCGGCGCCCCCGTCGTGCACCGCGGTCAGGGCGGCGCCACCCTGACGGCCCTGGGCCGCGAGGTCGCCGTCCACGCACGCGCCGCCCTCGACCACCTCCATGCCATCGAGGCCCTGGCCGAACGGAAGCGGCCGCCCCGGCTGCGCGTGGGGGCGATCGCCAGCGCGCTCGTCCGGCTCGTCCCCGACGCTCTGGCGCGGCTCGCCCTCGACCCCCCGCCCCTCGTCCTGCGGGGCGAGGACGACGAACTCGCCTCCTGGCTCGCCGCCGGCACCATCGACCTGGCCGTCACCACGGCGCCGGGGGAGAAGCGGGCCGAGCGCCCCGCAGGGGAGGAGCCGGCCGAGTTCGCGGATGAGTGCCCGGTCGGGGAGGAGCGGGCCGAGTTCACCGACGAGTTCCTGGCCGTGCTGCCCCGCCGTCACCCCCTCGCGTGCCCCTCGCCGACCTGGTCGCCGCCGGGGTGGCCGATCCAGGGGGCACGTGTGGTCCGCTGCTCGCCGAGGGGTTCGCGGCGCACGGTGTCGAGTGGCGGCCGGCGCACGTCGTACGCGACGTCCCGACCGTGCTGGCCATGGCGGAGGCCGGGATCACCGTGGGCGTCGTGCCCGCGATCGCCGCCCCGCGCCCGGCCCCGCCGAACGTGGTGCTGCTGCCCCTCGACCCTCCGCTGCACCGCACGATCCGCATCCGCCACCGCACCGCCGACCCCCGGGCCGCCCTCCTCGCCGATCAGTTGACGGCCGGTTAGATTGGGCGGTAAGGGAAGATTGTCCCCGCTATGGTGATCGAATGTCCGAGCCCTATTGGAACCACAACGTCCATTACCAGAGCCTGGTCATGAAGCTCATGCCCGCGGGCTGCGAGCGGGCGCTCGACATAGGTTGCGGTGACGGACTGCTGGCGAGCAAGCTGGCCGCCCGCGTACCGGACGTGACCGCCGCCGATCGCTCTCCCGAGGCCGTGGCCATGGCCTGCGAGCGTCACGGCAACCTGGACAACGTCTCGTTCGTGACGGCCGACTACCTCGACGACCCGCGCGGCCTGCTCCCCGAGGGCAAGTACGACTTCATCAGCGCCGTCGCCGTCACCCACCACGCCGAGTTCCGGCAGTCCGCCCGGGCCCTGGCGCGGCTGCTGGCCCCGGGCGGCCGTCTGGTGGTCGTCGGCCTGGCCAGGAACCGCTCCGCGCTCGACTGGATCGTCAGCGGCGCGGGCCAGGTCGCCTCCCGCCTGCTGCGGCTGCGCCACGGCCCCAAGAGCGGCCCCGGCAAGAACGTGCCCGCCATGGACCCGGTCCTGTCGTGGGGCGAGAGCGGCCGGCTGGCCCGCCAGGTGCTGCCCGGATGCGACTTCCGCCGCCTCCTGCTGCGCCGCTACCTCCTGGTCTGGGACAAGCCGTAGAGGGCGCCGCTACCTTCTGGTCTGGGACCAGCGGTAGGAGGCGCTACCTCTGGTCCGGACAAGCCGTAGAGAGCCGGCGCCGCCGCACCATCAGGGCAGTACGACCTCCTCGTAGCGGGCCTTCATCGTGGCCACCACCTCGTCGGGGTCGGCGGCCCAGATGTCGGCGTTGAAGATCTCCACCTCGACGTCGCCCGTGTAGCCGGCGGCCTGGACCGCCTGCGTGATCGGCCGGAAGTCGATCACCCCGTCGCCCATCATGCCCCGCCCGAGCAGCACGTCCTCAGGCAGCGGATGCAGGTAGTCGCACACCTGGTAGGAGGCGATCCGGCTCCCGGCCCGCGCGATGTCCTCGAACAACCTCGGGTCCCACCACACGTGGAAGGTGTCCACGACCACGCCGACCTGCTCCTCGGGGTAGGGCAGGCTCAGCTCCAGCGCCTGCCCCAGCGTGGACAGCACGGCGCGGTCCGGGCAGTAGATCGGGTGCAGCGCCTCCAGGGCCAGCTTGACCCCCCGCTCCCCGGCGTACGGGGCCAGCTCCGCCAGCGCCTCGGCCACCCGCTCCCGGGCTCCGGCCAGGTCACGCGTGAAGCCGGTCAGCGGCTCGCCCGGCTTCACCCCGGGCAGGCCGCCCACCACCATCACGAGGCAGGCCGCCTCCAGCTCGGCCGCCTCGTCGATGGCCCGCCGGTTGTCCTCCAGAGCCCGGGCGAAGGCCGCACGGCCCTCCTCGCCGGGCAGGCCGCCCGCCGTGAGGAAGCCGCCGCGGCACAACGACGACACCCGCAGCCCCGCCGAGCGTACGAGCTTGACGCTCTGCGCGAGCCCCTGCTCGGCGACCTTCTCGCGCCACAGCCCGATCGCCTCCAGGCCGTGCCGCACGCATCCGTCCACGGCCTCGGCCAGCGACCAGTGCCTGGTCGTCCACTGGTTCAGCGCCAGGGTGCCGCGCCTGACGGTCGTGTCGCTCACAGCCCGTTCACCTCCAGCAGCGCCTTCATGCGGCGCACGGCCAGCTCCTGGTCGGCCAGCAGCCCGGCCTGGTCGGCCAGGCGGAACACCTCCGACAGGTGCGGCAGCGAGCGCGCCGACTGGGCGCCGTTCACCATGGCGAAGGCGTCCTGGTGGCCGTTCAGCCAGGCCAGGAAGACGATGCCGGTCTTGTAGTTGTACGTGGGCGTCTCGAAGATCTTCCTCGACAGCGGGACGGTCGGGGCGAGGATCTCCTCGTAGGAGGCCAGCAGCCGTTCCCTGGCAGCCTCGTCACCGGCCGCCTCGGCCGCGTCCAGCACCTGGAGCGCCGCCGCCGCGGCGGGGGCGATGGCGTCGAAGATGCCCAGCAGCGCGTGCGAGCCCGACCTGATCAGCGACGGGTAGTTGAAGTCGTCGCCCGTGTACAGCTTGACGCCCTCGGGCAGCGCGGCCCGCAGGCCCACCTCGTGCTCCTCGTCCAGCAGCGACACCTTCACGCCGTCCACCATCGGGGCGTGGGCGTGGATCAGCTCCAGGAACGACTCCGTGGCCGCCGCCACGTCGCGCGAACCCCAGTAGCCCGCGAGCTGAGGGTCGAACATCTCGCCCAGCCAGTGCAGGACCACCGGGCGGTCGGCCAGGCCGAACAGCTTGCCGTACACCTGGTGGTAGTCGGCCGGGCCCGTGGCCACCCTGGCGAGCTGGCGGGAGGCCATGACGATCACGCCGGCGCCGGCGGACTGCACGGTCTCGATCTGCTCGGCGTACGCGGCGGTGATCGTGTTCAGGTCGGCGGCCTCGGTCGCGTGGTCGGTGCCCGCGCCGCAGGACACCAGCGTGGCCGGGTCGCCGTACGAGCGGGCCTCGGCGGCGCTGCGCCGGATCAGCTCCTTGGTCGCCGCCCAGTCCAGGCCCATGTTGCGCTGCGCGGTGTCCATGGCGTCGGCGACGCGCAGGCCGTGCGACCACAGGTGGCGGCGGAAGCGCAGCGTGGCGTCCCAGTCCACGGCGGCGGGGGAGCCGGGCGTGTTGTCACCCAGGGGGTCGGCCACCACGTGCGCGGCGGCGTACACGATGCGGCTGGTGGCAGGCTTGTCCACGACCGGCCAGGTCGTCGGCTCCTTCAGCGGGTACGCGCCGAAGCCGGGAAGTTCGATCCTCACAGCCCGGGAACCTCGATCCTGCGGCCCTCGGCGTTCGAGCGCAGGCCCATCTCCGCGAGCTGCACGCCGCGCGCGCCGGAGGCGAAGTCGTTCGGGAAGGGCGCGTCCTCCAGCACGTGCCGGACGAAGCCCTCCCACTGGATCTTGAACCCGTTGTCGAACTCGGCGTTGTCGGGCACCTCCTGCCAGCCGTCGCGGAAGCGCGCCGTGGCCGGCAGGTCCGGGTTCCAGACGGGCTTGGGGGTGGCCGAGCGGTGCTGCGCGCGGCAGTTGCGCAGGCCCGCGACGGCGCTGCCGTGCGTGCCGTCCACCTGGAACTCGACCAGCTCGTCCCGGTTCACGCGAACCGTCCAGGAGGAGTTGATCTGGGCGACGATGCCGCCCTCCAGCTCGAAGATCCCGTACGCGGCGTCGTCAGCGGTCGCCTGGTAGGTGTTCCCCTGCTCGTCCACCCGGGCCGGGATGTGCGTCACGGCCTTGGCGTAGACCGACTGGACGCGGCCGAACAGGTTCTCCATCACGTAGTGCCAGTGCGGGAACATGTCGAGCACGATGCCGCCGCCGTCCTCGGTCCTGTAGTTCCAGGACGGGCGCTGCGCCTCCTGCCAGTCGCCCTCGAACACCCAGTAGCCGAACTCGCCCCGCACCGACAGGATGCGGCCGAAGAAGCCGCCGTCGATCAGCCGCTTCAGCTTGAGCAGGCCGGGCAGGAAGAGCTTGTCCTGGACGACGCCGTTCTTGACGCCCTTGGCCGTGGCGGCCTCGGCCAGCGCGATCGCCTCCTGCGTCGACTCGGCCGTCGGCTTCTCCGCGTAGATGTGCTTGCCGGCCTCGATGGCCTTCAGCACGGCCTTCACCCGGGCGCTGGTGACCTGGGCGTCGAAGTAGATCAGGTTGTCGTCGTCGGCGAGAGCCGCGTCGAGATCCGTGGTGAAATCCGAAATTTCATGCTTTGACGCGATATCGGCAAGCTTGTCGGCGTTGCGACCGACCAGTACGGGCTTGAGCTTGACCCTGGAACCGTCCGAGAGCGTCACGCCGCCCTGCTCGTTGATGGCCAGGACGGAACGGACCAGATGCTGGCGGTAGCCCATTCGTCCGGTGACGCCGTTCATCACGACGCCGATGGTGCGCACGCTCATGAGGATCCCTTCAGGCACAACATGCGGAAAGCGCTTTCCCGAACCGTACGGCGAGGCCACCGAGGGCGTCAAGTAGCGCGAACCTCAGGTGGACCTCGACCACGGGTGAGTACACCCGGTGCCGAGCCTAGAGGTCGCCGCGCGACTCCAGCCTGGCCAGGGCCTTGGCGATGGGGTGAGCGGTGAGGGTGAGCTGCCACTCGCGGGCGCCGAGCTCGCGCAGCCTGACGGTCACGCTCTCGTCGCTGATCTCCGCGGGCGGCTCCCAGGTCAGCCTGCGTACGGCGTCGGGCTGCAGCAGGTTTTCCGTGGGCATGTGGTGCTCGTCGGCCAGGGCGGTCACCACGGCGCGGGCGGCGGCCAGGCGCTTGGCGGCGGCCGGGTCGCGGTCGGCCCAGCGGTTGGGCGGCGGGGGGCCGTCGCCCGGCGTGCTGGGCTGGGGGAGCTGGCTGTCGGGCAGGGCGCGGGCCCTGGCCACGGCGCCGAGCCAGTCGCTCATGTGCCTGCGCGCACTTCTCCCGGTGAATGCCGAAATTTCGGTCAATGCCTTCTTCGTACGGGGGCCCTCCAGCGCGGCCGTCACGATCGCCGCGTCGGGCAGCACCCGCCCGGGGGCGAGGTCGGACTCACGGGCGATCCGGTCACGCATGTTCCACAACTCGCGCACGATGGCCAGGGCCCGCACGTTGCGCACCTTGTGAATCCCCGACGTGCGCCGCCACGGGTCGGACCTCGGCGCCGGTGGCGGGGTGTGGAGCACGGCGGCGAACTCCTCGCGCGCCCACTCCAGCTTCCCGCTGTCGGTCAGCTCCTGGTGGAGCACGTCACGGAGCTCGACCAGCACCTCGACGTCGAGTGCCGCGTATCGCAGCCAGTCTTCCGGCAGCGGCCTGGTGGACCAGTCGGCCGCCGAGTGACCCTTCTCCAGCCGCAGCCCGAGCACGGTCTCGACCATCGTGCCCAGCCCCACCCGCTCGTATCCGAGCAGCCGCCCGGCCAGCTCGGTGTCGAACATCTCGCGTGGCCTGAACCCCACCTCCAGCAGGCACGGCAGGTCCTGCGAGGCGGCGTGCAGCACGATCTCCGCCCCGGACACGGCCTGGTCGAGGGCGGACAGGTCGGGGCACCCGACGGGGTCGATCAGCGCGCTGCCGGCCCCGCCCCGGCGCAGCTGCACCAGGTAGGCCCGGTTGCCATAGCGGTAGCCCGAGGCGCGCTCGGCGTCCACCGCGACGGGACCGCTGCCGCCGGCGAACCTCTCCACCACGCCGGCCAGCCCTTCGGCGTCGGCGGTGACGGGAGGTATGCCCTCACGCGGCTCTAGCAGCGGCTCCACTGTGCGTTCTTCTGTCATGAGTTCACCGACCTCATGACGCTGGTGCTGTCTTGACTGGGGCCCTCACTTCGTTCGGTCACTCTCCGGATCATCTCGTCGGCGGGGCAGTGCGGCCACGTCGGGCGGGAGCGGCGGAATCCCCGCCGCCAGGCACATGAGGTCGCACCAGGCGGCGACGTGGCCGGAGAGATCCTCCTGCGCGGGTGACCAGGACGCCCGCAACTCGAGCTCGGTCGTGACCGGATCGTCGGCCTTGTTGCCGAAACCTTCGGACACGGCTCTTGTCACGGTACCGCCAGCGGCGGAGTAGTCGGCCTGATGCGCCTCCAGAGCCTCGGTCAGCCAGCTCCAGGCGACGGGCCCGAGCAACGGGTCGGAGGTGATCTCCGGCTCCATGTCGGCCCTGACATAGGCCACCAGCCGGAACGGGCCTTCCCATCCGCGCTGGCCGTCGGGGTCGTAGAGCAGGATCAGCCTGCCGACCGCGAGCTCCTCGTCGTCGCGGTAGACCGACGCGCCGATGGCGGCCGAGTAGGGGGCCAGCCGCTGGGGCGCGGGCAGGTCCTCGAACTCGATCTCCGGGCGCACCTCGGTCAGCCGCAGGCTCTCGGCCGCACGCGTGAACGCGGCGGGCGGCGGCGGCTGGTCACCGAGTGTCATAGCCGAAGCGTAGGTCGAAGACGGGCGGAAGGGGACCACGGGGGTGCTCATCCTTCGTGATCAAGCCGCTGCCGTAACCAGCTGGCGTGCCGGGCGGGTGGACTCGGCGGAGCCGAGCAGGAGCGCGTGGCCGCAGCCGGCGCAGACCCATTCGGGGCACTCGCCCGGCTCGTGCCCGTCGAGGCACGGCGGTTGCTCGAACGGCCGCTCACCGGCGCAGGCAGGGCAGCGCTCACTGCGGCGCTCTGGGAAAATCCACAACGCGGTCGTCGCACGAGTCATCGAACCGGGGCCTTTCTTCGGGTCGTGGCTCCGACGTTGGCACGAGCCGCTGACAATTCCCCGCAACGCGCTCGGCGTGTCCCGAAAGTGGTCGCTGAATCGGTGCCGCGCGGTGGCTTGGCGAACATTTGGTCCAGTCGAGACCGGCTCTCTGGGCGGGCATGGGGTGTGTTCGACCCGTGTGAGATGCCGATGCCGAGCAGACCGGTAAACCTTCATCTGGCTATCTGATCATGATTTGGGGTGTCCAATGCATCTTTTTCCGACACCTCGCGCTCGTGTCGTGACCGACCCCCATGCGTGGCACCCTTGTCTGGTGAACCTCGCCGACTCAGCGTTCCTGCGTGCCTGCCGCCGCCAGCCCGTCTCCCACACCCCTGTCTGGTACATGCGACAGGCCGGGCGGTCGCTGCCGGAATACCTGAAGGTCCGCGAGGGTGTGCCGATGCTCACCGCGTGCGCGACGCCCGACCTGATCGTCGAGATCACCATGCAGCCGGTGCGCCGTTACGGCGTGGACGCGGCCATCTTCTTCAGCGACATCGTGGTCCCGCTCAAGGCCATCGGCGTCGACCTCGACATCAAGCCGGGCGTCGGCCCGGTGGTGGCCGACCCGATCCGCGACGCCAAGGGCGTTGAGGCGCTGCGCCCGCTGGAGCCCGACGACGTCTCCTACGTCACGGAGTCCATCAGGGCGCTGACCGGCGAGCTCGGCGCCACCCCGCTGATCGGCTTCGCCGGAGCGCCGTTCACGCTCGGCTCCTACCTGATCGAGGGCGGCCCCTCCAAGAACCACGACCGCACCAAGGCCATGATGTACGGCGCCCCCGGCCTCTGGCACGCCCTGATGGAGCGCCTCACGGACATCGTCCTGGAGCACCTGCGCATCCAGGTGGCGGCCGGAGCCTCGGCCGTGCAGCTCTTCGACTCCTGGGTGGGGGCGGTGGCGCCGGACGACTACCGGGAGTTCATCCTGCCGCACACCCGCCGCATCTTCGAGGGCGTCGCCGGCGTGCCCCGCATCCACTTCGGCGTGGGCACCGGCGAACTGCTCGGCGTGCTCGGGGAGGCCGGGGCCGACGTGGTGGGCGTGGACTGGCGGGTGCCGCTCGACGAGGCCGCCCGCCGGGTGGGGCCGGGCAAGGCGCTGCAGGGGAACCTGGACCCGGCGATCCTGCTGGCGCCGTGGGAGGTCGTGGAACGCAAGGCCCGCGAGGTGTTGCGACGGGGCGAGGCGGCCGAGGGGCACGTCTTCAACCTGGGGCACGGGGTGCTGCCCTCGACGGACCCCGACCAGCTCAAGCGCCTGACCGACCTCGTCCACGAGAGCTCCTGACGCACTCAGGCCGCTTCCGCGCCGGGCCGTGTGGGGCCGGCCGGGCGCCTGCGGCGGTCACGGCGTACGAGATAGACCAGCAGCGCGACCAGCGGTAGCGAGACGGCCAGCCACGGCAGCAGCGCGCCGATCACCGTGAGCGCCGTCTTCGTGAACGCGACCATCGCCCTCCACCCGGCCTCCAGGCCGCCGAAGAAGCCGGCCGGCTCCTCGTCCGGGTCCTCGACCACGGCGACGGGCCCCACGAGCCGCAGCGTCAGCGTGGCCATGGCGACCTGCGTGGTCAGCTCCTTCTGCTGCGCCTGCAACGACTCCAGGTCGGACTCACGGGCGGAGATCTCCCGCTCGACCTGCAGCACCTGACCGATCGTGTCGGCCTTCTTCATCAGCGTGCGCAGCGAGTCCAGGGACTGCTGGGCCGACTTCAGCCGGCTCTCGACGTCGGCCACCTTCAAGGTGACGTCCTCGGTGCCCTGCTTCATGGACAGCTGCGTGCCGAGATCCTTGCCGAGCCGCCCCAGCACCTCGGCGTATTTCGCGGGCGGGATCTTGAACTCCAGCCTGGCCGAGTCCTCGGTGTCGCTGGCCGAGTTGCTCTCCTCCTGCGCCAGGTAGCCGCCGGCCTCGGTGACGATCTGCTTGGCCTGCAGGGCGGAGGTGCTCACCTGCTTGGCGCGGACGGTCATGCTGCCGGTGTAGATGACCTGCCGCTGCTGCTCCTGGGTGAGCTTGACGTCGGAGATGACGCCGTCCGCGGGCCTGCGCTTCGGGGACGGGGTCGGCCGCGCCGGCCCGGCCTGGTCCGCGACAGGGTTGTCGCCCACCGTGCCGCCGTCCGTGTTCTCCCGCGCCGCGAACACAGGCGCGCTGGCCGGTTCCCCGACGTCGCTGGACTGGAGCCCCTCGCCGCTACCGCAGCCGGTCAGTAACATGGCCGCGCAGGCCGCCGAGAGCGCGATGCCGTACCGGAATCTCGTCATGCCCCTTATGACGGATCGCGGATCACTCCGGTTTGACCGAGGGAATCACGGTCCGGTCACTGTGTCTTATGGCCCCTCGCGCGGTGGCCCGAGCCGTTGAGGCGGTAGCGTCAGGAGGCGTGGAAGGGAATCGGGCGCACGTGGTCGTCATCGGCGCGGGGATCTCCGGCCTGGCCGCCGCGTGGTATCTCAACCAGGGCGCGGGCGAGCGGGTCAAGGTGACGGTCCTGGAGGGCTCGCCGCGCGTAGGCGGCAAGTTGTACGCCTCGGAGGTCGCCGGGGTGAGCGTGGACGCCGGCGCGGAGGCGATGCTGGCCAGGCGCCCCGAGGGCAAGGAGCTGGCCAAGGCCGTCGGGCTCGGTGACGACCTGGTCTTCCCCGGCACCACGCGCTCGGCCGTGTACACCAGGGGCGCCCTGCGTTACCTGCCGAAGGGCCAGGTCATGGGCGTGCCCTCCGATCTGACCGAGCTGGCGAAGTCGGGCATCGTCTCGCCCGGCGGCCTGCTGCGCGTGCCGCTCGACCAGATCCTGCCGGCGACCCTGGTCCGCACCGACGTGTCCGTGGCCGCGTACATCCGGGCCAGGATGGGCGCCGAGGTCGTGGACCGGCTGGTCGAGCCGCTGCTCGGCGGCGTCTACGCGGGCCGGGCCGACCAGCTCTCGCTGGAGGCCACGATGCCGCGTGTCGCGGCGATGGCACGCTCCGAGCGTTCCCTGCTGAGCGCCGCCAGGCAGCTCGCGGCGGAGACGCCGAAGGAGGCGGGCCCGGTCTTCACGACGCTGAAGAACGGCGTCGGCGGCCTGCCGGAAGCGGTCGGCAAGGCGTCGGGGGCGGACATCAGGACCGGCGTCACCGTACGCGAGCTGCACCGCACCGAGGCCGGCTGGCGGCTGGTCACCGGTCCCGTGCCGCGGCCCGAGGTGATCGAGGCCGACGCGGTGATCGTGGCCACGCCCGGCCCCGCGGCGAGCAGGCTGCTCAAGGCGGAGGCGCCCAAGGCGGCCAGTGAGCTGGCCAGGATCCAGTACGCGAGCATGGCCGTCGTCACGCTGGCCTACCCGGTGGACGCCTTCCCCGAGCCGCCCGCCGCCAGCGGCTACCTGGTGCCGCCGGTGGAGCGGCGGCCGGTCAAGGCGGTCACGTTCAGCTCGGTGAAGTGGCCCCACCTGGCCAGGGACCTGGTGCTCCTGCGCTGCTCGATCGGCCGGCTGGGCGAGGAGCACCTGCTCCAGCGCGAGGACGCCGAGCTGGTGTCGCTGGCCACGGCCGAGATGGGCGATGTGATGGGCGTGCGCGGCCTGCCCGTCGACACCAGGGTCACGCGGTGGGGCGGCGGGCTGCCCCAGTACAACGTGGGCCACCTCGACCGGGTGGCCAGGGTGCGCGCGGCGGTGGCCGTGCAGCCGGGGCTGGCGGTGTGCGGGGCGGCCTACGACGGCATCGGGATCCCGGCGTGCGTCAGCACGGCCCGTACGGCCGCCGCCCGGATTCTCGACCACCTGACCAGGCGAGGAGAATAGGCACCATGACAGAGGGCGCTGCGCGGCCGAAGGCTCGCGATCTCAACCAGGTGATCCGTTACACCATGTGGTCGGTCTTCCAGGTGACCGATCCGTGCCCGGGCAACCGCGACGACCTGGCGGCGGAGGTCCAGGACCTGCTCGACCAGGCGGCCGGCAAGGATGTCGTGACCAGGGGGGTCTACGACGTCGCCGGGCTCAGGGCCGACGCCGACTTCATGTTCTGGTGGCACGCGCCCACGCCCGAGGACCTGCAGGACGTCTACTCCAGGTTCCGGCGTACGGGGCTGGGCCGGCACAGCAGGCCCGTCTGGTCGGCGATGGCGCTGCACCGGCCGGCCGAGTTCAACAAGTCGCACGTTCCTGCCTTCCTCGCCGAGGAGGAGCCGCGGGCTTATGTGAGCGTCTATCCGTTCGTGCGCTCGTACGAGTGGTATCTGCTTGAGGACTCCGAGCGGCGGGCGATGCTGGCCGAGCACGGCAAGATGGCGCGCGACTACCCCGACGTGCGGGCCAACACCGTGGCCAGTTTCTCGCTGAACGACTACGAGTGGATGCTGGCGTTCGAGGCCGACGAGCTGCACCGGATCGTCGACCTCATGCGGACGCTGCGAGCCGCCAAGGCCCGCCGCCACACCCGCGTCGAGATCCCCTTCTACACCGGCGCGCGCAAGCCGCTCCAGGAGCTGGTCGCCGCCCTTCCCTAACGGGTGAGGGCGGCGCGCAGGCGCCACGAGCCGAGGGCGAAGAAGGCGGCGGCGTACGCGGCCAGCACGCCGAGCTGAGGCGCGATGGCGGCGATCGTGCCGTTGTCGCGCAGCAGTTCGGCGAAGCCGTCCAGGGCCCAGGCGTGCGGGGTGAGGTGCGCGATCTGCCGCATCGTGCCGGAGAACAGGTCGAGCGGCACCATGGCCCCGCCGACCGCGGCCAGGCCCAGCCCGAGCAGCAGGCCCACCGAGAGCGCCTGCTGCTCGGTACGCATCGCCGCGCCCAGCAGCATCGCCGCCCCACCGCCGACCAGCGAGAACATCAGCAGCAGCGCCGCCGCCCCGAACGGGTCCCCCCACCGCACGCCGAACAGCAGCGCCGAGCCGAACATGATGATCAGGCCCTGCGTCAGCGCCACGGCCACCCGCCCGGCCGCCTCGCCGAGCAGGATTGCGCCGACGGAGATCGGCGTGGCGTACATCCTGCGCGACACCCCGAACCGCCTGGTCTCGATCAGCGCCGCCGCGCCGGTCAGCGAGGTCAGGAAGACGAACAGCAGGAGCTGCGAGGACGCGGCGACGTCGAAGCCGGACACGCTCTCGGGGATGGCCTCGGTCCCGACCGTGGTGGCCGCCACGGTGATGCCGGGCACCCGGGCCGCCTCGGCCCGGGCCACGAGCTGGTCGAAGGAGCCCTCGCGCACGTACGCGGCGGCCCTGACGGGCATGGCGACCTGGGAGACCACGGACCGCACCGCGGCGCCGATCTGCTGCGAGTTCGGTTCGTCACGGCTCACGTAGGGGAGCACGATCGGGATGTAGCGGGACAGGGCGCTGTCGTACCCCTCCGGGATGATCAGTGCCGCGGCGAGCCGGCCGCGTTCGACCATCTCGCGGGCCTCGGCGTCGTCGCCGACCCGTACCACCTCCATCTGCCCCGACCCCTCCAGGGCGGTCACCAGCTTGGCCGCCCACGGTCCCGAACCGCCGGTGACGCCGAGCTTCGGCGCGAAGCCGGAGCCGAACGACAGGCCCAGCACCGTGATCAGGATGATCGGGAAGATGATCACGAAGAAGATGTTGGTGCGGTCCCTGAAGAGCCTGACCAGGTTCACCCAGGCGATGGCGATCATGTTCTGAGCATCCTTCCGAGCCTGGTCAGCGCGATCCCGATGGTCACCGCGGCGAACCCCAGCAGCGCCAGCGTCGGCACCGCCGCCAGCACCGGCGCGTGCTCGCCGTGCAGGTCGGCCAGCCCCTGGAGGAACCAGCGGTGCGGGGTGAGCAGGCTCAGCGTCGAGAACACCTCGCCCATCTGCTGGATCGGGATGAAGACGCCGCCCAGCACGCCCAGCAGCACCGCCACCACCGACTGGATGTTCCCGGACTGCTCAGCCGTGGTGGCCACGGTCGCGACCAGCGCCATCACCCCGGTGGCCGCCAGCACGCCCGCCACGACCAGCAGCCCGACCCCGAGCGGGTTGCCCCAGTGCGCGCCCAGCAGCAGCGAGGAGGCGACGACCAGCACGGCCATGGCGACCACCCCGATGACGAAGCCGCCCAGCAGTTTGCCGAAGGCGATCGTGACGCGGGGGATCGGCGCGGCCAGCAGCCTGGCCAGCGTGCCGTCGCGGCGCTCGTCCAGGATCGAGCTGAACCCGAACTGCACGGTGAAGAACAGGAAGAACACCGCCATTCCCGCCGAGAAGCTCTCCGCCAGTGAGAGCTGGCGCCGCTCGGCCGTCAGGTCCTCGATGGTGACGGGCGCGGGCACCGCCATCGCCTCCTGCGGGGTGCCGGCGCCCTTGACCTCCAGGGCGACCTGCACGTACCGCACCTCGGCGGCGAACGCCTCCGCCACCGAGCGGGCCACGAACGAGCTGATCCGCGCGTCCACGTTCCCGATCACGTTCAGGGTGGCCGGCCGTCCGCCCAGCACGGCCTGGCTGAAACCGGCGGGGATGACGTACGCGGCCTGGGCCTCGCCGCGCTCGACCAGCGCGCGGGCCTCCTGCTCCGTGCCCGCCGTCCTCAGCCTGAGCACCCCGTCCCGCGCCAGCGGGTCCAGCACCTGCCCGGTGAACGTGGCCGCGATCCGGCCCCTGTCCTGGTCGGCCACCGCGAACGTGGGCACGCCCTGGCTGTCCACGTCGCTGAAGACCAGGCTGAAGATGGCCGCCAGCCCGAACGGCACCACGATCGCCAGCAGGAAGGCCGACCTGTCCCTGACCCGCAGCCGCAGGTCCTTGGCGGTGATGAGCAGCAGTGCGCGCATGTCAGTCCCGTAACGCCTTGCCGGTCAGGTGCAGGAAGACCGACTCCAGGTTCGGCTCGTGCACCTCGACCGTCCTGACGACCACGCCCGCCTCCGTGACCGTCGCCAGGATCCGCGTCAGCGTCTTGCGCGCGTCCTCCACCATGACCTCGATGTGGCCCTCCCCGCTACTGATCTTGCGCACTTCCGGCAACCTCTCCAGCTCCGGTACGGCCTGCGTGCCGTCGGTCGTCAGCGAGATCCGGTCCAGCTCGCCCACCAGGGCGACCAGCTCCCTCCGGGTGCCCTCGGCCCTGATCAGGCCCAGGTCGATGATGCCGATGCGGTCGCAGAGGCGTTCGGCCTCCTCCATGTAGTGCGTGGTGTACAGCACGGCGACGCCCTCGCCGGCCAGCGCCGCGACGCTCTCCAGGATCGCGTTGCGGCTCTGCGGATCGACGCCGGCGGTGGGCTCGTCGAGGATCAGCAGGGGAGGGTGGTGCAGGAGGCCCACGCCGATGTTGAGCCGGCGTTTCATGCCGCCCGAATACTCCTTGACCGGGTCTTTCGCCCGGTCGGTCAGGCCGACGATCTCCAGGACCTCCTCGATCCTGGTGCGGGCCTCGGTGCGGTTGAGCGCGTACAGGCGGGCGAAGAAGCGCAGGTTCTCGCGGGCGCTGAGGTCGGGGTAGAGGGCCAGGTCCTGGGGGACGTACCCGATCCGTTTCTTGCCCCAGGTGCTGGTGGTGCCGTGGGGGCGGCCGGAGATGAGGACGTCGCCGCCGTCGCGTTCGAGGATGCCGGCGATCATCGAGATCGTCGTGGTCTTTCCTGCGCCGTTGGGGCCGAGCAGGCCGTAGGTCTCGCCGGCTTCGATGGTGAAGCTGACGTCGTCGACGGCGACGAGATCGCCGAACGTTTTCCGCAAATGCAGACATTTCATGATCTCGTCCCGTGCCACCCTCGCAGTTTGGCGGGGTGGATCGACGATGAGCAAGACCTATGTTGGCGATCCAACTGAATTGATCTATCCCCTTTGTCACAATCAGGGGAAATCTCTTGTTCCTTTGGGCGTGCGCGGGGTGGCACGTTCCAAGGTGCCCGATGGGCGGACGGGGAGGCCGGGTGAAAGAGTCCGGAAGACGGGGGCGTCGGCGGGCTGCGGGACGTCATGGGGTGGGGTGGCGTGCGGCCGGGCGATCCAGGCACGCGCGGCGGCGCACGGGGAAGGGTGCGGGGAAGGGCACGGGGAAGGGCAGGGTGGTGGCGGGGGCGCTGGTGCTGGCCGGTGGGGTGGTCGTGTTGCTCGGCGCGAACGGTGTGTTCAGCGGGTCCACGGCGAGTTCCGGCGCGGCACTTGAGCCCGGCGCCGGGCCTGCGGGGCGCGGCTCGGCGGGGTCGTCCGAGCCGGACCGTACCCGTGGATCGGCGGCGTTGTCAGGTGGTGCGAAGGCCACGGCCACCGCTCAGGCGGGGGTGGAGGCGAGCGCGGAGGCCAGGACGCGGGAGTTGCAGCGGTCCGAGGCGCCGAAGCCCTCGGCCACGCCCGAGGAGGCGGGCGGGATGGTGGCGGGCAGCACGGCTCCTGAGGACGTGCTGGCCGAAGGGCCCGATCCCGCGGACGGGGACGACTTCAGGGCAGATGGGCCGTCCCGGCACACGGATCGGCAGGCGGCGGAGTATTTCCGTACGACCTGGGGCCCGGACGACAAGGCACTGAAACGCCTCAAAGACATCCGCACAGTTGGCGGATATTTGCGCATTTATACGGACCTGCCGGAAAGCGCGGACAATTCCCTCACCGCCATCACGCTCTGCGAACGCGGCCTGGCCTATCTGCACAGCCGGGGCGTGCCGAATCCGGTGGTGTTCGTGCAGGCGGAGTTCGGCGGGAACGGCAATCCGGTGCTCGCCAACATCCTCGGCCCCTCCGACCGGAGCTGCCGAGTCACCCATCCAGCCCCTGACTAGGGGGCGCGCCTAGTGCACCCGGACCCGTGTCTTCGAGCACACTTCGCACCGCTGGGTAACGACGCGGCCAATGGTCTCGATCGTCACCCATCGGTGGCGAAGATGTACATAGCGCACGCGGCTCTCGTACCCGTGCAAGACGATCGATACGCCGTGTCGCTACGTGATCACCCCTTGGGTTCAAGTCGTAGGGAGACGGAGTTGATGCAGTAACGATCGTCCGTCGGCGTCGCGTAGCCCTCACCGTGGAACACATGCCCCAGGTGCGAGTCACAACTGGCGCAACGGACCTCGACACGGACCATGCCGAGGCTGCGGTCCTCGATCAGCCGGACCGCCTCGGATTCCGACGGCTCGAAGAAGCTCGGCCAGCCGCAGTGCGACTCGAACTTCTGGTCCGACCGGAACAGCTCCGCCCCGCAGGCGCGGCACGAGTAGACACCCTCGGCCTTGGTGTCGACGTACTCGCCCGTGAACGGGCGCTCGGTCCCGGCCTCCCTGAGGACGTGGAACTCCTCGGGCGACAACTCGGCCCGCCACTCGGCATCGCTCTTGACCACCTTGTCCATGAGTCCAGAGTACGAGATCAGGCAAAAAGAGATCTTCGCAGGGTGAAGCATCCGTTCTGGGATGAATTTGCGTCTTTGTAGGCAAGGGGGTGTCATCACCTCCTTACCAAGGGGTGAGATCATCCGTCGATCCCGTCGAGCGGCACAGCCCACGCCCGTGCTGGCGCCGCTGGGGATCGTCAAGGCCGGCCGGGTGGCGCGCCAGCGCCCGGAACGGCGGTGGATGGTCTTCCGGCCCGTCCCGTCGAGCCCCCGGTCCCGCCACCGAGGCGGCTCCGGGACGGGCTCACCCCGCTTGGAGTAGGTTCGAGGACATGGCATCGCCGTACATAGAGCTCGAGGTTGGGGAGAGGACCGTCAAGGTCACCAACCCCGACAAGATCTACTTTCCTGGGATCGGCGCCACGAAGCGGGAACTGGTCGAATATTACGTGAGCGTCGGCGAAGGGGCGCTGCGCGCGCTCAAGGACCGGCCCACCAACCTCAAGCGCCATCCCGACGGCGTGCAGACCGAGGCCATCTACCAGAAGCGGATGCCGCCCAAGCACCCCGACTGGCTCCAGTCCGTCACCGTGACCTTCCCCAGCGGCCGCACCGCGCAGTCCCTGCGCGTCACCGAGGTGGCCGCCATCGCCTACTGCGCCAACCTCGGCACCATCGACTTCCACCCCTGGCAGGTGCGGGCCGCCGACGTCGAGCACCCCGACGAGCTGCGCGTCGACCTTGACCCGCAGCCCGGCCTGGGGTTCGACGCCGCGCGCAGGGCCGCGTTCCTGACCAGGGACGTGCTTGGAGAGCTGGGCCTGACCGGCTTCGTGAAGACCTCGGGCAACCGCGGCGCGCACATCGCCGTGCGCATCGAGCCGCGCTGGGACTTCATCCAGGTGCGCCACGCGGGCATCGCCCTGGCCAGGGCCGTCGCCGACCGCGATCCCAGCCTGGTCACCACGGCCTGGTGGAAGGAGGAGCGCGGGGACCGCGTGTTCATCGACTTCAACCAGAACGCCAGGGACCGGACGGTGGCCAGCGCCTACTCCGTCAGAGCCCAGCCCCACGCGCCCGTCTCGACGCCGCTGACCTGGGAGGAGCTGGAGGACGCCGACCCGCGCGACTTCGACATCCGCACGGTTCCCGCCCGCTTCGCGAAGCTGGGCGACGTGCACGCCGGGATCGACGACCAGGCCTACTCCATCGAGTCCCTCCTGGAGCTGTACGCCAAGGACGACCGGGGCGACATGCCCTACCCGCCGAACTATCCGAAGATGCCGGGCGAGCCCAAGCGCGTCCAGCCCAGCAAGGCCAGGTCCGACACGTAGGGGCCGCCCAGTGGCGGACGAGTCAGTGACGGACGAGGTGATGCGGCGCCAGCTCGCGCGTCTCGCCCCTCTCCAGGCAGACCACCCTGTCGGCCAGCCCGGCCTGCTCGGCGTGATGCCGGAAGTCGTCCAGAGGTGAGCTGAAAACGGGATAGTCGTCGAAGTGCACCGGTACGACCGTGTGCGGGTTGATCAGGCCCAGCCACGCCGCGCCCTGCTCGCCGTCCATGGTGACGAGCGGGGCGCCGCGCAGCCTGGCGCCGCCCAGGTGCACGATGGCCAGGTCGATGTCGGGGAAGCGGCGCGGGATCGCGTCCAGGCGGCGGTCGAGCAGGGTGTCGCCGCTGACGTGCACGCGCAGCTGCACCCGTTCGTCCTGGTCGCAGAACTCCAGCATCGTGCCGATCACCGGCGGCAGCAGCGCCTCGGCCGGGCCGGAGGCGTGCTTGGCGGGCAGCGCGGTGATCCGGACGATGCCGCCAGGGCCGCGTACCTCGTGCTGCTGCCAGCTCCGCAGTCCCACGCTCCGGCGGAACCCGCGGCGGCGCAGCCGTCCGGTCGCCGAGGTGGTCGTGACGATCGGCGTGTCCTTGTCCAGGCCCCTGCGCGCCACCCGGTCCCAGTGGTCCCCGTGCAGGTGGGACAGCACCACCGCGTCGAGCGGCGGCAGGTCGTCGATCTCCACGGCAGGATCGGCCAGGCGCCGCGAGAACAGGCCGTACCCCAGGTACGCCCGCTCACCCCGGTGCAGGAAGTTCGGATCCGTCAGCAGCGTGAAGCCGTTGTACCGGATCAGCGTGGTCGCGTTCCCGATGAACTGCAGGCTTCCCCTCACTTCTGCTCACCCCGGATGTTGCGAGCGCTGCCCGGGAGGCACTCCGCCGCCTTTGCCGCCGCCCTTGCGCCCTTTGTCCGTGCCGTGCGGGTGACCGGAGCGCCTGGATCCGCTCTTCGTCTCCCGTACGGCCCCCGCGGACTTGGATTCCACGGCCGACTTACCTGACCTGCGAAGTTCCGGCTGTTGCGGATTGCTCATGGCTTTTGTCCCCCTTTGTATGGGTATCTCCTGCCACGGCAGACCCGAGCCAAACCCTCTGTGTCCGGCTGGTTTCACTTCGGTCTCATTACTTGACTGTCGGTCTAATAGTTCGCAAGGCTCTCTTGTGCATCGGGGGGACAACCGAGTATCGGAGCCTTCTCATGGCAAGAGCGCGACGTCTCGCAGCGGCTGGAGCGGCGACCGCCTTCGTGGTGGCGGGCCTGAGCCTGGCCACGGCCCTCACCCCCGCCGCCGCCACCGTGGACCCCGGCTCCCAGCAGCCCGGCACGGCCTCCACCTGCCTCCTCCCGTTACCGCTGCTCTGCGAGGACGACACCCCCACACCCTCCGATTCCTGGTCAAGCGCGCCCGGCCACGACGATTCCTGGTCGAGCGAGCCCACACCGACCGGCTCCTGGCCGGAAACGGTCGAATCCGTTCCTCCCTGGCGGCCCGCGGGCGAACGCGAGCACAGGGTGCCGAGGGGCCACCCGGAAACGGGCGGCGGCGCCTTCGCGGCGGACGCCCCGACGTGGCCCTTCGCCTTGGGCGGCGCCGCCCTGCTCACCGGCGCCGGCCTGACCGGTTTCGCGGTCCGCCGTCGCAGAAATGCCGCCTGACCCGCCCTCGAACCCCCGCCCGGCGGTGCGGGGCGGGCAGCCGTGGCTCCTGGGCGGGGCCGTGGTCGTGTCGCTGGCCGGGGTGCTGCTGATCGCGTTCGGGATCGGCGGCGTGCTCGGCGGCGACTCCACCCCGTCGCGGACACCGCGCCCCCGTGCCTCCGCCGCCGCGCCGATCACCGGCGTGCCACTGTCCACGGTGGCCCAGCCCATGAAGGCCGCCAAGCCCGCCGCCGTCTACATTCCCTCGATCGGCGTGGCCGCGCCGCTGATGGAGCTGGGCCTGGACGCGCGGGGCGCCATCCAGAACCCGCCGTTCGACCCGCCGGACATCGCCGGCTGGTACCGCTACGGCCCCGTACCGGGCCAGCGCGGCGCCGCCGTGATCACCGGCCACCTGGACACCAGGACCGGCCCGGCCGTCTTCGCCCGCCTCAAGGAGGTCAAGCGCGGCGACCAGGTGCAGGTCCTGCGCGCCGACCGCTCGGTGGCCGTCTTCGTCGTCGACAAGGTCGAGCACACCCCGAAGCGCGGCTTCCCCGCCAAGAAGGTCTACGCCAAGCTCACCTACCCGGGGCTGCGGCTGGTGACCTGCGGAGGGGCGTTCGACCGGCAGGCGCACAGCTACGAGGACAACACCATCGTGTACGCGCACCTCGCCGCCCCGTACTACCCCGGACGCTAAAACGGTCGGCGGCCTACTCCGGACGCTAAAACGGTTGGCGGCGCCGCACCCGCCCCGGTTACGCTCGCTGCTGTCCGAACCGTGGAAACTCGCGGGCACTCGTTGCCCCGGAGGGAGTGGATGTATGCCTGGCACCGCGCCCAGCGCGCCTCGCCGTGCCCCAGGCGGATCCTGCCTCTGACGACTCCGCTCCACCTCTGACAGGCCGGACCGCCTGCCGTTATCGGCGTGCCCGCTCGGCGCTCCCTTGCTGCTCTCGTAAAGACGACATTCCGGCAAGGAGTACCCAGGTTGTCCACCAACAACGGCAAGCCCAGCACCACCCTGAACACCTTCCAGTGCGTACGCTGCGGCCTCACGGTCACCGCGAACGCCCCGGACGGCACCGCGCGCAACCACTGCCCGAGCTGCCTGCACTCACAACACCTGCTCGACGGGTGCGGGTCGCGGATGATCCCCATCTCGATCGCCGTCCTGCGTACCGGCGAATGGATGATCATCCATCGCTGCACCCGGTGCGGCGAGCTGACCTCGAACCCCATCTGCGGGGACGACAACCAGCTCATCCTCATGCGCATGGCCGTACGGCCGCTGGCGCAGCCGCCGTTCCCGCTCGAGGCGTTCGGCGACCTGTGACATGCCCAGAAGGAAACCGGGCCGCGAACGGTCACAACAGCGCAAGAAGGTCACACATCACCATGGGGACGCGTTCCGGTGCGTCGGTTGCCGGCTGGACGTGCCGATGATCGCGCCCGGCACCGCCCACCGCAACCACTGCCCGCACTGCCTGACGAGCCTGCACGTCGATCACCGGATCCCGGGCGATCGGCGGGCGGCCTGCCGGGGCCGGATGGCGGCGCTGAGCGTCACCGTCCGGCGGGACGGGGAGTGGTTGATCATTCACTGCTGCCAGTCGTGCGGCGGGCTCAGCGCCAACCGCATCGCGGGCGACGACAACGCGCTGGCGCTGCTCCGCATCGCCATCCGCCCGCTGTCCGACACCCGCCTCCCGGTCAGCGCCCTACTGTCCCTGTGAGCCGCTGGGGCCGCCACGCGCGGCCCCAGCGGTCAGTCGCCGAACTCCAGCCGCAGCGCCTGGGTGAAGTCGGAGACGGCCTCCTCGTGCCGCTCCAGCTCCTGGAGGATCTCCCCGCGCACCCGGTAAGCCCAGATGTAGTCGGGATCCAGCTCGATCGCCCTGTCGAGGTCCTTGAGCGCCTCCTCGTTGTCCCCCAGCTCACTCAGCACGGCCCCGCGGCTCCCGAGCGCCCGATCGTTGCCGGGGTCGAGCTCCAGCGCCCGGCTCAGATCGGCCAGCGCCTCCTCGTAGCGGTCGGCCATGCGCAGCGCCTCGCCCCGCCGGCTGAGCGCCCGCACGTGGTCCTGCTCGGCCTCCAGCGCCTTGGTGTAGTCGTCGATGGCCTCCTGGTAGAGGTGCATCCGCTGGTACAGGTCGCCCCGGGCCACCCACGAGTAGGCCAGGTCCTCATCCAGCCGGATGATTCTGGAGTGTTCCTCCAGGGCCTCGTCCAGGCGGTCCAGATCCGCCAGGGCGTCCGCCTTGGCCTCCAGGATCCATAGTGAGTCGGGGGAGAGGGTGAGCGCGTGCTCGAAATCCGCCATGGCCTCCTCCAGCCGGTCCATGGCGGCGTAGGTCTGGCCGCGCGAGCCGAGGGCGTACGCGCTGTCCGGCTCCAGCTTGAGGGCCTCGTCGAAGTCGTCGAGCGCGGCCTCGTGCCGGTCGAGCACGCGGTGGCTCTCCCCGCGCAGCCGCCAGGCGCGGGCGTTGCCGGGCATCAGCGCGATCGACTCCGTCAGGTCCGCGATCGCCGCGTCGTGCCGCGACAGGGCGATGTACGATTCGGCCCGGCTGCGCAACACCGAGGCCCGAGACTGGGCTGCCGCCTCGGACAGCCCAGGTTGGTCCTTGATCCCCTCGCTCATGAGGCGTAAATCTATCCAACTAAATCTGGATAATGGCCGCCTTTTCGCGGGTGTACTCGAGGACCGCGTCGTGGCCGTACCCGCTGTCCTTGACCCCGCCGAACGGCAGCCCCGGCGGCATCTGCCTGAAGGTGTTCACCCACACCGTGCCGCTGCGCAGATCCCGGATGAAGCGGTGCGCCCGGCCCAGGTCGCGCGTCCAGACCCCGGCCGCCAGCCCATAAGGGGAGTCGTTCGCGATCGCCAGCGCCTCCTCCTCGGAGGAGAACGGGATGGCCACCGCCACCGGCCCGAAGATCTCCTCCTGGCACACGCGCAGCGCGTTGTCCTCGGTCACGTAGAGGGTCGGCGCCACCCAGTAGCCGCCCGGCAGGGAGGGCACCACGTCCGCGCCGGTCCTGGCGCCGAAGACCAGCTCCGCGCCCTCCTTCTCGGCCAGCTCCAGGTACGACGTCACCCGCTCGTACTGCCCCGCCGACACGATCGGCCCCATCGAGGTCGCCAGGTCCATCGGGTCGCCGAGGACCAGGCCCGCGCACGCGCGCGAGATGCGCCCGATCATGTCGTCCCAGATCGAGCGGTGGATGAGGATGCGCGAGCCCGCCACGCACACCTGCCCGGCGTTGCCCGTGTAGACGGAGTTGACGGTCACGCCCAGGGTGGCGGCGTCCAGGTCGGCGTCGGGGAAGACGATGTTGGGCGACTTGCCGCCCAGCTCGAACGTCAGAGGCTTCAGCGCGTCCGCCGAGGCCCGCGTGATGGCCTGCCCGGTGGCGGTGGAGCCGGTGAGGCTGATCTTGCCGACCCCGCGATGGCGTACGAGGGCGTCGCCGACCTCCTCGCCGAGGCCGCTGACGATGTTCAGGACGCCGGGCGGGAACACCTCCGCGAGCAACTCGCCCAGCCGCAGCACCGACGCGCTCGCCTGCTCGGCCGGCTTGACGATCACCGTGTTGCCGGCCGCCAGCGCGTAGGCGGCCTTGGCCGAGAAGGTCGAGATGGGGGAGTTCCACGGGATGATGCAGACCGTCACCCCGTACGGCTCCCGCCTGGTCAGCCCCAGCGCGTCCGGCCCCAGCAGGACGGTGTCGCCCTTGACCGCGTCGAGGCACTGCCCGGCGGCCAGTTGCCACAGGTACGCCATCCCCGGCAGGTCCTTCTTCAGCGTGTCGCGCAGGATCCTGCCGTTGTCGAGCGTCTCCAGCCTGGCCAGTTCCTCGGCGTGCCGCCCGAACAGCTCCGACACCTTGCGCAGGAAGTGCGCCCTGGCCAGGGCGGGCAGCGCCGACCAGGCGGGGAAGGCCCGTCCCGCGGCCTCGACGGCCGCCTCGGCCTCCGCGGCGCCGCTCGCCGGGATCCGGGCCCACGCCTCGCCGGTTGCCGGGTTGACCGTGTCCATCGTGCGCGCGGCGGGAACCAGCTCGCCGCCGATGAGATTGCGATAGTCAGGCACGGACCAAGCATATGCTTGCTCAACTCAACTGGCCAAAGGTCACGTAAAGCGCACGAACGCGGACGCATAGTCGCCACCCGGCGGGGCACAACCTGGCGATGGCGTACAGAATGCTGGCAAAACTGGCCTACGGCTCCCGATACGACCGCGTCCCGTGGTCGCAGCGGGTGTACGTACGGCCGGCGGAGCGGCTCTTCCGCGAGGCGCAGTGGCGGTGGCTGACCGGCCGGTCGCCGGTCGTGCCGCTGGACGCCTACCAGCGCGTCCGGCCGCTGGGCAGGATCGAGGAGTTCCTGAGCTGCATGATGTGCGGGGAGTCCCGCCAGCAGCCGCTGTACGAGCCGGCCGGGGGCGACGGCTGGCGCTACCACGTCGTACGCTGCCCCTCCTGCGGCTTCCTCTACCGCAACCCGAACGTCCGGCCGGAACGCCTCGGCGACCTGTACGCCACCGGCTACAACACCTTCCTGACCGGCGGCTACGCCGCCAACCGGCAACGCCGCTACGACCTGACCATGAAGGCGTTCTCGCCGGTGTTCGACGAGGGCAAGCAACGCCGGCTGCTCGACTTCGGCTCCGGAGCCGGGCTGTTCCTGGAGCTGGCCGAGCAGCGCGGCTTCGACGCCTGCGGGGTGGATCTGTCGGCGGAGTCGGTCGCCCTGGCCAACGAGCGGCTGAGCCGGGCGCGCACGTATTTCGGCGCCCCCGGGGACGTGCCGGAGATCGCCGCCGGCGGCTTCGACGTGATCACGCTCTGGTCGGTGCTCGCGCACCTGCCCAGGCCCCTGGAGGACTTCCACCGGTTCAGGAGCCTGCTGGCGCCCGGCGGCGTGCTGCTCATCCTGACGGTCAACGCCCGTTCGCTGCTGCTGAAGGCGTACGGCTCCAAGTGGTCCGGTTTCACCAGGAACCACCTGATGTTCTACTCCTCGCAGACCCTGCGCACGCTGCTGGGCCGTACCGGCTTCGCGGGCGTCGCCTTCGCCCCGCACTACGGCGACACGGTCGAGGCGGGCACCACCAAGCTGCCCGCCGAACTGACCGCCCGGCTGCGCCGCACCGTCGACCTGAGCGACGGCGGGAACATGATGCGCGCGCTGGCCTTCGCCGACGAGGAGGCCATCGGCCGCTGGGGCGGCGGACCCCACAGGATCCACCGCCTGCGCGCCTAGATCACGGGCACGCCCGTGTCGGAGGTCTGGGAGGGCTTGGCGAGCTCGGGGTCGAGCTGCTCGATCAGCCGCCGCACCAGCGCCGCCCGCCGCACCCGCTCGCGCCCCAGCTCCTTGGGGACGACCCCGAGATGCCCGCCGGAGGGATAGATGTTGGGCGCGTTGCGCAGCCCCATCTTCAGGTAGACGGGGGCGGTGGCGCGGATGATCTCCACCGCCTCGTAGAACCGCACGAAACCGCCCTGATCATCCGGCACCTCCAGATAGAGGTCGATCGGCAACGAGGTGGCCGCCCGGATCTCGGCCAGCTGCGGGACGGTCAGATCGGTGCCGACGTTCACCGTCGTGGCCCCGAGCCGCTCGTAGATCGCGGCGGTCGGCCCGTTCGTGAGCGGCATGAGCACGGACGTCTTCAGCACGAGGTCGGACGGTAGCGTCCCGTCCGACTTCAGCACCCGCAACACCTCAAGCGCGCCCAGATCGCCCACGAGCAGGCTCCGGATGCCCAGCGAACAGGCCCGCAACGCCTCCGCCACGCACGCCGCGACCATTGCGTTCCCGCGCGCGGCGGCCCCCACGGCCTGCGTGAGCTTGGCCTGGCCGCCGGTGTCCCAGGCGGCCCGCGGCCCGAGGAACAGGTTGACCTCGATGCCCCGATCGGCGCCGATCCGCGCCATCCGCGTGATCTCGTCGTCCGTCAGCATCATCACGCCGCTGCCCTGCGAGGTCCTGGCGACCGGCACGCCGAGCCGGTCGGCCTCCGCGACCACCGCCTCCAGCACATCGGGCCCCTCGACGCTGGGGATCTCGAACCGGTACGGCGCCCCGTCCGCGAACCGGGACCCGGCGGGAGCGGCGGCCCCCACCACGGGGTGCCCGAGGCGGGCCATCAGGGCGTGCAGGTCGGCAAGGCTGGTCATGAGGGGGTCTCCTGGTCATAGATCACTTCGGCGCGCCCGAGGGTGGTACGGCGACCCGTGTCGTCCTCGCCCCACAACTCCAGCTCTGCCCGGTTCCCCTCGGTGGACACCACCCGGCCCCGGCAGGTGTGGGCACGCTCGCGGAAGTCCATCCCGCGGTAACTGATCTCCAGCACGGCCAGCCGTCCTCGCCCGCCCAGCCATCCGGTGACGAGCCGGCCCAGGTAGGCCGCCTTGAGCAGCCCGTGCACGGCCAGTTCCGGGTGCCCGAGCGCGTGGGCGAAGTCCAGGTCGTAGTGCATCTCGTAGAAGTCGCCGGAGGCGCCGGCGTACTCGACCAGCCGCCGCAGCGTGGTGGTCTCGGTGAGGGGAGGGATCATGTTATTTCCTGATTCGGGTGCCGACATGTCTCACCACCAGCTCGCCATCCGGCCGCCTGAACTCCGTCTCGAACGTCAGCAGTGCCATCGGCCCCGCCTTCCCGTTCTTCTCCACGACCCCGGTGAACCGCGGCCGCGACACCAGCACGTCGCCGGCCCGCAGCGGCGCGTGGTACTCGAACCGGTCACCGCCGTTCAGCCAGCCCGCCCCGTAGGACCCCGCGGCCGGCAACGACGGCGGCTCGTCGAGGAAACACGCCGTGAACGTGGGCGGCACCTCGGAGCCGTCGTCCCCGATGGCGTGCAGGTAGAACTCCAGATGACGCCGCTCGACGACGTCCTCCCGGGCGGGGCCGGTCCAGCCGACCGCCTCCTGGAGTACCTCGATCATGAATCTCCTTCCCTGATCCGCTTCAGCCAGGCCAGCGACTCGGGGGAGTGGCCGCCGACCCGTTCCTCGATGCCGTCGAGGAAGGTCATGTCCCCGTGCGTGGCCAGCTCCCGGTGCACGGCCTCCGGCGAGCCGGACTCGATCACCTCCAGCAGGCGGCGGTGCCGGTTCGAGTCGTCCACGAGCGACTCGTCCGACGCCCTGGCCTGCCGGTTCATGCCCATGCAGAGCAACATCTGGAGCTGGATCGAGCGGTAGGCGTCCTCCAGCCGCTGGTGCCCGGACAGCCCGATGACCGAGCTGTGGAACTCGACGGCCTCCTCGAGCATGCCCAGCCAGTCGCCGCCCCGCGCGCAGGTCCCGTGCCGGTCGAGCGCGGCGTGGCAGCGCTGGAGGCGGGCGGGCTCGCGTACCGGGACGCCGAGGTCCACGGCCATGCGCCCCAGCTCGCGCCGGAGCGTGAGGATCTCGTAGATGTCGTGCAGCGTGAGCTGCGTGACGAACGCGCCCCTGCGCGGGAGCTGGGTGATCAGGCCCTGCTGCTCCAGCACCCGCATCGCCTCGCGCAGCGGGGGCCTGCTGACGCCCAGCTCCTGGGTGAGCTGGTTCTCCACCACCCGGTCGCCGGGCCGCAGTCTGCCGCTGAGCAGCATGCGCATCAGGGCCTCGGTGGCGAGCTGGACCATGCTGGGGGGTGCCTCGATGCGCATCGTGGTCTCTCTGGTCGTAGGCGATCAGTGTCTGTCGCCATAGTGCCGAAGAACTTCCGGCGGAACTCTTGTCTAGTCCAGTTGTCTTCTGTAGACAATAGACCAACCCCGGCCGAAGTGAGGTTTTCGTAACATATGACCACTCCATTGTCCGGTGTCCGAGTTGTCGAGGTCGGCGCCTTCATGGCCGCCCCTTTCGCGACGATGCAGCTGGCCGACCTGGGCGCCACCGTCATCAAGATCGAGAACCCCAAGGGCGGCGACCAGGTACGCGCCATCGGCCCGTTCATGTCCGGGCACAGCTCCCCGTTCGCCAGGCTCAACCGCAACAAACGCTCGGTCGCCCTGGACCTGAAGTCCGAGTCCGGCGCCGCCGCCTTCCGCCGCCTGGTCAAGGACGCCGACGTCCTGGTGGAGAACCTGCGCCCCGGCGCCATGCGCAAGCTCGGCTTCGGCTTCGACGACCTCAAACAGCTCAACCCCGGCCTCGTGTACGTCTCCGCCTCCGGCTGGGGCCAGGACGGCCCCCTCGCGAACCTGCCGGGCCTGGACATCATGGCCCAGGCCCGCGGCGGCCTGATGAGCGTCACCGGCATGCCCGACGGCGGCCCGGCCAAGGTCGGCGTGCCCATCGCCGACCTGGTGTGCGGCCTGTACGGAGCCCTCGGCGCCGTCTCCGCCCTGCACGCGCGTGAGCTGACCGGCCAGGGCCAGCACGTGGACGTCTCGCTCCTGGAGTCGGCCGTCACGTTCGCCATCTGGGAGGCGGGCAAGTATTTCGCCACCGGCGAGGTCGGCGGGCCGCTCGGCTCCGCGCACCAGAGCACGGCCCCCTACCAGGCCATCCGCACCGCCGACGGCTGGTGCACGGTCGGCGCCGTCACCCCCAAGACCTGGCACGGCCTGTGCACCGCGCTCGGCCTGCCCGAGCTGCTCGACGACGAGCGCTACGCCGACGCCCACGACCGGCACGGCCTGCGCCACGAGCTGATCCCCGCCATCGAGCGGGTCACCATGCGGCGCACCACGGCCGAGATCGTGACCGCGCTCGACGCCCAGGGCGTGCCCTGTGCCCCTATTTCCGACTACTCCCAGGTGTTCAACGACGAACACCTCAACCAGCGGCGGTTCTTCTGGGATGCCGAGCATCCCGAGTTGGGCCCCGTACGCCAGCTCGGTTCGGCCATGCGTTTCTCGGAGACACCCACCAGACGCGGGCCCGCCGGGCCGCTGCTCGGCGCGGACACCGTCGAGGTGCTGCGCGAGTGCGGCCTGACCGAGCAGGAGATCGACCGGCTGCTCGCCGAAGGCGCGGCAGCCCAATCCCCCACCCCCTTGGAGAGCTCATGAGCGACCAGCTGACCCCGGGTGTGAGCGCCAGCCTCACCTGGGTCGTGGCGGAGCGGCACTGCACCCGCCGCGGCGACCACGACATCTTCTCCACCCCCAACCTGGTCCACCTGATCGAGGACGCCGCGATCGAGGCACTCGCCCCCTACCTGGCCGACGGCCAGGGCAGCGTCGGCAGCAAGGTGGAGATCGCGCACGTGGCGCCCACGCTCAAGGGCGGCAAGGTCACCGCGACCGCCACGGTGACCGAGGTGGACCGTCGTCGCGTCGCCTTCTCCGTGCTCGCCGAGGATGACAACGGGAAGGTCGGCGAGGGCACGCACGAGCGGTTCGTCATCGACCTGGACAAGTTCGCCGCCAAGCTCCAAGGGCTGGCGTCATGAGGGCCCTGCGAGCCACCCTGCCGGCCGCCGCCCTGCTCGTGGGGCTCGCGGGGGTGGCGGGCTGCGGCGCGAACGCCGATTCCGGCGGCGGCGGGGCCTGGAAGCCGCGCGGCGACGTACGCATGATCGTGCCGTTCGCCGCCGGCGGCGGCAGCGACCTGGCCGGGCGTGCCATCGCCACCGCGCTGGAGAAGGCCCAGCCCGGCGTGACCGTCACCGTGGAGAACCGCGACGGCGGCTCGGGCGCGGTCGGGTACTCGGGCATGCTCGGCAAGAAGGGCAACGGCAACTACCTCATCGCCACCGAGAACGCCATCCTGTCCCTGCCGCTCAGCGGCCAGGTCTCCTTCACCCGCAAGGACTTCACGCCCGTCGCCAAACTGGCCGAGGACGGCGGCATCCTCGTGGTCAAGAAGGACTCCGCGTACAAGACCTGCACCGACGTCGTGAACGCCGCCAAAGCCGGCCGCGTCAGCGTGGGCATGTCCGGCGCGTTCGGCGTGGACAACGTGATCTACACGATGATCGAGCAGAAGACCGGCGTGAAGTTCCAGCGGGTGCCGTTCGAGTCGGGCGGTGAACTGGTGCCGGCGGTGCTCGGCGGCCAGATCCAGGTCGCGCTGCTGAACCCCGGCGAGGTGATCGGCCAGCTCAAGTCCGGCGACCTCAGGGGCCTGTGCGTCACCACCGACAAGCGCTACACCTACCCCGAGTTCAGCCAGCTTCCCACGGCCAAGGAACAGGGGATCGACGTCTCCTACGTCCAGTTCAGAGGGCTCCTGGCGCCCGGCGGGCTGGACGAGCGCGAGCAGGCGTACTGGGAGAAGGCCGCCAAGGGCGTCACCAAGACCCCCGAGTTCCAGAAGTGGCTCAAGGACAACTACCTGCAGCAGGCCGAGTTGTACGGGGACGACTTCGGCAAATACCTCGAACAACTCGACACGGCCCTCGCGCCCGTACTGAAGAAGACCTCATGAGGTCGCTGCTCCGCGGCGAGTCCGCCGTCTGGGCGCTGCTGGTCTGCCTGTCCGTCGCCATGGCGGCCGTCTCCTTCGGGTACGGCATCACCAAGGAAGGCGGCCAGGTAGGACCCGGCTTCCTGCCGCTGGTCAGCGGCGTCGCGCTGGCCGTGCTCTCGGCCGCCCTGCTCACGCAGTCGGTACGCCGCACGCAGGAGACCTCCGAGGAGGAGGTCGACCCCGCCCGCATCAGGACCTTGTGGACCGTGTTCGGCCTGCTGCTGGTCGCTCTCCTGCTGGTGCCGCTGCTCGGGTTCCTGGTGGCGTTCGGGCTGCTGGTGTTCGCCGTCTCCGCGTTCGTCGAGAAGCGGCGCGTGTTGCCCGCCGCGGGCGTCGCCGTCGCCGCCACGCTGGTGATCTACGCGGTGTTCGTGCTGTTCCTGGCCGTGCCCCTGCCGGGCGGGCTGCTCGGCGTCGGAGGTGACGGCTGATGCTGGACAACCTGATCATGGGCTTCGGGGCGGCCCTCACGCCGGGGAACCTGCTCTGGTGCTTCGTCGGCGTGCTCGCCGGCACCATCATCGGCCTGCTGCCGGGCCTCGGCTCGACCACCGGCGTGGCCGTGCTGCTGCCGCTGACGCTCTCGTTCGAGCCGCTGACCGCGCTCATCATGCTCGCCGGCATCTACTACGGCGCCCAGTACGGCGGCACGATCACCTCCGTACTGATCTCCACCCCCGGCGAGGCGGCCAGCGTCGTCACCGCGATCGACGGCTACCAGATGGCCCGCAAGGGCAGGGCGGGCGCGGCGCTGTCGATCGCGGCCATCGGCTCCTTCGTGGCCGCCATCATCTCCCTGGTGCTGCTGGTGGCGATGGCCCCGCCGTTCGCCAAACTGGCGCTCGACTTCGGGCCACCCGAGAACCTGGCCGTCATGGTGCTCGGCCTCACCACCATCGTCAGCTTCTCCGCCGGCGCCAAGCTGCGCGGCCTGGCCATGGCGGTGCTGGGCATCCTGCTGGCCACCGTCGGCGTGGACGCGGCCACCGGCCTGCCCCGCTACACCTTCGGCGATGTGGACCTGCTGTCCGGGCTGCCGTTCGTCCAGGTGATGATCGGGCTGTTCGCGGTGGGGGAGGTGCTCTTCCAGATCCGGCAGGGCGCGGCCGCGCCCATCAGGGCCACGTTCAGGGACCTGGTGATCACCAAGGAGGAGCTGTCCCGCTCCAAGGGGGCGATCGCCCGGGGCAGCCTGATCGGCTACGTGCTCGGCTGCCTGCCGGGGGCCGGCTCCACGCTGGCCTCCTTCCTGGCGTACGGGGTGGAGAAGCGCGTCTCGCGCAACAAGCACGAGTTCGGGCACGGCGCCATCGAGGGCGTCGCCTCGCCGGAGAGCGCCAACAACGCCGCCGCCAACGCCAACTTCGTCCCCACCCTGGCCCTGGGCATCCCCGGCGGCGCGACCACCGCCGTGCTGCTGGGGGCGTTCATGATGTACGGCATCCAGCCGGGGCCGCTGCTGTTCGAGGAGCAACCGGAGCTGGTGTGGGGGCTGCTGGCCTCGTTCTTCATCGGCAACGTGCTGCTGCTGGTCCTGAACCTGCCCCTGGCGCCGCTGTTCGCGCAACTCCTGCGGATTCCGTACGGGTACATGTATCCGCTGATCCTGGTCACCAGTTTCGTCGGGGCGTACTCGATCGACAACAACATGTTCAGCGTCTGGATCGTGTTCGTCTTCGGCCTGGTCGGATATTTCATGAAGAAGTTCGACCTGCCGATGGCACCGCTCGTGCTCGGCCTCGTCATCGGCCCGCTGTTCGAGAAGGCGCTCGTCCAGACGTCCGCCATGGGCGACGGCGACCTGACGATCATCTTCACCCGGCCCATCACGCTGGTGGTGTTCCTGCTGGCCGCCCTGCTGCTGGCCGGCCCGTCACTGCTCAAGCTGCTACCCGGCAACCTGCGGCGCAAGGAACGTCGCGAAGAAGAGGAGAAGGTGTGAGCGAGCTACTCGTCACCGCCGACGGGCCCGTGCTGCGGGTGGTCTTCAACCGTCCCGCCCAGCACAACGCGCTGACCTGGGGCATGTGGGACGGCCTGTACGACGCCTGCGAACGGGCCGACGCCGACCCGGAGATCAAGCTGCTCGTGCTCTCGGGCGCGGGCGGCCGGGCCTTCGTGGCCGGCACGGACATCTCCCAGTTCGCCTCGTTCACCGACGGGGACGACGGCGTCGCCTACGAACGCAAGGTGCAGCGCATCATCGACCGCCTCGAACGCGTCAAGGTCCCCACCCTGGCCGTCGTCCAGGGCTACTGCGTCGGCGGCGGCCTGGTGGTGGCCGCCGCCTGCGACCTCCGCCTGGCCGTACCCGGAGCCAGGTTCGGCGCCCCCATCGCCAAGACCCTCGGCAACTGCCTCTCCATGAACACCTACTCCCTGCTCGTCCACCACCTCGGCCCCGCCAGAACCCTCGACCTGCTGCTGCGGGCGCGCATGTACACCGGCGAGGAAGCCCACGCCGCCGGCTTCGTCGCCGAACTCGCCACCCCCGACGACCTGGCCACCCGCCAGGCGGAGATGGAATCCCGGCTCCTCTCCCACGCCCCCCTGTCGATGTGGGCCGCCAAGGAGGCCGTCCGACGCCTGCGCACAGCCAACCTGCCGGACGGCGACGACATCGTGTCCGCGGTCTTCGGCAGCACCGACTTCCACACCGCCGTCCCCGCCTTCCTCGCCAAGACCCAGGTCACCTGGCAGGGTCACTGACCCGGCAAGGGTGGCGGTCCGAGGGGGCACCATGGCTCCCGGGCCGGGGCGTCCGGTCCGAGGGGGCGCGATGGCTCCCGGGCCGGGGCGTCCCCTCCACCCGGCCCGGGCTCGCTCTAAGATCGGAGGCATGCAGCTCGCCCCCGGCGTCCACGTCGCCATAACCGATCGGCACGGAGGGGTCAGCGCGGCTCCTTTCGGCTCGCGCAACCTCGGCGGCCTGGTCGGTGACGACCCGGCGGCCGTGCGGGCCAACCGCGAGGGTGTGGCGACCGAGCTGGGCGTGCGGGCAGTGGTGTTCATGCGCCAGGTCCACAGCGCCGACGTGGCGTACGTGAGCGAGCCCTACGGCGACGACCCACCCCAGCTCGACGGCGTGTTCACCACCGAGCCGCGCCTGGCGCTGGCCTCCCTCGGCGCCGACTGCCCCGCCGTGCTGGTGGCCGACCCGGTGGCCCGCATGGTCGGCGCCGCCCACTCCGGCCGCCCCGGCACCGAGGCGGGCATAGCGACGACCCTGGTGGAGGCCATGGCGGCCAAGGGCGCGGAGCCCGGCAGGATGGTCGCGCTGATCGGGCCGGGCGCGTGCGGCCGCTGCTACGAGGTCCCCGCCGACCTGCGCGCGCAGGTGGCCGCGAAGGTCCCCGCCACCTGGTCCACGACCTCCTGGGAGACCCCGGCGCTGGACCTGCGGGCCGGGATCGAGGCCCAGCTCAGGGCGGCGGGCCTGAGCGACGTACACCATGACGCGCGCTGCACGATCGAGTCCGAGGAGCTCTACTCCCACCGCCGCGAGCAGCCAGGCGGCCGATTCGCCGGGCTCATCTGGCTCACCTGACACCGCCTGTCGCCGGCCGGGCCGGGGGCGGGTGCCGTCCGGCTTCGGACGGTACGAGGTCGAAGCCGGAGTCATAGGCGCCGCCGCCTCCGTCGACATGCCGGCCACCGGCGCGCGCTGAGCTGTCCGTGAGCTTGGGTCGATGATCAGGGGTTCAGCGTCAGCGTTCGATGGCGTCGGTTCGCAACAAGTCTGTCCTAGGGTGGGTGATCGTGACGACGCAACGATGGGCATTGGGCGGCGACCTGAGCGTCGCGAGGGTCGGGTACGGCGCGATGAAGCTGACCGGTTGGCCGAGGGGCGACCGGCCCAGCCGGGAGACGGCCCTGGCTCTTCTGCGCCGGGCCGTGGATCTCGGGGTGAACCACATCGACACCTCGCACTACTACTCGCGTGACGGGGTGGCGGCCAACGAGCTGATCCGAGAGGCGCTGCACCCCTACCCGGACGACCTGGTGATCGTGACCAAGGTCGGGGCGCTGGTCGAGGGCTCCGACATCACCCTGCCGGCGGCGGAGATGACCGGTCTCACCCCCGACGGCCTGCGTCGCGGCGTCGAGGCGAACCTGCGCTCGCTCGGCGTGGACCGCCTGGACGTGGTGAACCTGCGGATGGGCGACCGCGACCGCACCGAGACACCCCTGGCCGGGCCCCTGGAAACGCTGCTCGCGCTGCGCGAGGAAGGCCTGATCCGCCATCTCGGCATCTCCAACGTCACTGCCGCCGAGTTCGCCGTAGCCCGTACGATCGCGCCGATCGCCTGCGTCCAGAACCTCTACAACCTGGCCCAGCGCGATGACGACCCGCTCCTGGACGCCTGCGCGGAGGCCGGCGTCGCCTACGTCCCCTTCTTCCCGGTCGGCGGTTTCCAGCCGCTCACGGCCGAGCGCCTCGACGCCGTCGCCGCCCGCCACCACGCGACCGTGCCCCAGGTGGCCCTGGCCTGGCTGCTGGCCCGATCACCGAACGTCCTGCTCATCCCCGGCACCGGCTCGGTGGCCCACCTGGAAGAGAACATCGCCGCCGGCGCGCTGAACCTGAGCACGGACGACCTCGCCGAACTCGGATAGGGGCCAAGCCCCGCCTCGGCTACCCCTTCCGAGGTCCGTTGTACACGGCGTTGACGATGATGATCCCAGCCCAGACCGGGATCAGCCCGGCCATGCTGCCCTCGCCGAACAGCATGAAGAGAATGGTCGCGGCAGTGCCCAGCACCAGCGAGACGATCGCCAGCGCCAGCCGCTGCCCCTCGACCGTGGCGGACCGGGCCGCCGGGCCCTTCGGGGTGGCGTGGGCGAGCCGCTCGTCCACCCGCCGGTCGATCTCCTGCCCCATCTTGTCGAGGAACGAATCCACGACGGCGTCTTCGAATTCGGGCCCGAGGTCGCGACGCGCGGACACGGCGGCCTTGAGCTCATCCCCTGTTGTCATATGTCGAGATATAACGGGATCAGCGGCTAACGGGCAAGAATGTCGTCCAGGTTGTAACTGATCGGACGCTCCAACTGCTCATACGTACACGATTCGGGCGTACGATCCGGCCGCCACCGCCGGAACTGTGCCGTATGCCGGAACCGATCGCCCTCCATCTGGTCGTAGGCCACCTCCATCACCAGCTCCGGCCGGAGCGGGATGAACGACAGGTCCTTCTTGGCGTTCCACCGCGACACCGCGCCGGGCACCCGCTGCCCGCCCGTGGCGGGCCCGGCGGACGGCTGGCCGACGTTGGCCTGCGCCTGCTCGGCCCAGTGCCCCCAGGGATGCTCGCTCAGCTCCGCGAGGTAGGGCTTGATCTCCTCGACCAGCTCGGCCCTGCGCTTCATCGGGAACGAGGCCGCCACGCCCACGTGGTGCAGCCGCCCGTCGTCACCGTAGAGGCCGAGCAGCAAGGAGCCCACGATCGGCCCCGACTTGTGCTCGCGGTAGCCGCAGATGACCACGTCGGCGGTGCGCTCGTGCTTGACCTTGAACATCGTGCGCTTGTCGGGCACATAGGGCTGGTCTCCCGGCTTGACGATGATGCCGTCGAGCCCGGCCCCCTCGAACATCTCGAACCACTCGCCCGCCTGCTCCTCGCTGGTCGTGACCGGGGTCAGCCGGATCGACCCGCCCTTCTCGGGGAACAGCTTCTCCAGCCGCGCCCGCCGCTCGGAGAACGGCATCTCCATCAGCGACTCGTCACCGGCCGCCAGCAGGTCGAACGCGACGAACTGGGCCGGGGTGCGCTCCGACAACATCGTCACCCGCGACTTGGCCGGATGGATGCGCTGCTGCAACGCGTCGAAGTCGAGCTGCGAGCCCATGGGCAGCACGATCTCGCCGTCCACGACGACCTTGTCGGGCAGCTCGGCCCGGACCGCCTCGACCAGCTCGGGAAAGTAGCGGGTGAACGGCCGCTCGTTGCGGCTGCCCAGGTAGACCTCGTCGCCGTCGCGGAACACGATGCAGCGGAAGCCGTCCCACTTCGGCTCGTAGAACAGCGTGCCGTCCTGCTTCGGCATGGCCTTGACCGGCTTGGCCAGCATCGGCGGCACCGGCGGCCGCACCGGCAGGTTGGGCACCGGCTGCGGCTCTTCTACGGCCTCAGGAGGAGGCGGTGTCGTCGTCGGCTCGGTCATTGCTCTGCTCCCTCGTGTACTTGCAGAAGAGGACCCCCTCCTCTTCCAGCACCTGGCTGAGATCCAGCGTCAGATGGGCGGGCTCGCCGTTCTGAATGCGCGCCGCGCCGCCTCCGACCAGCATCGGGCTGATCGACAGGCACAGCTCGTCGACCAGGTCGCAGGCCGAGAGCTGGGCGTTGACCCGGGGCCCGCCCTCGCACAGGACTCTGGTCAGGCCCCGATCGTGCAGCTCCGCGACGGCCCGCCGCAGGTCCACGCTCTCCTCACCGGCCACGATCAGGTCGGACCGCCTGGCCGCCAGCTTGCGCCGCTCGTGGGGCGCGGCCTCGCAGGTGATCACGATGGTCCTGCTGGGGGCGTCGGTGAACAACTCGCCGTCGAGATCGAGGTCCAGGCTGCGGGTGATCACCGCGATGGGCGGCACCTCCGGCCTGCCCTCGCGCAACTCCGCCCACGCCTCGTGCGGCGGCACCGGGCCGTAGCCCTCCTTGCGCACGGTCGCGGCCCCCGCGACGATGACGTCGGTCAGCCCGCGCATGGTCTGGAAGATCCGCCTGTCGCCCTGGCTGGACAGCCCACGGGAACGCCCGTCCAGCCAGGCCGCGCCATCGGCCGAGGCGACCATGTTGAGCCGCAACCACGCTCGCCCCTCGGGGTAGGCGTACGCCTGCGCGATGTCCGGGTTGTCCTGTATGTCGGGATAGATGCGCCGCACTCCTCTACCTTGGCACACCCCACCGACAATCGTTCGCCAGGGGTTTTGGGGCGGATGGCACAAGACCTCGCCACCATGATGGTCCGCCCGAACCTGCCGGCCGCGTGCTCCGGCGGAGGGCCGGACGCGCTTCTCAGCCCCCCGCTTTTTGTGTATCAGCGGACTTACCGGCGTTTGTCTGCTTAACGTGACGATACGGATGGGGACACGTGAGGGAGGGACCGTGGACCTGGCGACGGGAGACGTTGTGGGCCTGGCGACCGCGGTGGCGTGGACGATCGCCGCGCTCGCCGGGGTGTACCTGCTCTACACCTGGCTGGCGGGCGGCGGCCTGCGCCGCGCCAAGGTCACCCGCTTCCCGGCGGCGCTGGTCTTCTCGCACCCGGCGCTGGCGGTGTCGTCGCTGGTGTGCTGGGCGGCAGGACTGGTCACGGGCAGCCGCGCACTGGCCTGGGCGGCGTTCGCGGGCCTCGCGGTCGCGGCGCTGCTGGGCTTCGCGATGTTCACCCGCTGGCTCGGAGCGGGCCGCCACGGCACGCCCGGCCGCGCGTTCCCCGCCCTCGCGGTGACCCTCCACGGCCTGGCCGGGGTGGCGGCGTTCACCCTGGTCTTCCTCACGGCCAGCGCCCCCCGCGCCTTCTGACGGACGTCAGACGGACGACGGGGGCTTGACCTTCCTGGGCTGGCGCAGGACCTGCAGCGAGCGCGCCGTCACCGCCACCACGTCGTCGGCCTGCCACCGCTCATCGAGGTAGGCGTCCTCCACCGTGTCACGATTGGTGTCGAGCACCGGCAACCACCCCGTGCCGAACTCGGATCCCGGCAACGTGAACGGCATGTTCTCGTGGTGGGCGTTGATCAGCAGCAGGAACGAGTCGTCCACGATCCGCTCCCCGCGCGGCCCAGGCTCCGTGATGGCCTCGCCGTTCAGGTAGACCATCAGCGACTTGGCGTAGCTGATGTGCCAGTCGCTCGCCGTCATCTCGCGCCCGCCGGGCGTGAGCCAGACCAGGTCACGCTTGCCGTTGTCGGGATGGCGGCCGTGGAAGAAGCGCCGCCGCTGGAAGACCGGGTGCTCGCGGCGCAGCTTCGACAGCGCGCGGACGAAGTCGAGCAGCTCCGACTCCGTGTGCACCATCGCCCAGTCCACCCAGGCCAGCTCGTTGTCCTGGCAGTAGGCGTTGTTGTTGCCGCGCTGGGTGCGCCCGATCTCGTCGCCGTGGGACAACATGGGCACGCCCTGCGACAGGAACAACGTGGCCAGGAAGTTGCGGCGCTGGCGTTGGCGGAGCGTGACGATCTGGGGGTCCTCGACGGGGCCCTCGGCGCCGCAGTTCCAGGAGCGGTTGTCGTTGGTGCCGTCGCGGTTGTCCTCGCCGTTGGCCTCGTTGTGCTTGTGGTCGTACGAGACCAGGTCCGTCAGCGTGAACCCGTCGTGGCAGGTGACGAAGTTGATCGAGGCGACCGGGCGGCGGCCGGAGGATTCGTACAGGTCGGCGGAGCCGGTCAGGCGGGAGGCGAATTCGGGAAGGGCGGAATGGGTGCCCCTCCAGAAATCGCGCGCAATATCCCGGTATTTGCCGTTCCACTCCGTCCACAAAGGCGGGAAATTTCCGACTTGGTAGCCGCCGGGCCCGACATCCCACGGCTCCGCGATCAATTTCACCTGGGAAATCACCGGATCCTGCTGGATCAGGTCGAAGAACGCGCTCAGCCGATCGACGTCATGCAGCTCCCTGGCCAGCGCCGAGGCCAGATCGAACCGGAACCCGTCGACGTGCATCTCGATGACCCAGTAGCGCAACGAGTCCATGATGAGCTGCAACGCGTGCGGAGAGCGTACGTTGAGGGAGTTGCCGCAGCCGGTGTAGTCGAGGTAGTAGCGCCGATCACCATCGTGCAGTCGGTAGTAGGCGGCGTTGTCGATCCCCCTGAACCCCAGCGTCGGCCCCATGTGATCGCCCTCGGCCGTGTGGTTGTAGACCACGTCGAGGATGACCTCGATGCCCGCCTCGTGCAGCGCCCGCACCATGGCCTTGAACTCCAGCACCTGCTCCCCCCGCGTCCCCGCGCTGGAGTAGCGCCCCTCGGGCGCCAGGTAGGCCATGGTGTTGTAACCCCAGTAGTTCGTCAGCCCGCGCGCCACCAGGAAGTGCTCGGGCACGTAGTGGTGCACCGGCATCAGCTCGACCGCCGTCACCCCGATCGACAGCAGGTGCTCGATGATCGCCGGGTGCCCCACCCCCGCGTACGTGCCCCGCAGGTCCGGCGGCACGTCGGGGTGACGCATCGTGAGCCCGCGCACGTGCGCCTCGTAGATCACGGTCTCGTGGTAAGGGATGCGCGGCAGCCGGTCGTTGCCCCACTCGAAGAACGGGTTGACCACCACGTTCTTCGGCATGTAGGGCGCGCTGTCCTCGGTGTTGCGCCTGGTGGGATCGGTGAAGTAGTAGGGGAACAGCGCCTGGTTCCAGGTCAGGTCACCGTCGATGGCCTTGGCGTAGGGGTCGAGCAGCAGCTTGGCCGGATTGCACCGGTGCCCGTGCGACGGCTCGTAGGGCCCGTGCACGCGGTAGCCGTAACGTTGCCCCGGCTGGATCCCCGGTAGATAGCCATGCCAGACGAACCCATCGACCTCGGGCAGTTCGACGCGCTCCTCGGAGCCGTCGTCTTGGAAAAGGCACAGCTCGATTCGCTCGGCGACCTCGGAGAACACCGAAAAGCTGGTGCCAACGCCATCCCAGGTGCCGCCGAGTGGATAGGGCTCGCCCGGCCAGACCTCGCGCATGTGACCCAATTGTCGCACGCGAAAGCGGTCTTGGTCTCTCAATAGCGTGAACGCTCTTCGCGCGAGCCCGATCGCAGGTGAAATGTCAGAGAAGCTCGGCCTGGAGGGTGATCGTCGTCCCCGTCAGCGCCTTGCTCACCGGGCAGTTGGCCTTGGCCGTCTCGGCCGCCTCCTGGAACTGCTCGGCCGTGATCCCGGGAACGTGCCCCTTCACGGTGAGCACGATGCCCGTGATGCCCTCGCCCGGCTGGAACGTCACGTCGGCGCTCGTCCGCAGCGACTCGGGCGGCGTGCCCGCGCCGGCCAGGCCGTGCGAGAGCGCCATCGAGAAGCAGGATGAATGGGCGGCGGCGATGAGCTCCTCCGGAGAGGTCTTGCCGTTGGCCTTCTCGGCCCTGGAAGCCCAGGAGACCTCGAACGTGCCGACGCCAGAGGTGTCGAGTGAGACGGTGCCCGAACCATCGAGCAGGGCGCCTTTCCACTGCGTGGTTGCGGTGCGAGTGGTGGCCATGACGTGTGCTCCCTCCCTGAGTTGCGTACCGACCTTATCGCGCTGTGAAAGAGTCTTGGCACTCTGTCATCCAGCTCTACATTTGGTGCGAATAGTGACATGCTCGGGTCGCGGCGCACCCGCCGCCTTGGTCCGGAATAAACGGGAGTGTGGTGCCAGTGGAGGCACCGTACGACGACCGCCTGCTACATCAGCGAGTGGTCGGCGGCGATGAGTCCGCGCTGGGGGAGGTCTACGACCGGCTCTCCTCGCTGATCTTCGGTCTCTCCCTGCGGGTCACCAGGGACCGGGTGATCGCCGAGGACATCACGCAGGAGGTGTTCCTCGTCTTCTGGGAACGGCCCTTGGCCTACGACCCGGACCGCGGCACGTTGCGCGCCTGGCTGGCCACGATCGCGCACCGCCGCGCGGTCGATCACGTACGGGCCGAGGAGCGCAGGAAGGTCTCCGCGCTGGGGCCCAGGTTGTTCGAGCGTGAACCCGTGAGACTGGAGGACACCGTGCTCGCCGCCGACGAGGCCAAGCGGGTGCGGCAGGCGGTGACGTCGTTGCCCGACGGCCTCAGGCAAGCGGTCGAGCTGGCCTACTTCGGCGGCAGGACCTACCGGCAGGTCGGTGAGGAGTTAGGCGTGCCCGAGGGCACCGCCAAATCACGCATCCGGCTGGCGCTGAGGCGCCTGGCGGACGCACTGGCAGAGGAAGAAGTGTGATGTACGCCCAGACCGCCGCACACGGCCGGGCGGGCGTACGAGATCAGGAAGAGGTGTGATGGACCCCGTCGAGCGTCTCTACCTGGACGCGATGATGGAGGACCCGGCGGTGCCGGCCCACTCGCTGCGGCCCCAGCTCCTGGCCGGGGCCCGGGCGAGGCGCAGGCCGGCGGTCCCCACCGCCGCCTGGGCGGAGCCGTACGCGGGGCGCGTGGCCGCCATGGACGCGCTGCTGGCCTCGGCGGTGGACGACGACTGGTCACGCGTCATCGTCGAGGGCTGGACACTCCAGGAACTCGTCGCCCACCTCGCCGCCAAGGACGGCCTGCTGGCCTCCTCCCTGGGCGCCCCCGTGCTGGGCCCGCCGGTCGGGGCGGTCGACTCGCTGAGCCGTACGCACGAGGTACAGGCCTACGAGCGGTCCCGCAGCCCCGAGCAGACGAGGCGGGACTGGCGCGCCCAGGCCGACGCCCTCTGCCGGCACGTGGCCGAGCTCCCGCCCACGACCCAGGCCACACTGGACGGCGTGGAGGCCGTGGTCAGCGACCAGATCCTGGGCAGGAGCCTGGAGACGTGGGTGCACACCGCCGACGCGGCGCAGATGGCCGAGATCCGCCTGCCCGACCCCGTCGTGGGGCACCTGCACCCCATGTCCGATCTGTGCGCCCGGCTGCTGCCCTGGACGATGCTGCTCTCCGGCCTCGACGGTTCGGGCCGCACCCTGCACCTCACGCTGACAGGTGAGGGCGGCGGGGAGTGGCGGGTCCCGCTGGGCGTGGAGGACTCCGGGCCGGGTGAGCCGGACGCCCACATCACGGCGGACGTGGTGAAGTTCTGCTTCCTGCTCGGCGGCCGGGGAGACCCGGCGGAGTTCCCCGCGGAGCTGGCCGGCGACCTGTCCCTGGCCAGGGACGTCCTGGCTACGGCCCCCGCCTTTTCAGGCCCTTAATCCCCCTCAAAAGGGGCGAATTTCGCACTCCCATTTACCCGCCCGCCTTATCTCACTGAGCGCGCCGAGGATTTGACGGGTTGTTTGGATTAGCGGAGTTAAATGGGATTCCGTGCATGGGTACGTCTGCCTCTGTCCGAGTGCTCCGAGAAATGGGTACTCGCGACTCCGGGTCGATCTACCCAGGACGGAAACAATGCACGTAAATAGGAAAAGCCATAGGCGCATCGCGACGCTGGCCCTGGCAGCAGGCGCCGCCGCCGGGATCATGCTCCTTCCCGTAGGCCAGGGGGTCGCCGGCGCGAGCGCAGGCGTGTCCGTCGTCCCAGCCGCCGTCGGGTACGTCTCCGGTGAGAAGCCGACCCTCGGCTGCGAGGAGCGCGGCTGCCACCGCAACTGGTGGGGCTGGGGTCGCCGCTGGTGCGGCGGCCATTGCGGGCACCACCACCACCGCCACCACGACTTCGAGCACCACGACTTCGAGCACCACGACCACGGCAACCGGCACGAGGAGCAGCGGCCTCCCGTGCAGCGGGAACAGCCCCCGCAGGAGCCGCCGCAGCAGCCCGTCAAGCCTGAGCAGCCCGTCAAGCCTGAGCAGCCCGAGCACGACAAGCCCGAGAAGCCGGACGACGGCTGGGACGACGGCTGGGGCGACTGGGTGCCGTTCGACGGCGAAGAAGAAGAGGGTTAGGCCGCCCGTGTGAAGGTGCGTGCCGCGGCCGCCCGGTCGCGGCACCCGCCTTCCGGGCGACGGCGAGGAGAGGCAGCGTCGAGGCGGTGGCGGGGCCGTCGTCCAGGCTCGGCGCATGACGAGAGGGGGGCCCATGACAGACGGCGTGGCGGATGACGTGACAGGTCTGGCGGGGTTGTTGTACGAGTTCGGGCTGCTCAAACGTTACAAGAGGACCGGCTGGCTGGTCGCCGGCGTACGCGATCCGGAGAGCATCGCCGACCACTCTTTCCGCGCGGCCGTCATCGCCGCCGTGATCGCCAGGCTCGAAGGCGGCAACCCGGAGCGGGCCGCGTTCATGAGCCTGTTCCACGACACGCAGGAGACCCGCATCACCGACATCCCGTACATCGGCAAGCGCTACCTCAAGGCGCCCGCCAACGAGGACGTCACCGACGACCAGATGCGGGGCCTGCCGCCGGAGGTGGCCGGGATGGTGAGCGACGCGGTCGGCGAGTACGAGGAGAAGGCCAGCCTCGAAGCCGTCTGCGCCCGCGACGCCGACAAGCTGGAGTGCCTCGTCCAGGCCCTGGAATACCGCGAACAGGGACACCAGAACGTCCAGGGCTGGATCGACAGCTCACTCAGCGCGCTGACCACCACGACGGGCAAGCGCCTGGCCGAGGAGGTGTTGAGCACGGGGACCCTGGAGTGGGTGACCCGCGTGCTCAACGGCGACTGAGCCCGCTACTGGGCCCGCTGCCGAGCCCGCTACCGGGCTCACTGCTGGGCTCACTAGCGGGCCCGCGACCGGCCGGCGCGGCGGTCATTCCGATCGGCTGACGAGTTCCCTGGCGTAGTCGTCGTCGCTCTCCGCCAGCACCCGCTCGGACCCCTGGGCGGCCCGCTCGTCCCCGCGTGTGGCCAGCCCGCGCGTGGCCTCGGCCACCGTGCGCAGGTCGGAGTCGGTCAGCCGGGCCGCCAGGGCGTCCCTGATCCGCGGCGTGTCGGCCGCCAGCCCGGCGAGCCCGGCGGTGGCCCAGTCGCGGACCTCGGAGTCCTCGTCCCCGGTCATCTCGATCAGCAGCGCCAGTCCCTCCTCGTCCTCCGACGGCAACACGTCGGCCAGCGCGATCGCGTCGGTCATCGTGCGCTTGTGCCCGGGACGGGACAGGATGTCCAGCACGTGCGGCAGCGCCCGCGGATCCCCCTGGTGCCCCAGCGCCGCCAGGACCGAGCGCAGCACCTGCGGATGGCCCTCGGTGGTGACCATCTTCTGCAGCAGCGGCAGCGTCCTCTCCAGGAACGGCTTGTCCCCGTCGGCGACCCCGAACTGGGCGATCGTGTCCACCCCGAACTCCCGCTCCCTGGCGTCCTCGCTCAGGCACAACCTGACCAGCGCCTCATACGTCTCGTCGTCGGCCCGCTTGTCCAGCGTGTCGGCCACGATCCACCAGGTCTCGGCGTCCTCGTCGATGTCGCGGTGCGCCAGGGCCCGCGCCACGAGCCGGTCCGTCGGCGTGTGGGTGCCGGCCGCGTCCTCCAGGAGGGTTGCGATGGCGGCGTGGCCGCGCTGCGCCTGCACCTGCTCGCTCTCGGAGCCGTCTTCCGAGCGCCCTGCCACGGTGACCAGTTCGGTGCCGTCCTTGGCGTACTGGCGGGCCACGACGTACTCCCAGCCGTCCTGCTCGATCTGGTCCAGCAGCGCGCTCTCCAGGTGCACGCCCACCCAGTCGACGGCGATGTCGAGCGGCGTGTCGCCGTCGCCGTCGTACTTCTCGTGGTCGGCCCCCGCCTCCAGCAGCGCCTGCACCACGCCCAGCGCGCCGCGCCTGGCGGCCAGCGAGAGCGGGGTGTCGCCGTCGTCGTTGGTCGCGTCGACCTCGGCCCCGGCCTCGATGAGTACTCTGGCGACGGCGGCGTGGCCGTTGGTGGCGGCCCACAGCAGCGCCGTCCAGCCCCCGGCCTCCCGGCCGTCGACCTCGGCGCCGGCCGCCAGCAGCACGCCGGCCACCTCCGTACGGTCCCAGGCGGCGGCCGCGCACAATGGCAGCCCCTCACCTTCGCTGGGTTTGTTGGGGTCGCCGCCGCTGGCGAGCAGCTTGCCCACGGTCTCGGTCTCGCCGTTCAACGCCGCGCGGAAGAGCTGTTCCTCATGCATGACAGGGACCCTAGCCTGGTCCGGCCGCGCCCCGGGCCAAGGCCGGGGTCCCGTGTCATGGCGTGGTACGCGCCCCGCCCTCGTACGGGTTCAAATTCCCCGCCGAATCCGTATGCATCGATGGATGACGGGTTTCCTACCAAAGGAGGAGCTTCAAGGCGGCCAAGACGCGATATGTTTCGAGTATGACTGATCCGGGTGAGGTCCGCGCGTCGGACGCCGAGCGAGAGGCCGTCGTCGAGCAGCTCCGTGTCGCCTCGGTCGAGGGAAGGCTCAGCCTCGCCGAGCTGACCGACCGCACGGAGGCCGCCTACACCGCGACCACGCACTCCGAGCTGGCCCTGCTCACGCAGGACCTGCCCATGGGCGCGGCCATGCCCGCGCCCGCGCCGGTCCCGCAGCGGGAGGGCAGGAAGCGGCGGTGGTTCGTGGGCGTCATGGGCGACTCCAAGCGGCGCGGGCAGTGGCGCATCGACCAGGAGCTCGGCGCGGTCGCGGTGATGGGGGACGTCGTACTCGACCTGCGCGAGGCCGAGGTGCGCACGGACCAGGTGGACATCCTGGCCGTCTCCGTGATGGGCGACGTCAAGATCATCGTCCCCGACGGGGTGACCGTGGACCTCGACGGCATGGCGATCATGGGCGACAAGAAGGTGGACGTGCTGCAGGCGCCGGCCGGCATGAACGTGCCCGTGGTGCGCGTGCAGGCGTACGCGATCATGGGTGACGTCAAGGTCGTCGGCGACTCGCGCGCCCAGCCGCTCCAGCGCCGGTTCGCGGCCTGGCGCGAGCACTGGCGGCAGTTGCACGGCGAGAACTGGCGAGAGGTCGGCCGCCAGGTCCGCGACGATGGCCGCGAGCTGCGCAGGCAACTCCGCGACGACCGCCGCCTCCACGGCGGCTTCTGACCCCGCGACCGCTAGTCCGCGACCGTTAGTCCGAGGGCCGCGCCCGCGAACCCGCCTCAACGCGCCCTGAGCCGCGCCTCAACCGGCTCTGAGCGGCCCTGAGTGGCGCCTCAACACGCCCTGAGCGGCCCTGAGCGGTGCCTCAGCCCGCCAGTGACACCGGTTGTCCTTGGACGGCCGCCTCGTAACGTTCCATCAGCACCTCGACCAGCTCCGGCGCCGCCCCCAGCACGTCCGACACCACCGCGGCGCCCGCCGCCAGCGTGTCGCGGCGCACCTTGTCGGCGAAGTAGCCGGGCGCCAGCAGATACGGCGCCACGACGACGCGCGGCGCCCCCGCCCGCCTGAGCGCGGCGACGGCCTCGGCCGGGGTGGGATCGGCGGCGGAGGCGTACGCGGGCGTCACGGTCCACCAGCCGGACCGCCGCCACACCCGCGCCAGCTCCGCGATCACCGCGTTGGCCCTGGCGTCACTCGACCCCGCCGACACCAGCACCACCGCCGTGTCCGGATCGCCCGCGGGCACGCCCGACTCCGCCAGCCGCCGCTCCAGCGCGGGCAACATCAGCGGATGCGGGCCCAGCGTGTGCCCGTAGCGGACGTGCAGCCGGGGCTCACGCGCGCGTGCCTCGTTCAGCGCCGCCGGCAGGTCCACCCGGCTGTGGTAGGCCTCGGTGAGCAGCAGCGGCAGCACCACGGCCTCCTCCAGGCCGCTCAGGGCCTGCCCGAGCGTCGGGGCGCAGTGGTCGAGGTAGGCGACCCGCACGTCCAGAGGAACCTGATCGAGCAACGCGGCCACGGTGGCGGCGGCGCGCGGGTCTCGCGACCCGTGGGCCACCGCCACCAGTGGCACGCGGCCGGAGGACGTCCCGTCTGCCAACGGGACGCGCCCTCCGCCGGGGATCACAGGTGAATGCCGCATTCGACCTTCCCCAGGCCCGCCCAGCGTCCGCTGCGCGGATCCTCTCCCTCCGCGACCTGCCGCGTGCACGGCCCGCAGCCGATCGAGGGGTAGTTGTCGTAGTGCAACGGGTTGATCAGCACCCCGTTGTCGGTGATGTAGTTGTCCACGTCCTCCTGCGTCCAGGCCGCGATCGGGTTGACCTTCACCATCTGCCGCTTGGCGTCCCACTCCACGACCTTGGTGGAGGTACGGCTGGACGACTCGTCGCGGCGGATGCCGGAGATCCACGCCAGGTACGGCTCCAGCGCCCGGTTCAGCGGCTCCACCTTGCGCAGGTAGCAGCACAGGTCCGGGTTGCGGCCGAACAGGCGGGGGCCGAGGTCGCGATCCTGCTCCTCGACCGTCCGCGACGACTTGATGTCGATCACGTTGACGTCATAGACCTGCCGCACGGCGTCCCGCGTGCCGATCGTCTCGGCGAAGTGGTAGCCGGTGTCGATGAACAACACGTCCACGCCGGGTTTGACCCTGCTCACCAGGTCGATGAGGAGGGCGTCGCTCATCGAGGAGGTCAGGCACAGCCGGTCGCCGAACGTCGCCGCCGCCCAGCGGATGATCTCGCGAGCGGGGGCGCCCTCCAGGAACGTCGCGGCGGACTCGACGATGTCCTGCAGGTCGAGGGCGCCGCGCTGCTCTCTCAGCCCGACCTCGATGTCGACCAGCGTCATATCTTCACTCCGATTCCCAGAAATTTCAGCTTGAAGGCACGAGCGCAGGCGCGGCAGTACCAGCCGCCATCACCTTCGTAAGGTTCAAGGTCCTCGTCACCGCAGTAGGGGCAGTGGAACGGAACGGCTCGTGTGGTCATTTCAGGTCGGCCTCGTCTGCTCGCTGGACCCAGTCGGCGAACGACTCGCCTTCCTTCTTCTGGCTGTCGTAGTTGGACACGACGCGTGAGACGTAGTCGGGCAGCGCCTTGGCGGTGGTCTTGAGGCCGCGCACCTTCCTGCCGAAGCCCGCGTTGAGCCCCAGGGCCCCGCCGAGGTGGATCTGGTAGCCCTCGACCTGGTCGCCGTTCTCGTCCACGACGAGCTGGCCCTTCAGGCCGATGTCGGCGACCTGGATGCGGGCGCAGGAGTTGGGGCAGCCGTTGACGTTGATGGTCAGCGGCTCCTGGAAGTCGGGCAGCCGCCGCTCCAGCTCGTCGATCAGGTCCATCGCGGCGGCCTTGGTCTCGACGATGGCGAGCTTGCAGTATTCGATTCCGGTGCAGGCCATCGTCTGGCGGCGGAACGTGGACGGGTTGACCTGCAGGTCGGCGGCCTCCAGCTCGGCCACGATCGAGTCCACCCGCTCGGGCGCCACGTCGAGGACGACCATCTTCTGCTCGACCGTCGTACGGACCCGGGTGGAGCCGTGCCGCTCGGCGATGTCGGCGATCAGGTGCAGCTTGTCGCCGTCGAGCCGGCCCACCTTGGGCGCGAAGCCGACGTAGAAGTTGCCGTCCTTCTGCGGGAAGACGCCGACGTGGTCGCGGCGGCTGCCGCGGGGGGCCTCCGGCGCGGGCCCGTCGGGCAGCCGCTCCTTGAGGTATTCGGTCTCGAGGATCTCCCGGAACTTCTCCGGCCCCCAGTCGTTGACCAGGAACTTGATCCTGGCGCGGTGCCGCAGCCGGCGGTAGCCGTAGTCGCGGAAGATCCCGACCACGCCCTCGTGCACGTCCACGGCCTGCTCGGGCCGGACGAACACGCCCAGCCGCTTGCCCAGCATCGGGTTGGTGGACAGACCGCCGCCGACCCACAGGTCGTAGCCGGCCTCGCCCTGCTCGTTGACCACGCCCACGAACGCCACGTCGTTGATCTCGTGCACCGTGCAGTGCGCCGGGCAGCCGCTCAGCGCCGACTTGAACTTGCGCGGCAGGTTCGAGTACGCCGGGTTGCCGACCACCCGCTCCTCGATCTCCGCGATCTGCTCGGTGGCGTCGAGCACCTCGCCGGTGTCGATCCCGGCCAGCGGGCAGCCCAGGATCACGCGCGGGGTGTCGCCGCACGCCTCCGTGGTGGACAGGCCCACCGCCTCCAGCCGCTCCCAGATGTCCGGCACCGACTCGATCTCGATCCAGTGGAGCTGGATGTTCTGGCGGTCGGTCAGGTCGGCGGTGCCGCGGCCGTACTCGTTGGAGATCTCGGCGATCGTACGGAGCTGCGCCAGGTCGAGCTGGCCCCCGTCGATGCGCACGCGCAGCATGAAGTAGCTGTCGTCGAGCTCCTCCGGCTCCAGGATCGCCGTCTTGCCGCCGTCGATGCCGGGCCTGCGCTGGGTGTAGAGGCCGTACCAGCGCATGCGTCCGCGCAGGTCGGCCGGGTCGATCGAGTCGAAGCCCTGCTTGGAGTAGATGTCGATGATGCGCTGGCGGACGTTGAGGCCGTCGTCGTTCTTCTTGTTCTCTTCGTTCTTGTTGAGCGGCTCGCGGTAACCAAGGGCCCACTGGCCTTCACCGCGCGGGCGTTTGTGGTGCCGGCTGGCGGGAGTGCGGCTGGCAGGGGTGCTCATTGCGCGTCCTTCGGATCATGGGCGCGCGCAATGTTCCACCTGCCTTCATCATCGAAGGGCAGGGCTGGAGAGGAAGGTGTGCGACGCGCTCAGCGGTAGAAAAGAATGTGGGTTAGCGGGCGTCGCAACAGATGGCACTGCGGACACGCTGAAGATCGACGTGGCGTCGACCGACGAGCATGGGGTCCGCTGGCATGCTTCGAGAATACTCTGGCTGTCCGGGATGTCCAAGACGGGGTCCAGAGTGTGGGATATTCAGCCCTGGCGCGGCCAGTCCAGTTCCGACTCCTTGGGCTGCTCCTCCTCTTGGTGCTGACAGTCGCACCATGAGCCGCCGCGACAGTCGTCGTGGCGCTTGTCCTTGCAGCTCTCGCAGATCACGCTTGCATTATGGACCTCATGGCCGAGTTGCTCGGCGACCTGCGTGCCGAGACCGCCTCCCTCGAAGCCCTGCTCACGCCGCTGCGGGAGGAGGACTGGGAGCGGCCCACGCCCGCCGAGGGGTGGGCGGTCCGCGACCAGGTGAGCCATCTGGCCTGGTTCGACGACGCCGCCGTGCTGGCGGCCACCGATCCTGACGCCTACACCGCCTCTCTTGAGGGTTTCAGCTCGGTGGACGACCTCGTGCTGGAGGCGCGCGGGAGGCCGCCGGGCGACCTGCACGCGTGGTTCCGTACGTCCCGCGCCCGCAGCCTTGAGGTGTTCGCCACGCTGTCCGCCCGCGACCGCCTGCCGTGGTTCGGGCCGGCGATGTCGGCCGCCTCCTTCGTCACCGCGCGGCTGATGGAGACGTGGGCGCACGGCCAGGACGTGGCCGACGCGCTCGGCGTGACCCGGGAGCCGACGGCGCGGCTGCGGCACGTGGCCACGCTCGGCTACCGGGCCCGCCCGTACGGCTTCGCCATGCGCGGCCTGCCCGTCCCCGGCGACCCCGTACGCGTGGAGCTGGCCGTCCCTGGTGGCGGCACGTGGACGGCGGGGCCAGGGGACGCCGGGAACCTCGTACGCGGGACGCTGCTCGACTTCTGCCTGGTCGTCACCCAGCGTGTGCACCTGTCCGACACCGGCCTGGAGATGACCGGCGAGCCGGCGCGGGCCTGGATGGAGATCGCGCAGGCGTTCGCCGGGATCCCCGGAAAGGGCCGGGCGCCCAAGTCAGGGTGAGGTCAGGGTCTTGCCGGATGACGCGAAAGGCACGATCAGTGACATGCTGTGAGCATGCGCACAATTCTCAACGTCATCTGGCTGGTTTTCGCGGGGATCTGGCTGGCCATGGGATACGCGCTGGCCGGGGTCATCTGCTGCATCCTCATCGTCACGATCCCGTTCGGCATCGCCTCGTTCAGGATCGCCGCGTACGCGTTGTGGCCGTTCGGCCGGACCGTGGTGCGCGACCCTCACGCGGGCGTGTTCTCGCTGTTCGGCAACATCATCTGGTGCGTCGTCGCCGGCATCTGGCTCGCCATCGGCCACGTCCTGACCTCGATCCCCCTGTTCATCTCCATCATCGGCATCCCGATGGGCATCGCGAACATCAAACTGGTCCCGGTTTCCCTCCTTCCGCTGGGCGCGCGCATCGTGGACAACGACTAAGGGGGCTCCCGGACGTAAGCTGTCCGGAAGAGTCACTGCGAATCCCGTTGGGGGCCATGACGTCCACCGATGCACCTCCCCGGTCAAAGGGAAAGCCCAAGAGAGGGCTTGTCTCGCATGCCCGGACGAGGCTGAACTGGGCGCTCGACACCAAGTCGTGGGCTATCGTCCGCGCGGCCACCAACGCCGGCGTCACCTACCGGGTGACCGGCCTGGCCGGGGAGGCGGCGTTCTTCGCGCTGCTCTCCCTGCCCCCGTTCGTTCTGGGCCTGATCGGCGTGCTGGCCAAGCTCGGCACCTGGCTGGGCCCCACCGTCGTCACCCAGGTGAAGACCTGGGTGATCGACCAGGCGGGGCTGCTGTTCACCGACGACGCCGTCAAAAAGGTGATCAACCCGCTCATCACCGACGTGCTGAGCGACGACGCCGGCAAGGTGTCGATCATCTCGCTGGGCTTCCTGCTGTCGCTCTGGTCGGGCTCCAGGGCGCTCTACGTGTACGTGGACCTCATCTCGGTCGCCTACGGCCTGGGGGAGGAGCGCGGCATCATCAGGACCCGGCTGATGTCGTTCGGCCTCTACATCGTGGGCCTGATCATCGGCATCATCGTCATGCCGATCCTGGTCGTCGGCCCGACCCTGATCAAGGACGCGCTCCCCGGCCAGTACGGCATCCTCATCGACCTCCTCTACTGGCCCGTCGTGATCATCGGCTCGGTGCTCTTCCTCACCGTGCTCTACCACGTCAGCGTCCCGGTCCGGACGAAGTGGTACCGCGAGCTGCCGGGGGCCATCCTGGCGCTGTTCCTGTGGATCGTCTGCGCGGCGGTGCTGCGCGCGGTGCTCGCGGCGTGGTTCTCGCCCGTCTCGGTCTACGGCTCCCTGGCCGCCCCCATCGCGCTCCTGCTGTGGCTCTACATCACCGCGCTGGCCGTGCTCATCGGGGCCATCCTGAACGCCGAGGTGGACCGGCTCTGGCCAGGAGAGAGCCGCACCAAATAAGCGCCCTGTGAGATCCGCTATCGTCTAGGGCGAGACGCGACTGGCGCATTGGGTGGGATCGACCACCGGGGAGCGAAAGGAGCGGAGGCCGTGCGCCTGGGTCTTCGCAGATCGTCAACGATGACTGGAGAGTCATGAGTTCTCTCGCTAGCGTCGACCCGCAGATCGCTGAGCTCATCCGGGCTGAAGAGCGCCGTCAGTCCGACACCGTCAAGCTGATCGCCTCCGAGAACTACGTGTCGAAGGCCGTGCTCGAAGCCACCGGCACCGTGCTGACCAACAAATACTCCGAGGGCTACGCGGGCAAGCGCTACTACGAGGGCCAGCAGGTCATCGACCAGATCGAGACCGTGGCCATCGAGCGCGCCAAGTCGGTGTTCGGCGTCAACTACGCCAACGTCCAGCCCTACTCGGGCTCGCCCGCCAACCTCGCCGTCTACATGGCGTTCCTGCAGCCCGGCGACACCGTGATGGGCATGGGCCTGCCGTTCGGCGGCCACCTCACCCACGGCTGGTCGGTCTCGGCCACGGGCAAGTGGTTCACCCCGGTCCGTTACGGCGTACGCAAGGACACCGGCCGCATCGACCTCGACGAGGTCAGGCAGCTCGCGCTGGAGCACCGGCCGAAGCTGATCTTCTGCGGCGGCACCGCGATCCCGCGCACGATCGACTTCGAGGGCTTCGCCTCGATCGCCCGTGAGGTCGGCGCCGTGCTGGCCGCCGACATCGCCCACATCGCGGGCCTGGTCGCGGGCGGCGCGCACCCGTCGCCGGTGGGCCACGCCGACGTGATCTCCACGACCACGCACAAGACGCTGCGCGGCCCGCGCGGCGCCATGCTCATGGCCACGCAGGAAGAGCACGCCAAGGCGCTCAACAAGGCCGTCTTCCCCGGTCTGCAGGGCGGCCCGCACAACCACACCACCGCCGCGATCGCCGTCGCGCTGCACGAGGCCGCGCAGCCGTCGTTCCGCGACTACGCCCACCAGGTGGTCGCCAACGCCAAGACCCTGGCCGACGAGCTGGCCTCGCGCGGGTTCGACCTGGTCTCCGGCGGCACCGACAACCACCTCATCCTGCTCGACCTCACGCCCAAGGGCATCGGCGGCAAGCCGGCCGCGCAGGCGCTCGACCGCGCGGGCCTGGAGACGAACTACAACACGGTGCCGTTCGACACCCGCAAGCCGTTCGACCCGTCCGGCATCCGCATCGGCACGCCGTCGGTCACCTCGCGCGGCATGGGGGAGGCGGAGATGCGCCAGATCGGCGCCTGGATGGACGAGGTCGTCACCGCGCTGGCCAAGGGCGACGCCGAGGACGTCATCACCAGGGTGCATCGCGAGGTGAGCGAGCTCACCTCGCAGTTCCCCGCCCCCGGCCTGTAACCCCTACGGCGGGTCTCACCCGCCGCACGTGGCAGGCTTGGTTTCATCTTTTACGGCGAGCCAGGCCGGCCCCACCCGCCGCACGTGGCTCAGGGCCTCCAGGGGGACGCTTCTGAAGTCCGCACGTGGCCGGCCACCGTCACGGCGCACGCTTGGCCGTGACGGTGGTTCTCACCTCGTCCGGGTCACGATGCGTCCGCGACGGCTCCGGCTCTGACGGTGGCCACCGGGACCACGTGCCGGTCCGGTCCGAGGGCATCGCCCCTGGCGTCCACATACGTGCGGCCCTCGGGGGCGGCGCCCGCGAGTCTGAAGATCGTGGCGTGGTCGACCGTGCCGTCGTCCTCCAGCCACGGCTCCACCATTCGCAGGATCTCGCGCGGCCGCACCGTGACCGCCCCGATCGCCTCGTCCAGCGGCATCCCGCAGGCCATCAGCTTGGTGATCGTGGTGGCCAGGTCGTGGACGGGGCCCGCGATGTTGCGTACGTGGACGTCCGTGCTGATCGTGTGCGGCGGGAAGCCCGCCGCCACCGCGCGCGCCGCCACGCCTGAGCTGAAGCTGGCGGCCCCGTGCCCCACGTCCAGCAGCACACCCCGCTCCAGGGCCCGGGCCAGTGCCGGGGTGGGAGTGCCGTCGGCGCGCCAGGGCGCGCCGGTCTTGCCGTGGTAGCAGTGGGTGACGACGTCCCCGGCGTCCAGGAGGTCGAGCACGTCGTCGATCAGCGGCGGCGCCTCCCCGACGTGGACCAGCAGCGGCAGGCCCGCCTCCCTGGCGACCAGGCGGCCGAGCTGCAGCGGCTGCAGGCCCATCGCGCCCACGATCGCGCCGCTCGATCGCACCTTCACCCCGCACACCACGTCCCGGTGCCGCCGGATCGCGGCCAGCGTGGCGTCCACGTCGATGAACGACGGGTCGGCGGTCTCGCGCAGGTGGACCAGGCCGTGCGAGCCGATGTTCAGCCAGGCCCGCACCCGGGTCCTGGCCGCCGGCAGGACGTAGCGGACCAGGCCGTCGATCGTGGCCTGGCCGGCGCTGCCCGCGTCGGCCAGCACGTGCACGCCCGCGTCCAGGCCCACCCGGTCGGGCGGCACGCTGATCTGCGTCATCGCGTCGTAGACGTGCGCGTGCAGGTCCACCCAGCCGGGCCCGATCCACAGCTCATCCGCCTGCCCGGCCCGCGACTCCCCGGTTTCACCCGCCTGCCCCGCCCGCAGGTCTCCGGCCGGCTCGCCGAGCGGCTCCAAGCGGGCCGTGCCGCCGGTGAGTGACAGCCGGGCGGGGGACGGTGAGCCGATCACCCGCAGGGGCGTGCCGACGATCATGCCAGCGCCTCCGTGACGGCCACGTTGTGGAAGGTCCTGCGGATGCGGGCGATGGCGTCCGAGGTGCGCGCCGGGTGCACCCGGTTGGTGAGCAGCACCGCGAAGAAGTCCAGCTCGGGATCCACCCACAGGCTCGTCCCTGTGAAGCCGTTGTGCCCGTACGCCGACGCGGTGAGCAGGTCGCCGCCGCTGCTCAGGGGCGGCTGGTGCGCCTGCCAGGCCAGCGCACGGCCGCCCGTCCTGGTCCCGGTCATCACGGCCAGCGTGCGCGGCGCGAGAGGGCCGCCCCCGCCGGCCGAACCGCTGCCGCCCAGACCCCCGCCGCCTCCCCGGCACAACCACCGGCCCAGCCCGGCCAGGTCCGCCACCGTGCCGAACAGGCCGGCGTGGCCCGCCACGCCCCCGAGCACCTCGGCGTTCTCGTCGTGCACGGTGCCCTGGACGACCCGGCCGCGCCATGGGCAGTCCTCGGTGGCCGCCGCCCGCGCGTGATCCCGCTCGGGAAGCAGGAAGCGCGTGCCGTCCATGGCCAGGGGAGCGGTGACGCGCTCGCGTACGAGATGGTCGAGGGGCGATCCGGCGGCGCTCTCCGCGATCATCCCGAGGATCATGAACCCCTGCGAGCTGTACTCCACCCGCCGCTCCTCGCGCAGCGGCAGGTGGACGAGGGCGTCGAGCAGTTCCTCGCGGGTCGCGCAGCGGCGGTAGAGGGGCTGCTGGCCGGGGATGCGCGAGGTGTGGGTGAGCAGCTCGGACACGGTGACGCCGGCCTTGTCGGTGCCCGCGTATTCCGGCAGGTGGAAGGCGACCGGATCGTCCAGGGTCAGCTCGCCCGACTCCACCAGCGCCATGACCGCCAGGCCGACGATCGGCTTGGTGACCGAGGCCAGGTCCCACAGCGTGTCCTCGCCCGCAGGGCCGCCGTCCCTGCTCAGCGTGCCGAGCGTTCCCTGCTCGACCGGGCCGGAGGAGCCCCCGTAGGCCCAGGCGGCCCCCGAGAACTCGCCCTCGTCCCGCGCTCTCGCCAGCAGGCGTCGTACGGCCGTCATCCGTTCCTCCCCAGAGCCGCCGAGACCCGGGCGGCGGCGGCCACCACCAGCGGGCCGAGCAGCGGCACGTCATCCGCGTTCAGGTTGAGGGTCAGCCCCGCCACGCTGACCGCGCCCACCGCCGTCCCGGCCGCGTCGTGCACCACGGCGCCGACGCACCGCACGTTGGTCTCGTTCTCCTCGTCGTCGATCGCGTAGCCGCGCTGCCGGACCTCCTCCAGTTCGGCCATCAGCAGGCCGGGGTCCGCGATCGTCCTCGGCGTGTTGCTGATCAGCGGCGCGGTGGCCGCCAGCACGGCGCGTACCTGCTCCTCGGGCAGGTTCGCGAGGATCGCCTTGCCGATCGCCGTGCAGTGCAGCGGGATCTGCGTCCCGACCCGCGAGGCCATCCGGTACGGCTGCTGCGACTCCACCTTGGCCAGGTAGACGGCCGAGGAGCCGCTGCGGATGGCGAAGTGCACCGTGTGCGTCGTGTTGCGCTGCAGGTTCTCCAGGATCGGCCGGACCAGCGTGGTCATGTCCCTGTCGGTGAGCGCCGCCCCGGCCAGCGCCAGGATCGCCGGGCCCGAGGCGTAGGTGCCGTCGCCGTGCGAGACGGCGTACCCCTGGGCGATGAAGATCTGCAGGATCCGGTGCACGGTCGTCTTGTTGATGCCGGTCCGCTGGGCGATGTCCGCCAGGCGGCGGGGCTGGTCGTGGCCGGCCAGGGCCCCTAAGACGACCAGGGTCTTCTCCACCGAGTTCATTGTCACCTGACCCAAAAGGCTTGACGGACATAACCGAAACGAGTCATATTCAACCACGTGATACGACATTTCACCATGTGAAACGTATGAAAGGGAGGCGGGGTCATGACCCTCCGCGAATTGCCGACCCGCCGGGACCTGTTCAAGATCGGTGGGCTCGCCGCGGCGGCGATCTCCCTGGGAGCCTGCGCGAGCACCAGCCCGCCGAGCGGCGGCCAGGGCGACGCCGCGACCGCGCTGCGGGTCTCGCTCGCCTCGGACGCGACCACTCTCGACCCGCACAAGCAGGGCGATCTGCCCTCCATGAACGTCCTGATCAACATCTTCGACACGCTCACCGTCAGGGACACCGCCGACAAACTGGTCGGCGGCCTGGCCGAGCGCTGGGAGTCCAAGGGCGACAAGACCTGGCGCTTCCATCTGCGCAAGAACGTGACCTTCCACAACGGCGAGCCGTTCGACGCCGCCGCCGTGGCCTACAGCATCGAACGCCTCATCGACCCCGCCACCCAGTCCCCGATCGTGGAGCTGCGCCTGGTCACCGGCGCGAAGGTGATCGACCCGTACACGGTGGACCTGGTGACCAAGGAGCCGGACCCGATCCTGCCGGCGAAGCTGTCGTTGTTCGGCGGGGTGATCGTGCCGCCGAAGTACCTCAAGGAGAAGGGCGACAAGGCCTTCGCCGAGCACCCGGTCGGGACCGGGCCGTTCACGTTCGAGCAGTGGCAGCGCGACAGCCAGATCACGCTCAAGGCCAACCCCGGCTACTGGAACGGCAAGCCCGCCATCGAGCGGCTCACCTTCAAGGTCATGCCGGACCCGTCGTCGTCGCTGGCCGCGCTGCAGTCGGGCGAGCTGGACATCGTGACCGGCCTGACCCCCGACGCCGCGCAGCAGCTCGGCGACGCCCCCGGGTTCAAGGTCGTCTCCTCGCCGGGCGTGCGCACGTATTTCGTCTCGCTCGACACCGAAGAGGGCCCGCTGAAGGACAAGCGCGTGCGCCAGGCGCTCAACCACGCGCTCGACGTGGACACCCTGATCACCTCGGTGCTCAACGGCGCCGCCGAGCGCACCCCGACGCTCATCCCGAAGCAGGCGTTCGGCTTCGACGCCGCCGTCCAGCCGTACAAGCACGACGTGGCCAAGGCCAAGAGCCTGCTCGCCGAGGCCGGGCACGCCGGTGGCTTCACGCTCAAGCTGTCCTCCTCCACCATCGACAAGGACATCGTGCAGGCCATCTCCGGCCAGCTCGCCGCGGTCGGCGTCAAGGCCGAGGTGTCGCTGCTCGATCCGGCCACGTTCAAGGGCCGGCTGGTCTCGGACAACCGCAAGGCGCTGGGCGAGATGTACTTCGTCGGCAACTCCGGCTGGACCATGGACGCCTCCAGCAACCTGCAGTCGTTCGTCCGGCACGACCGCCGCCAGAGCCGCTGGAACAACCCCGAGGCCGACGAGCTCATCGACAAGGAAGAGCAGTCGGTGGACCCGGACACGCGGCAGAAGGCGTTCACCGCGCTGCAGGGGCTGCTGATCGAGGAGTCACCGTTCCTCTACCTGTACCAGGCAGGCATCCTGTACGCCGTCAGCGACAGGGTCCAGTGGAAGACCAACGCCAACGGCACCCTGGCCATGGCCACCGCCAAGCTCTCATGATCGGTTTCGTCGGCAAGAGGGTCGGCCACACCCTGCTCGTCCTGTTCTGCGTGGCCACCGTGTCGTTCTTCATCGTCAGGCTGGCCGGCGACCCGGTCCAGCAGATGTTGCCGCCTGAGGCCACCGCCGCGCAGGAGGCCGCGCTCAGGTCGAGCCTGGGCTTCGACCGGCCGCTGGCCGACCAGTACGTCTCGTACATGACGGGCCTGCTCAGCCTGGACTTCGGCCAGTCGGTGTTCTTCCACCGCCCCGCGTTCGAGGTCATCATGGAACGCCTGCCGCTCACGGTCGACCTGGCCGTGGCCGCCATGGCGTTCACCCTGATCGTGGCCGTTCCCGCCGGGATCGTGGCCGCCGTCAGGAGGGGCACGGCGACCGACACCTCGGTCATGGCCTCGGTCCTGGTCGGCCAGTCCACCCCGGCGTTCTGGGTGGGCATCCTGCTCGTCCTGATCTTCTCGGTCAACCTGCGGTGGTTGCCCGCCTCGGGCACCGGCTCGCCCGCCCACCTGGTGCTGCCCGCGATCACGCTCGGCCTCTACTCCGCCGCGATGATCGCCAGGCTGCTGCGTTCGTCGCTGATCGACGTGCTCGGCGAGGACTACATCCGCACAGCCAGGGCCAAGGGCCTGTCCGGGTTCAGGGCGGTCACCGGGCACGGCCTGCGCAACGCCTCCCTGCCCGTCGTGACCGTGGTCGGCCTGGAGGTCGGCAGCCTGCTCGGCGGGGCCATCCTCACCGAGCAGGTCTTCTCCTGGCCGGGCATCGGGCGGCTGACCGTCGAGGCGATCACGTACCGCGACTATCCGCTGATGCAGGCCACGGTGTTGTTCCTCGCGGCCGTGTTCGTCATCGTGAACCTGATCGTGGACCTGTCCTACGCCGTGCTCGACCCCCGCGTGAGGCTGTCCTGATGCTCACCGCAACCCTGCGCGCCCTGCGCCGCAACCACGCCGCCAAGGTCGCCGTGGGCGTCGTCGTGCTCGTCGTGCTCGTCGGCCTGCTCGCGCCGCTGATCGCCCCGCACGACCCCAACCTGCAGAACCTGCGGCTCAAGCTGCGCCCGCCGTTCTGGATGGACGGCAGCGCGCCCGGCTACCCGCTCGGCACCGACAAGCTCGGCCGCGACGTGCTCAGCCGCGTCATGTACGGCACCCGCGTCTCGCTCCTCGTCGGCCTGACCGCCACCCTGCTCTCGGGCGTGGTCGGCGCGGCCGTCGGCGTCGTCAGCGGCTATTACCGGGGCTGGCGCGAGCAGGTGTTCATGCGCCTGGCGGACGTCCAGCTGGCCTTCCCGTCGATCCTGCTGGCCCTGGCCATCATCGCGGTGCTCGGCCCGAGCCTGTTCTTCCTGATCCTGGTGCTCGGCCTGACCGGCTGGGTGTCCTACGCCCGCGTGGTCCGCGCCGAGGTGCTCTCGCTCAGGGAGCGCGAGTTCGTCACCGCGGCCAGGGCCATCGGCGACACCGGCCCGCAGATCATGCGGCGCCACCTCCTGCCGAACCTCGTCGCCCCCCTGGCCACCATCGGCACCCTCCAGGTGGCCGCGATGATCGTCGCGGAGGCGTCGCTCAGCTATCTGGGCCTCGGCGTGCCGCCCAGCGTGCCCACCTGGGGCAGCATGCTCGCCGACGGCCAGCTCTACCTGCGCAGCGCCTGGTGGATAGCGGTCTTCAGCGGCGCTGCCATCATGATGACAACACTCGCGATCAACGTCACCGGCGACCTGCTCCGCGACGTCGCCGACCCGAAGGCATACAACCGATGAACCTCGCCACCCACTACAAGTGCGACGACTGCCACGCCACGTTGCCGCTGGAGACTCCGGCGCTGCTCTGCCCGGCGTGCGGCGGCCTGCTGGAGATCGGCTACGACCTCGGTCCCGCCGAACCCCGGCGGATCGTGGAGCGGGCGGCCGGTCGCCGCGATCTCGGCCTGTGGCGCTGGTCGGACCTGCTCCCGCTGCCCGACGGCGCCGAGCCCCTCTCCCTCGGCGAGGGCGACACCCCGCTGATGCCCACCAGGAGGCTCGGCCGCCACCTCGGCCTGCCCGGCCTGCTCATCAAGAACGACACCCTCATGCCCACCGGCAGCTTCAAGGACCGTGGCTTCTCGGTCGCGGTCGGCTTCGCCCGGGCGCTGGGCGTCAAGCAGGCGTTCACCTACAGCTCGGGCAACGCCGGCGCCTCCTTCGCCGCGTACGCCGCCAGGGCCGGCATCGAGGCCACGGTCCTGGTCGAGGACGTGGCCAACGAATCCAAGATCTCCGCGATCAGCCTCAGCGGCGCCCGGGTGCTGCGCCTGCGCTACCGCTCCAGCCTGGAGATCTTCGCCGGGGTGAGCGCCCTGTCGGAGGCCGGGTTCTACTGCTTCGTCAACTTCATCAACCCCGTCAGGCACGAGGGCATGAAGACGTACGCGTACGAGATCTGCGAGGCGCTCGGCTGGCGCGCGCCCGACGTGATGGTGCACCCCGTCGGCACCGGCGGCGGCATCTACGGCGCCTGGAAGGGCTTTCGCGAGCTGCGCGCGCTGGGCCTCATCGACCGGCTGCCGAAGATGGTGGGCGTCCAGCCCGCCGCCTCGGCCCCGCTCGTACGAGCCTTCGCCGAGGGCAAGACGGTCGCCGGCCGCCACGGCGACGCGAACAAGACCGTCGCCCAGAGCATCGCCGGCGACGCCCCCATCCAGGGCGGCTCGCGCGTGCTGCGCGCCGTCTACGACTCCGGCGGCCGGGTGGTCGCCGTGGACGACAATGACCTGTTCGAGGCCATGCGGCTGCTCGGCGAGGAGGGCGTGTCGGCCGAGCCGTCCGCCGCCGCCTCCACCGCCGCCCTGCTGCGCGCCCGCGCCCAGGGCTGGGTCTCGGAGAGCGACACGGTGGTCAGCGTGGTGACGGGCGGCGCGCTCAAGCAGCCCTCCGCCCTCGCCCTGGCGGCGCCCCCGCCGGCCGGCACGGTTCGGGCCGACCCCGCCGAGCTCCTGCGCATCTTCCGGGAAGGGATCACATGAGCGTGCTGGAGATCAACGATCTGCACGTGGAGTTCCGCCTGGACGCGGGCACGGTCAAGCCGGTCAACGGCGTGTCGCTGTCGGTCGAGGCCGGGCAGACGCTGGCCGTGGTCGGCGAGTCGGGCAGCGGCAAGACCGCGACCGCCCTGTCGATCCTGCGCCTGCACCCGACCCCGCCCTGCCACTACACCGGCGGCGAGATCCTGGCGGGCGGCCGGGACCTGCTGAAGCTGACCGAGCGGGAGATGCGCGCGATCCGCGGCAACGAGATCGCCATGGTCTTCCAGGATCCGATGACCAGCCTGAACCCGCTCAAGACCGTGGGCGCCCAGATCGCCGAGTCCGTCCGCCTGCACCAGGGCCTGTCCAGGTCGGAGGCGCGCGCCCAGGCCGTCGCGGCGCTGCGCGAGGTCGGCATCCCCAACCCGGGCGACCGGGCGGGTGACTACCCGCACCAGTTCTCCGGCGGCATGCGCCAGCGCGTGATGATCGCGATCGCGCTCGCCTGCCGTCCCAAGGTCCTCATCGCCGACGAGCCCACGACCGCGCTCGACGTGACCGTCCAGGCGCAGATCATGGAGCTGCTGGCCGGGCTGCAGGAGCGGTTCGGGATGGCGATCGTGCTCATCACGCACGACCTCGGCGTGGTGGCCCGCGTCGCGGACCGGGTCCTGGTCATGTACGGGGGCCGCCCGGTCGAGCTGGCCGCCGTGGACGACGTGTTCGAGGCTCCCCGCATGCCGTACACGAGGGCGCTGCTGCGCTCGATGCCCCGTTCCGACGTGCCGGGAGGAGCCCCGCTCGACCCGATCCCCGGCAGCCCGCCGAACCTGTTCGCGCCGCCGGGCGGCTGCGCCTTCCATCCGCGCTGCGCGCTGGCGATGCCCGAGTGCGCGGTCCAGGTGCCCCCGCTGACCGAGCGCGCCCCGGGGCACAGCGCCGCCTGCCTGCTGGAAGGGAGCCTGTAGATGGCAGAGGAATCGGTGCGGCCGCTCTTGTCGCTGCGCGGCGTGCGCAAGGAGTTCCGCTCGAAGGTGGTCGCCGTGGACGACGTGTCGTTCGACGTGCGCCCGGGGGAGACGCTCGGCCTGGTCGGCGAGTCCGGTTGTGGCAAGACCACGCTGACCAGGCTCATTCTGCGGCTGGTCGAGGCCAGCGGCGGTGAGATCTGGTTCGACGGCAGGGAGTTGCTCGGGCTGCGGCGCAAGGAGCTGCTGTCGGTGCGCGAGGACATGCAGGTCGTCCTGCAGGACCCGTACGCCAGCCTGAACCCCCGCATGCGCGTGGGCGACATCATCGCCGAGCCCCTGGTCACGCACGGCAGGGTGCGCCGCCGCTCGGCCCAGGCCCGTGACCGCGTGGCCGAGCTGCTGGAGGCCGTCGGGCTGGAGGCGGGCAGCCAGGACAGGTTCCCGCACGAGTTCTCCGGCGGGCAGCGCCAGCGCGTCGGCATCGCCAGGGCCCTGGCGATAGAGCCCAAGCTGGTCATCTGCGACGAGCCGGTCAGCGCGCTCGACGTGTCCATCCAGGCGCAGATCGTCAACCTGATGAAGCGGCTGCAGGCCGAGCGCGGGCTGACGTACCTGTTCGTCTCGCACGACCTGTCGATCATGCGGCAGATCGCCACCCGCGTCGCCGTCATGAACCTGGGCAGGATCGTCGAGCTGGCCGACACCGAGACGTTGTTCACCGACCCGCGCCACCCGTACACCCACAGCCTGCTGTCGGCCGCGCCCGTCGCGGACCCCAAGGTGGAGCGGACCCGGCGGCGCATCGTGCTCAGGGGCGACCCGCCGTCCCCGGCCGACCCACCCTCCGGGTGCAGCTTCCGCACCCGCTGCCCGGCCGCCCGCGACGAGTGCGCGGACACGCGCCCCCCGCTGGCGCCCCAGGAGAGTCCCGGCCACACGGCCGCCTGCCTCTTCCCGGTCTCCGACGCCGCCGTCCTGACATGACCGAGCGCCCCGCCGCACGGGCTCGTGTGCGGCGGGGCGCTGGGCGCGATCGGGGTGGGCCGGAGTTACCCCGTCGCGGTGGCCGGCCGTGGCCCGGGGGACCGGGCCTGGCCGGCCGGGAAAGGCCTTTCGGGGGACGGGACCGAATCGTCCCCCTGCCGGCCTCAGCCCAGGAAGAGGTAGTCGGCGCCGTAGGCGACCTTGACCTGCGCGCCCGCGTCGCAGGAGCCGGTGGGGGCGACGCCGCCCGTCGTGTTCAGGCGCAGGATCTGCGTCGTGTGCGCGAGCAGGCCCGTGTTCGCGCCCGACTGGGTGGCGTCGAGGACCAGCTCGGGGATGTTGTCGCCGTTCGGCGTTCTGGTGACGACCGTGCCGCGCACCGCGCTGCCGTCCGGGGCGATCCACTGGGGCGGGCCTGAGGCGGGTGCCACGAACGAGTGGTCGATGGAGCGCCGCAGCTTGGCCGAGACGCCGAACTGGGTGAAGCCGAAGCCGCCCGCGGGAAGTTGCGTGCAGGCGTAGATCTGCGAGCCGCGCAGCACGTCGGCGGTGAGGGCGCGCGGGTGGGTGAACGACCCGCCGGAGAGCTGGCCGCGTACCGCGCCGCCGTCGAAGTCCGTGGTGTGCAGGTTCGTGTAGTACGCGGCCGGGTTCGCGGCGATGCGCTTGACGACCTTGGCGGGGACCTTCGCCTCACCCGCGAGGCCGGTCACGTTCGCCGGCAGGCCCTTGGGCGCGGCGAACAGGTCCGCGGCCACCGGGCCGTTCCTGCCCGCGGCGGCCTTGTGCAGGTGCCCGTTCGTCACGCGGGCCAGGCCCGACCAGGTGGCGGTGTAGGCGATCGAGGAGCCGTCCGGGCGCAGCCACCACGTGGCCCTGCCGTCCGCGTCGCCGCGCTTCTTGCCGTCGTTCTCCGCGACCTCCTGCGCGCCGTCCGCCTGGGCGGAGAGTGTGGCCTGGTTGCTGCCGTGCAGCACGCCGTTGAGGTCGACGGGCTTGTTCAGCCGGTGGAACTGGCCCCGTACCGCGCCCTTGGGGTGGGCGGCGTCGTGCAGGTTGGCGTAGAAGGAGCCGGGGTTGTCGACGAGGGCCTTGACGAGGTCGTTGCCGGCCCTGACGGTGCCGGTGACGCCGAGCGCGGAGGCGGGCAGGGACTCGGTGAAGAACTCGAACTGGACGTCCCCGTTGGCGCCCTTGGCACCCGCGTGCACGTGGCCGGCGGTGGGTGCGCCGATCTTGTTCCACCGGGCCGCGAACGTCACCTCGTTTCCGCTGATCTTGAGCACGACCGTCGAGCGGCCGTCCTTGTCACCGGGGGTGCCGACCTCGTTCGTGCCGCGCAGGCCCGCCGCGAGATAGACGTCGTCGGCGGACGCGTACGCCGGCACAGCCGGGACGATAAGCGCACTAGCCACCAGGGCGCCAGGAACCAGGAACTTACGGATAGACATGATGAAACCTCTTAAAGGGCTTGATATTCCGGTCGGTACGGCAGGCAGTACGCGCCGTGGCCCGGTGAGGTTCAACTCGTGAGTCCGTAAATTTACACACAAGCGCGAAGGCATGAAGAAAGCCCTCCCACCAGCGGTGGAAGGGCTTCTCTCCGGTCGTTCAGGCCGCGATGGTGAGCAATTTCTTACCGGCCGAGGTGACCACCTCGAAATGATCGATGTCCTTCAACGGGGTCGCGCTGCCGCCGTGCATGTAGAGCGGATCGGGCGAACCCGGTACTCCGTACCCGGCTGGAGGTACGGACCACCCCGTCATCACCCGCCGCTCGCCCGACTTGCCGACCGAGACGAGCTCGCACTCAAGGGGCCCTTTCACGCCGGCCAGCTTGAGCGCCGCGTGCGTGCCCCACCCCTTCGACTCGACGACCAGGCCGCCGGTCACCCCGTCAACCCCCTTGCCCTCCCTGGGCTGGCCCTCGGCGTAGAACTGCTCCGCCGGGCCCATGTTCATCCCCGAATGACTGCTGTGCCCCTGTGCGATCTGAGGTGCCTCGCCCGCGCCGAGCTGCGTCCCGATCGTCAGGCCGCCGGCCACCAGAGTGACCGCCGCCGCCATCCCGATCACGAACGTCCCCCGCCGTGTCCGCCTGTCGGCCGCCTTCTTGCGGTGCAACAGGTCGATCACGTCGCCCTCGCGGTCATGAGAAGGGGGGCCTGGCTCCTCGACGGGCCCGATCCCGCTCAGCACGCTGGCCACGCCGGCCAGGTCGGACAACTCATACCGGCAGGCCGGGCAGCCGAGGAGGTGCGTCTCGAAGGCCATCCTGTCGTCCTCGTCCAGCAGCCCGAGCGCGTACGCGCCCACGTCTGTGTGCTCGACTCTGGAAGTCACGCCGTCACCCCCCTCTCCTCCAGTGCGATGCGCAACGCGCGTACGGCGTAATAGACACGGGACTTCACAGTGCCCACCGGAATACCGAGCGCCTCGGCGGCATCGTTCACCGACCGGTCCCGCAAGATCGTCTCGTTGAGGATCTCGCGGTGTGCCGGCGACAACGCCTTCAGCGCCTCTGACACGACCACCTGGCGCAGCATTCCCTCCATCTCGTCGGGCACGGGCATGCTCTCCAGCGCTCCATCGCCCGACTCCTGGGGGCGGGCATCCCTTCGGCGCCGGTCATCGATCACGATACGTCTGGCGACCGTGGCGAGCCAGGGCATCAGAGAGACCGAATCACGGTCGAGTGTCTCCGCACTCCGCCACGCCCTGATCATGGTCTCCTGCACCACGTCTTCCGCCCACTGCCGATCGCCCGCGGTCAGCCGGATCACGAAGGCCAGCAGCGGCCGGTGATATTCCCGGTAGAGCGCGGACACGACCACCTCGTCGTCCGGGCGTACGCGCCGGATCAGGTGGCGTAAGCGCGGCTTGCCCATCGGGGCGGCTCCCTCGGCCGAGGGCGGGGGATAAGTGCTGATTCGCATCATTCCCCTTTCTCAGTCCGTCGGGAGGTGGTACGGCCAGCCGCCATGGCACGGTTCAACGAATCGCGGAAGATAACCCGATTGCGTCCTCGCGGACAGGCCGCGTAGAGTCGCTTGGGAAAAATGATCGAGGAGGTGAGGACCTATGCGGGTCACCGTGTTCAGCGTGCTGTCGGTCCACCTCCGGGGGCTCATCTAAGCCACCCGTTCCTTGCCTTCTCGAATCAAAGGTTCACTGCGTTGTCTCACGATCTTGCTCTGCTCGGCTGGAACGACCTCCGCGCCGCGGAGCTGCCCGCCGACACCGTCCCCGCCCGCGTGGCCCGCGTCGACCGCGGCGCCGCCGAAGTGATCGCGGCGGACGGTCAGCACCACGTCAAATACGGCGCCCGCGTCCGCCGCGCGTCCGCCGCCGATCCCGTGGCCCTGCCGTGCGTCGGCGACTGGGCCGCGCTCAGATGGCTGCCCGAGGGCCGCCACGAACTCGACGAGGTCCTGCCGAGGGCCACCGCCTTCGTCCGGGGCGGCGTCAGCCGCACCTCGGTCGGCGGCCTGTCGGGCGACGGTCAGGGCCAGGTGCTCGCCGCCAACGTGGACGTCGTCTTCGTGGCCGAGCCGTCCATGCACTCGACCGACTTCGCCGACCTCGGCCGCATCGAACGCCTCGTCGCCCTGGCCTGGGAGTCCGGCGGCACGCCCGTCGTGCTCATCACCAAGTCCGACCTGTTCGAGCGCGGCCTCGACGACCTGCTCGCCGACGTCCGCGTCGCCGCGCCGGGCGTGGACGTGCACGCCGTCTCCTCGCTGCACGGGGACGGGGTGGACCTGGCCGGCGGCTACCTCGGCGGCTCCCGCACCGCCGTCATCCTCGGCCCGTCGGGCGCCGGCAAGTCCACCCTGGTCAACGCGCTGGCCGGGGAGGGCGTCATGGACACCCAGCAGGTACGCGCGGCGGACGGGCGCGGCCGGCACACCACGGTGCATCGCGAGCTGATCCCGCTGCCAGGGGGCGGGCTGATCATCGACACGCCGGGGATCAGGCGGATCGGCCTCTACGACATCGGCCAGGGCGTCGACCTCGTCTTCTCCGACATCGAGGCGCTGGCCGAGCAGTGCCGGTTCGGTGACTGCGGCCACACCGGCGAACCGGGATGCGCGGTGCTGATCGCCCTGGAGAGCGGCGAACTGCCGGAGCGGCGGCTGGAGAGCTGGCGCAAGCTGCAGCGGGAGGCGGCGTGGATGGCGTCCCGCACGGATGCGCGGCTGCGTAAGGAACAGCAGAACAAGTGGAAACTCATCACCAAGGAGATGCGCCGCTCGGGCCGCAACCGGCCGTAAAGCCGCACGCCGGCCGGGATGAGCGGGTCTCAGCGGGTAGGCACCGGTCATGGAGTTCTTCGCGGACCGGGCCGAGGCGGGGGAGCTGCTGGCCGAGCGGCTGCAGGACGCGCACGACCCGGTGATCCTGGCCCTGCCGCGCGGCGGGGTGGCGGTGGCGGTGCCCATCGCGCGCAAGCTCGACGCCGTCCTCGACGTGCTCGTGACCAGGAAGATCGGCTATCCGCCGACGCCCGAGCTGGGCGTCGGCGCGATAGCCGAGGGCGGTGAGCCGGTGCTCGACCTGGCGCTGCTGCACCGGCTGGGGATGACGCCCGAGGACGTTGCCGACGTGGTGGAGCGGGAGCGCGGCGAGCTGGCCCGCCGGGTGCGCGCCTACCGCGGCGACCGGCCCCTGCCCGTGCTCGAAGGCAGGGAGGTGATCGTGGCCGACGACGGCCTGGCCACCGGCGGCACCGCGCGGGCCGCGCTCAGGGCGGTTCGCGGGGCCGGGCCCGCCAAGCTGACGCTGGCCGTTCCCGTCGGGGCCGGTGAGACCGTCGAGTCACTGCGGGAGGAGGCCGACGAGGTGGTCGTGCTGCTGACACCCGTCGACTTCAGGGCGGTCGGCCAGTGGTATGACCACTTCGACCAGCTCAGCGACGCCGACGTGCTGCGTCTGCTCGGCAGGGACTGACGCGGGTCAGGTGGCGATGATGGCCCAGACGAGCTTGCGGGCGCCGCCGGGGGAGAGCCAGCCCCAGGCGGTGCAGAGGGCGTCCACCAGCCGCAGCCCCCGCCCGTACTCGGAGAACACGTCGGGCGCGGCCGTGACCGGCACGGTGTGGCTGTGATCGGTCACCACGCACGCCAGCTCCGCGCGATGGGACAACAACCGGAGCTGCGCGGCCCCGCCCCCGTGCCGCATCGCGTTGGTCACCAGTTCCGAGACCACCAGCTGAGCGTCGAAGGCCAGCTCCACCGCTCCCCAGGCGCCGAGCGTCTGATCGACGAAGTGCCGGGCCGTCGCCACACAGGCGGGCTCCAGCGCAGTATGTTGATGAAACGGGAAAACAGCATCACACTCGCTGGCACGTCCCTCCACGAGGACGGAGGAAAGCCATCCCGGTGGCCGAGTGCCGATGGCGGCTTGCGGCCGGGCGTCGAAAGTCGTCATTCTGGCCCCCGATGCGCGGTCTGGTGATCTAATGCCCATCTTTACGGGGAGTGCTTACCGATGCAAGACTTTTCGTAGTTTACGGATGCCAAGAGCATCTGCACGTGCAGAGGATCTAGGAGCGGCGGAGTGAGCGCACAGAGCGCCGAAGGCAAGCTTCTCAGCTATTCGCCGGGAAGCCCCACAGTGCTGCGGATCCTGCTCGGGACCCAACTACGCAGGCTCCGTACGGAGAAGGGTATCTCGCGAGAGGACGCCGGATACTCGATTCGCGCATCTCATGCGAAGATCAGCCGATTGGAGCTCGGACAGGTCAGCTTCAAGCAGCGCGACGTGGCCGACCTGCTCACCCTGTACGGCGTCACCGACCCCGCCGAGCGCGAGCCCCTCCTGGCCCTGGCCAAGCAGGCCAACGCCCCCGGCTGGTGGCACAAGTACGGCGACCTGCTGCCCGCCTGGTTCGAGGTGTACATCGGCCTGGAGGGCGCCGCGTCCAGCATCCGTACCTATGAGAACCAGTTCGTCCCCGGCCTTCTCCAGACTCCCGTCTACGCCAGGGCGGTGATCGAGCTGGCCCACGAGAAGGCGCCCAAGGCCGAGCTGGACCGCCGGGTGGCGCTGCGCACGACGCGGCAGAAGCGGCTGGAGAGCGGGCTGACGCTCTGGGCCGTGATCGACGAGGCCGTCGTGCGCCGCACGCTCGGGGGCTCGGAGACGATGCGGGAGCAGATCGCCTATCTGCTGGACATCACGGCCGAGCACAACGTCACGGTGCAGATCATGCCGTTCGACCGCGGCGGCCACGCGGCGGCCGGCGGCCCCTTCAGCATTCTGCGCTTCCCCGAGCGCGAGCTGCCCGACGTCGTCTACATGGAGCAGCTCACCAGCGCCCTCTACCTGGACAAGTTCGCCGATTCCGACCACTACATGGAAGTCATGGACCGGCTCAGCATCCAGGCGGAGGAGCCCAAAGCGACCAGGCGCTTCCTGGAACGTCTCATTTCCTGATGAGCTGCTGAAACTCCCTGTGATCCACTCCATATCGGGATTTTTGGTCGTCCGCTATATGGAGCACTTCGTGCTGCCGTATTGTCAGCTCGCAAACACGGATGCACGTGCATCCGCAAGATCGCGAGGAGCTGCCCCCATGCATGAGTTCCTGAACGGAACGCCCGCCGGCCGCCTTCCCGTCGTCTGGCGCAAGAGCAAGCGGAGCAACCCCAACGGCAACTGCGTCGAAGTCGCGAACCTACCCACGGGGGAGATCGCCATGCGTAACTCACGCTTTCCCGAAGGACCCGCACTGGTCTACACCCAGGCTGAGATCACCGCGTTCGTCCTCGGGGCGAAGGACGGCGAGTTCGACGACCTCATCGTCTGAGACCATTCCCATCGCCGGGTTACGGTCCGCCTGGCGATGGGTTTCGGTCACGGCCGCTCGTTGTGCCAGCGCCACTTCGTCAGGCGCTCACGCCCGGGAAGCTCGGCGCGGCCCGTGGCCCACAGGAGCGTGGCCCAAGGCTCCGTGGTGCGCGGCGCGTCGGGGAAGAGCCGGGCCAGCAGCCGCGCGCACATGCCGGCGGGCGGCGTCCAGTCCAGACCCAGCCCCTGCGCCATGTCGTGGGTGTGGACGAGCGTCTCGACCAGGCCCATTCCCGCGCTGGCCTCCGGGTCCGCCGGGCCGAAGACGTGGTGGGCCCGGGCGTCCTCCGGGGCCGTGCGCACCATCGCGGCCAGCAGCGCGCCGCACGTCTGGAGCACCTGCATCAGCCCCGTGACGTCCGCTTCGCGATTCGTGTGAATGGTGTTCCCTGGCCCGCCGGGGCGGCGGCTCTCCAGGATGAAGGGGACGTAGACGTCCAGCGGGGGCGTGGTGAGGCCGAGCTGGACCGCGTAGGCGAACAGGTCGTCGGCCAGATGCTCGGCCGTCTCCCAGCAGGTCCATTCGAGCGTTCCCGCCTTGCCGTCCCAGGCGTCCCGCGGCGCCCGCCCCAGGGTCTCGACGGCCAGCCGCACGGCCTCTTCCAGGTCATCCGCGGTCACGGGTGAGGTTGACATGCCAGGAACCCTATCGGCGGGCCGCTACACTCCTCGCTTCATGCGATTAAGGATGATCTTCGCGCTGCTCGTCCTGTACGGGGTGTTCGCGGGCTTCGAGTACGATCCGGCCGGATGGCGGCTGATCCTGCAACCCGCGACGCGCGACGCGGCGGAGGTCTACTGGCAGCCCGTGGACGATCTCGACGTGTCCTCCCCGGAGGGGCTGGAGCCGTACAACCGGGCGTTGATCGCCGCCGAGGACCGGGCGGCGGCGCACCCCCGCGACCTCGCCCCGCCCTACCTCCTCTACGACACCCGCACGCTGGTCGTCCCCTACGTCACCGAGCTCGGGCGCGAGCTGGCCGGGGCGCGGATGGCGGCGGACGTGCCCCAGGTGCGGCGGCAGGTGGCCCACAGCCAGGCCGAGCTGAAGGCGGTGGTGGAGAACCGGGCGGACCGGCCCATCAACGAGGAGCATGTCATGGCGATGGGGATCAGGGCGGAGCTGAATCGGGTCAACGTGCTGAGCAACACGCTCGATCAGGGGCTGCGCCGCAGGATCGCCGCGAAGTGGGGCGATCTCGTGGTCATCGAGTGGAATCCCTTCGCGCAGCCCCTGAGTAACCTCATGTGAACGTCCGCCACCGGTGGACGCGGGGGCCGGCCGGCGCCGAGGGTGGTGATGCGTCTCCTGGCGGGCAACCTGGAGCGGGCGAATGACGGCATTCCGCACGCACGACGACGGGCGATGACGCCGCCGGCGCTGCCCGATGGTTGTGCGTTGGGTGGTCCGCCAGGGGTGGGATGCTGGCGGTATGAGTGTGATGCGGGTGGTGGCCGCGGCGGAGCTGGCCGCGATGGCGTGGACGGACGGGCGTGACGGCTTCGGGCCGCGGCTGGCGCCCGCGGTGCGCGATCACGTGGTGCCCCTGCTCGCCGGTGCGGGAGTCCTGGGAGCCCCGGGAGTCATGGGAGCCCCGTGAGTCGTGACACTCCCGTGAGTTGGTGGAACGTCCGGAAGCCGTGGGAAATGACGCTGGCCACCCCTGGGCGGGGTGGCCGGTGCCTGGAGTGAGGTGCTTGATCAGGCAGTTGCCCCGACCGGGTTCGCCAGAGCCTGGGCATGGATGGCCAGGCTCCGGTTCATCGGGACAACTGCGTGATCACGCGATGCTGGTGACGCTGCCGGGTGTGTCAGGCTGCGGTGATGCCGGCGCTGGCCGCGCGGCGCATGCGACGGCGACGCTCGCTGGCGCGCTCGTCTTCGTTGAGACCGCCCCACGTGCCGTACTTCTCGGGCCGGGACAGCGCGTAGTCAAGGCACTCGTTGCGGACAGGGCACTGGGCGCAGATCGCCTTGGCCTTCCGCTCACGTACGTCACGCTCGGGCTGCCGCTCCCCATCGGGGCCGAAGAAGAGCACGAGGTCCTCACCCCGGCACGCGGCATCATCCTGCCAACCCCAGCTGGGGCGCGGGCGGGCGAGCTGCCGACGTACCTGAGACATGAGAAAACCACCTTCGTGAGAGGTATTTCGGTAATTGAGCCGCATTGGACGCTTATGGCGTCACTGTTCCAACGCAACGTCGGGCCGTGATGTTCCCCTGGTCAGGCGAGGGCAGGCGTGGCGTACCGCACAGGCGTGAGCCTGTCCAGCGAAACCAGCCGGTAGGTGGTGATCGTCTCGGCGCAAGCCGTACCACACGGCGCTGTGAACGCCGATGGCTCAACCACAACCTGGAGCCGGACGTCTCCGCAGCACACAATGGCTTCGGTGACGTCGCCGTCCGTCCTGGAGGATTCCACGGCCACCGCGCCGACCGAACACTCTCCCGTATGTGCTCGGGCGAAGTGCTCGACAGCCTGCAATGGCTCAGGGATGCCTGCGCGTCCCCGGTAACGGTCAAGGATGACCTCGCCCGACCGGTACGCGTTAGCCGCTGCCAGTGCAGCAGCCTGAGACATGCTGCCGTAGAAAATTCCGTGTGGCAAGCACACGAGGTTGGCGGCGTACCGATCGCCGCCAACGTGTGACGTTTCCCATACTCTGTCCGGCAAGTTTTCTGCCAGTGACCGAGCGAGGGGCAATCCAATGCGGGCGCAGCACACATTGCGCTTGGCGTGTGTGCAGACCAGAAATACCGGCTCGTCCTCAAGTATGCAGGACTCCGGGACCACTCCGGCCGTGAGCGCGTCCAGGTCAAGATCGTCGGGACCTGCGATGACGCCCTGCGCGAGCCAGGGGTGTTCCCCCACGGCGTACGCGACTAGCACACGGATCCCCTGCTCCTGCGGGCGGGTCCGCTTTCCCGGCCGGCGGATCAGCTGGGGGCGGATACCGCGTTCGAGGGCCCGGCGGACGAGTTCGGAGATTTCTTCAGGAAGTTCGAAGTTTTCCAGGCGGGACGGCCAGGTTCCGGTGTATTCGATGAGCAACCACAGCCTGGCCCCCACCGTGGCACTGGCCAGTGTGGGCACCTCCCCGGTGTGGCACCCGACCGGATGCTCGCAGCCCCTCGCCAACGCACCTGCTCCCTTCCCCGATCCGACTTAGGTAAGACTAACCTAACGGATCGCGGGTTTAGGCGCGGGAGATTCGCTCCAAAACGTCCTGTGCCGCAGGCAGGGCCCGATCCCTGTCCTGTTCGACCAGGCCGATCCTGGTCCTCCTGTCCAGCAGGTCGCCCTCGTCGAGCGCGCCCTCGTGCAGGACGGACCAGAGCAGGTCGCCCTTGGTGAGGCCGAGCCCCACCTCCTCGGAGTGCGCCTTGACGAGCTCGTGCGCGGCCCCGGCCTCGGCGGCGTAGCGCTCGGCCAGGCGGGCGGGCACGCCGGAGGGCTGCGGGCCCGCGCCCACGAGCGCGATCTTGCGGGTGCGGCATCGGCCTGCTCGGAGGTTCCCGTACGAGACCGCTCGATCCACCGCGTCCTCGGCCATGCGGCGATATGTCGTCAGCTTGCCCCCCACAACAGTCACGACGCCGCCCTCCGCGAACACCGCGTGCCGTCGCGACAGGTCGGCCGTCCGGCCGTCTGCCGCCAGAAGGGGCCTGAGGCCCGCGTAGGCGCCCGCTACCGCCTCTCTGGTCACCGAGACCTCAAGAACCCCGTTCAGCACCTCCAGGAGCGTTCTGACGTCCTCCTCGGGCACTTCGGGGACATCGGGCACCGGGCCGTCCACCGGTTCGTCCGTCAGGCCCACGTGGATACGGCCGTCGGGCTGGGGGAGCGCGAGCGCGAAGCGGTTGCTCTCGCCGGGGATGGGCAGGTGCAGGCCCGCGATCAGGCCGGGGAGCGTCCCCGGAGCCAGGACGAGGTGGCTGCCGCGCGACGGGCGCAGCTTCACCTGCGGGTCCAGCGTGCCCGCCCACACCCCGGCGGCGTTGATCACCACCCTGGCGCGGATGGCGAACTCCTCGCCGGTGAGCTCGTCGCGGACGTCCGCGCCCTGCTCCGTGAGCTTGAGCGCGCGGCAGCGGGTCAGGACGCGGGCCCCCTGCGCGGCGGCGGTCCTGGCGATCGCCACGACCAGGCGGGCGTCGTCGAGCAGCCGTCCGTCCCACGAGAGCAGCGCGCCGCGCAGCCCCTCCTCGCGCAGGACGGGGGCCAGCGTGTGGGCGCGGGCGGCGTTGAGGCGGCCGGGGCCGGGCAGCAGGCGGCGGGGCGTGCGCGCGGCGGCCCGCAGCCCGTCGCCGAGCCGGTAGCCGGTCATCACCAGCGCCGCCTGCCGCCGGGACACGGCCGGAGTCAGCGGCAGCACGTACGGGTGCGCCCTGGCCAGGTGCGGAGCGGTTCTGCGGAGCAGGATGCCGCGCTCCACCGCGCTCTCGTACGCGACGTCCACCTGCCCCTTGGCCAGGTAGCGCAGCCCACCGTGCACCATCTTGGAGCTCCACCTTGACGTGCCGAAAGCCAGATCATGCGCGTCGATCGCCGCTACGCTCAGCCCCCGTGAGGCGGCATCGAGCGCGGCGCCCGCGCCCGTCGCGCCCAGCCCCACCACCAGCACGTCCACCCGTTCCTCCGCGACCCGGCGCAACTCGCGGGATCGTCTGGCGGCGTTCAGCGAGCTATCCAAGGTAGGCCTCCAGCAGGGTGACGAGTTCGGCGTCGAGCTCGTCCAGCGTCACAGGGTCGATCATGGTCGGGGCGGACAGCAGGAACGACTGGGCGACCAGCAGCACCGCTCTGGCCTTGCGCGGATCGCCGACGACCGGCTCCAGCACCTCCAGCACGGCCTCGTGGGTGGCGCCGCGCCGATCCATCAGGTACGGCACCAGCAGCTCGGGATCCGCCTGCACGATCTTGCGCCACAACGGATGCTCACGCAGCCCCCGCACGCCGGCCACGATCGCGCGCACCGGGTCCGACAAATCCAGCTCCGCGACCACTCGTACCCATTCCCTGGTCATCAGATCGGCCACCAGCGTGCGCACGTCGGGCCAGTGGCGGTACAGCGTCATCCGCGACACCCCCGCCCGGCGCGCCACGTCCGTGAGCGTCGTCCTGCGCACCCCGTAGGCCAGCACGCAGTCACGGGCCGCGTCCAGTATGCCCTCATTGTGACGAATCGACGTCATGTGTCACAGTGTAAGCGTGACTGGAGAACCCATGCTGTGGTCGGGGTGGGGCGATCCCGCCAAGGCCCGCGAGCTGCCCCCGGGGATGCTGGGGCTGCTGCGCGACCTCCTCGGCGTACGCGCGCCCGAGACCCCCGCCGCCTCCCTGGAGTCCGTGCGGCTGCCGCCGGTCGCCCTTCCTGAGCGGCTGCTCGGCGCGCTGGAGGAGGTCGCCGGGCAGGTGCTGACCGGGCACGAGGACCGCGTGCGGCACACGCGCGGCAAGTCCACCCCCGACCTGCTGCGCATGCGGGCAGGGGACGGCTCGGACGCGCCGGACGCCGTGGTGGTGCCCGGCTCGCACGAGGAGGTGGCCGGGGTGCTGCGGCTGTGCTCGCGGGAGCGGATCGCGGTCGTGCCCTTCGGCGGGGGCACCTCGGTGGTGGGCGGGCTCGCCGCCGTACGCGAAGGGTTCGCCGGGGTGGTCGCGCTGGACCTGCGCGGGCTCGACCGGCTGCGGTCGGTGGACGTGGAGTCGATGGTGGCCACGTTCGAGGCGGGTGTACGCGCTCCCGACGCCGAGCGGCTGCTCGCCGGGCATGGGCTCACGCTGGGGCACTTCCCGCAGTCCTTCGAGTACGCCACGCTCGGCGGCTTCGCGGCGGCCCGCTCCAGCGGCCAGGCGTCGGCCGGCTACGGGCGCTTCGACGACATGGTCGTGGGCCTGACCGTGGCGACCCCTTCTGGCACGCTGGAGCTCGGCCGCGCCCCCAAATCGGCGGCGGGGCCCGATCTGCGGCAGCTCGTCCTCGGCTCCGAGGGGGCCTTCGGGGTCATCACGGCGCTGCGGTTGCGGGTGCGGCGGGCTCCCGTCGAGCGGCGGTACGAAGGGTGGCGATTCGCGTCCTTCGAGGAGGGTTCAGCCGCCATGCGGGCGCTCGCCCAGGAGGGGCCGCTGCCGACGGTGCTCCGGCTGTCGGACGAGACCGAGACGCTGATCGGCCTGGCCAAGCCGGAGACGATCGGCTCGGCCGGCTCGGGCGGGTGTCTGCTGATCGCGGGCTATGAGGGGGCCATGGTGGGCGGCCGGCACGCCGGCGCCTCCGCCGTGCTGGCTCGGGCGGGCGGGGAGCCGCTCGGGCCGGAGCCGGGACGGGCTTGGGAGCACGGCCGGTTCTCGGCGCCGTACCTGCGTGACTCGCTGCTCGCGGCGGGAGCGACCGTCGAGACGCTGGAGACGGCGGGGTTCTGGTCGAACATCCCCAGGCTGTACGACGCGGTGCGGCTCGCCCTGCTCGGCGCGCTCGGATCGCCGCTGGTCATGTGCCACATCTCCCACGTGTACGAGACCGGCGCCTCGCTGTACTTCACCGTCGTGACCCCGCAGGACGCCGACCCCGTGGCGCAGTGGGAGCGGGCCAAGGCGGCGGTGAACGCGGCCATCGTCGAGGCGGGCGGCACGATCACGCACCACCACGGCGTGGGCCGCGACCACCGGGCCGCCTACGAAGCCGAGATCGGGCCGGTCGGCGCGGGCGTGCTGCGGGCGGTCAAGGCCGAGCTGGATCCGGCCGGGATACTCAACCCCGGCGTGCTGATCCCGGGGCCCGCCTGATCTCGGAGCCCGCCTGATCTCGGAGCCCGCACGCGGGCGCTGAAGCGCTCCGGTGGTCAGCCGGGGTCGGGCGGGGGGACCTGGTCGGCCTCGGCGATGGTGGCGGCGGCGTCGCTGTAGCGGTGCAGGGCCTCCTGGGCGGAGGCGAGGCAGACCAGCGAGGTCACCAGCGCGCCCCCGCCGAGCGAGCGGGTGAGCGCCACCGCCTCCTGCGCCAGGGGCAGCGCCTCCGTGGCCCGGCCCCGCTTCATGAGCAGTTTCGCGGTCGTGCGCAGGCAGCGGGCCAGCAGCGCGGTGCGCTCGCCGGGTGACTTCTCGGCCAGCGCCAGTGCCCGGCTCTTGGCGATCGCCTCGCTCGCGCTCTTGAGCGCCGCGCTGCCGCTCCAGCGCGGCCGGGTCTGGGCGAAGGCGAGCAACCCCTCGATGGCCTCCACGTCAGAAGAGCCTTTCCTGGTCGCGTCGTCCGGGCCGTTACGCGTCACGGGGGCCTCCCCTCGGCGGTCCCAACCGCTTGCTTGGGGGAAGGAGGGTACACCATGGCGCACCTTCTGTGTTCCCAGCCGTACGGAGCGTTCAGGATGCGCGAAAGGTAGATCACCGTAAAGATGTGGTCATGGTGGAAGTCGCGGCCGAGCGTGGAAAGCAGCTCTCCTCCCGGGTGTCGGAGGAGGGCGCGGGCTGGGCCTGCGCGCAGACGGGTACGTTCGCGCAGCTCAGACCCGATGACCATGGCTTTTCCTGGCTGAATTTGCGGACACTCTGGCTCTCCAGGAACGAGATCCTCGCGGGCTTGTTCGGCGATCCCTCGGGGCAGGTCCGGGCGCGGTGGGTGGCGGCCCAGGAAGCGCGCGGGATAGACCCGGAATTTCGTATCAAGCCGCCGGTGGACGGAAATTTCAGTTTCCTGTTACTGGGTGACACAGGTGAGGGAGACGCGTCTCAGTACGCCGTTGTTCCGGGCATGTTGAAAATGGGGGAGGAGACGTCCTTCGCCGTCATAGCCAGCGATGTGATCTATCCGACGGGATCGGGAAACGAGTACGGGGACAAGTTCTTCCGTCCGTACAAGGACTATGACGCCCCGATCTACGCCATCCCCGGCAACCACGACTGGTACGACGGCCTGGGCGGGTTCATGCGGGTCTTCAGCGACGCGCCGCCGCTGCGGCCGAAGCCGGACCGGGGGCTGCGCGGGCTGCTGTGGCGCAAGCCGGAGCGGATCGACGAGGCGCGGCTGACCGAGGCGCGGGCGATGCGCGGCAAGGCGTCGCAGCAGGCGACGCAGCCGGGGCCGTACTGGGTGATCGAGAGCGAGAGCCTGCTCATCGTCGGCGTGGACACCGGCATCAGGAACGTGATCGACAAGGGCCAGGTCGCGTGGTTGCGCCGCGTCTCGCTGGATCCCCGGCCGAAGATCCTCGTGACCGGCAAGCCCATCTACACCGGCAACGTGTACAAGCCGTCGCCGCTGGAGGGCGGCGGGACGATCGACGACATCGTGCGCGACCCGGCGCACCGGTACGTCGCGGCCATCGGCGGAGACGTGCACAACTACCAGCGTTACCCGGTCAGGCTCGACGACGGCCGGGTGATCCAGTACGTCGTGTCGGGCGGTGGCGGGGCGTTCATGCACGCCACGCACATCATCGACCGGGTGGACGTGTCGAAGGTGCACGAGGACGACTTCAAGTGCTACCCGCTGCGCGGCGACTCGTTGTCGTTCTACAGCCAGCTCTACGCCAAGCGGCTGCGGATGAAGTGGCTCAACCTGACGCCGTCCGAGGCGTCGTGCCTCATGTCGGAGCGCATCAGGAACGAGCCGGTCAGGACGCCCACCGGGCCGGTGGAGATCACGTGGCGGATGCGGTGGGCGGCGCGCTTCCTCGGAGCCTGGCCGTGGCCGCTGCGGCTGCCGGTGGACAAGGTGTTCCACCGCTTCCTGTCCGAACTGTCCGACTGGGACACGCCGCCGTTCTTCAAGCAGTTCCTGCACGCCACGGTGACGCCCGAGGAGCTGACCCTGCGCTGCTTCGCCGCCACCGGATGCCTGGGGCAGGAGCTGGACCCGCCGCTGGAGGACGAGGTGCGCATCCCGCTGACTGCCTGACGAACGTTTTGTCGGAGGCGCCTGGCACCCTTGACCTCGTGAACGTCGTGGTCGCGGGGGAGACGGTGCTGCCGGTCGGGGGCGCCGCGCGCCGTGCCGCCGATCTGGCCGCGGTCGTGAGTGAGGTCGAGGAGGCCGAGCGGCCGCGATGGGTGTGGGCCGACACGCGGGAGGCGTACCCGCCGCTGCTGGAGCGCGGTGTGCGGGTCGCGCGCTGCCACGACCTCGCTCTTACCGAGGGGCTGCTGCTGGCCCATGAGGGCCGCTACGGCGAGCCCCGCTCGGCCAGGGCCGCGCACGCCAGGCTGCACGGCCTGCCGGCGCAGGAGGAGCAGCCGAACGCGCCAGGCACGTTGTTCGCGCCCGAGCCGCTCGGCGCGGAGGCGGTCGCCGAGGTGCTGGCCGACCAGCTCCGGCGGATCGCCGGGCTGCCCGAGCCCGGCAGGTTCCGGTTGCTCGTCGCGGCCGAGTCGGCGGGGGCGCTCGTCGCGGCCGAGATGGCGCATGAGGGCATGCCGTGGCGCAGGGATGTGCACGACGCGCTGCTGACCGAGATGCTCGGGCCGCGTCCCGTCCACGGCATGCGCCCCGCCAAGCTGCAGGCGCTGGCCGACGAGGTGGCGGCGGCGTTCGGGCACCAGGTCAACCCCGACTCGGTGCAGCAGCTCGTCAAGGCGTTCAAGGGGGCGGGGGTGGCGCTGAAGACGACCAGGTCGTGGGAGCTGAAGCAGCTCGACCACCCGGCGGTGGCGCCCCTGCTGGCCTACAAGGAGCTGGCGCGGCTGTTCAGCTTCCACGGGTGGGTGTGGGCCGACCAGTGGGTGCGCGGAGGGCGGTTCAGGCCGGAATACGTGGTGGGCGGGGTCGTGTCGGGGCGGTGGGCCACCAACGGGGGCGGCGCGCTGCAGATTCCCAAGGTGATGCGGCGGGTGGTGGTGGCCGACGACGGGTGGGTGCTGGTCGTGGCGGACGCGGCGCAGCTGGAGCCGCGGGTGCTGGCGGCGATGGCCGGCGACGGCGGGCTGGCCAGGGCCGCGGGGGAGATCGACCTGTACTCCGCGCTGGCGCAGTCGTTCGGGGGGGAGCGCGACAACGCCAAGATCGCGATGTTGTCCGCCATGTACGGCGGCACCAGCGGCGACGCCTCGAAGCTGCTGGCCGTCATGCGGCAGCGCTTCCCGAAGGCCTACCAGTTCGTCGAGGACGCGGCCAAGGCGGGGGAGGAGGGGCGGCTCGTGCGCTCCTGGCTGGGCCGCACCAGCCCGCCCCCGTCGGCGCGGTGGAAGGAGCTGGTCTCCGGGCCGGAGGGCACGCGGGCGGCCAGGGACAGGGGCCGGTTCACCAGGAACTTCGTGGTGCAGGGGACGGCGGCGGAGTGGGCGCTGGCGCTGCTGGCCGTGTTGCGCGGGCGGCTGCCCGATTCGGCGCGGCTGGTGTTCTTCCAGCACGACGAGGTGATGGTGCACTGCCCGCTGGAGCAGGCCGAGGAGGTGATCGCGGCGGTGTCGGAGGCGGCGGCCGAGGCGAGCCGGTTGTTGTTCGGGCTGACGCCGGTGCGGTTCCCGATGGAGGCGGTGGCGGTCTCCGCCTACTCCGACGCCAAGTGAGCACCGCCGCCTACTCCGACGCCAAGTGAGCACCGCGCCACAGGGCCGCCAGCCAGAGGCCGGCGAGGGCGACCATGATGCCCACGACCAGGCCGAGCATGCCGTAGCCGAGCAGGCCGACGATGGCGCCCGCGACGATCGTGCCGGTGGCGCCGCAGACGTTCATCAGCAGGTCGGAGAGCCCCTGCACGGCGGGGCGGCGCTCGATCGGGACCGACTCCGTGACCAGGGCGGAGCCGGCCACCAGGCCGCAGGACCAGCCCAGGCCGAGCAGCACCAGCGCCGCCGTCACCTGCCACACCCGGTGCCCGGCGGTCCCGGCGAGGGCGGCGGCGCCCAGGAGCAGGGCCATGCCGAGCACCAGCACCGGCACCTTGCCCGCCTTGTCGGCCAGCCAGCCCACCACGGGCGACATCACGTACATGCCGGCGATGTGCAGGCTGATCACCAGGCCGATGACGTCCAGGTTCGAGCCGTCGTGGTGGAGTTTGACCGGAGTCATGGACATGACGGAGACCATCGCCGTGTGGCTGACGGCGATCATGACCAGGGCGCGGCGGGCCATCGGGTTCGTGCGCAGGGTGTGCCAGGCGGTGCGGATCGTCCGGGTGCGGCCCGGGCTCTCGTCGCGGCCGACGGCCAGCTTGAGCGGGTCGGGGCGCAGGAGGCAGAGGATGATGACCAGCGCCAGGGCGAACGCCAGCGCCGCGAACGCGAACGGCCCCGCCTTCTCCGCCATGCCGAGCCGCATGCCGATCTGGTCGGCGGGCCTGGCCAGGTTCGGGCCGGCCACCGAGCCGAACGTGGAGGCCCAGACGACCAGGGACAGGTGCCGGGCCGAGCGGTCCCGCGGTGACAGGTCGGTGGCCGCGTAACGGGCCGCCAGGCTGCCGGCGCTGCCGCCGCCCACCAGAACGAGGCCGGCCAGCAGCAGCGGCCACGTACGCAGGCTGATCGCCACCACCGAGAGCGCGCAGCCGGCCAGCGCCGCCACGTACGCGAGGGACAGCCCCGCGCGGCGCCCGCCCCTGCTCGACGCCTTGGCCGTGGGCAGGGCCAGCAGCGCCGCGCCTAAAACGGTGGCCGTGCCCGCGAAGCCGCTGATCACCGTCGAGCCGGACAGATCGTCCACGACGACCGAGCTGAGCGCGAGCCCGACGGCCACGCCCACGCCGCCCACGATCTGTGTCGCCGACAGAACCGCCAAGGTGCGGCGCTGGATGTTCGTAATCCGGTCAGAGGGCGAGACAGCGGGCTTTGTGGGGGCACTCGTCACCCGTGAAGTCTCGCATAGCCCCTAACATCCCCCCAAAGGTGACGGTGAGCCTTTTCAGTCAGGAAGCAGCTTGTTTCCGATCAAAGTGCGATGACCGGATCCCCCTGAGCGATGCGTCCGGGCGCGTCCGGGATCAGGTTGATGCCGAACCACACCTTTCCCTCCCATCTGCGGTGCTTGGCGAGCGTCCTGAGCGGCTCCTTGCCCTTCGTGTAGGTGTCCGGGTCGACCGTGGTCAGCACGCAGCGATCGCAACCTTTGGTGACGCGGAAGTCCACCTCGCCGATGCGCACGCGCTTCCAGTGGTCCTCGGCGAACGGCTCCGCCACCCCGCCGATCTCGACGTTCGGCCGGAACCTGCGCATCGGCAGCGGCGCGGGCGGCTCCTCCCCGCGTTCGAGCGCGCCCTCGGCGATCCAGTCGTTGAGGCGGGCGAGCGAGGCGGTCGTGGTGAGCAGCAGCGGGTAGGCGTCGGCCAGGCTCACGCGGTCCTCCGGCCGGCCGTACGCGGGGTTGACCGGGCGGCGGGTCGGGTCGTCCAGCCACTTGAGCCTGACCGGGTGCCCCGCCAGCCCGCTCAGCCACTCGGCCGCGGCGTCTCCGCAGTCGGTGAGCTTCACCGGGGTGCGGCCCACGTTCACCACGGACAACATGGCGGTGGGGACGACCGTCAGCGGGCCGGCGTGCGGCCCTGTCAGCGTGAGCGCGTCTCCGTCGAGCCGGGCGACGCAGGCCAGCAGGCGCGGCTCCGTGCGGGCGGTGAGGACCTTGTCGTGCTCGTCCGTGATGAGGTAGCGCCGGTCTCCCGCCAGGCCCCACGGCTGCACTTCTGCTTCGGCGACCTCATGTCCCGCTGTCGACTTGACGGGGTAGAAGGTGATGCTCGCCAGCTTCATACGGCAGACCGTATCTCACCCTTTTGGGTCGCCTCATGAAGGGCCGGGCCGCGGTGCACGGTCGCGGCGATCGCCACCGCGGCCAGGGCCGCCACGCCGATCGCGGCGCCGATCCAGGCGACGGAGGCGTAGCCGAGGCCCGCGCCGATGGCCAGGCCGCCGAACCAGGGCCCGACCGTGATGCCGACGTTGAAGGCGGAGACGTTGCCCGCGGCCGCGAGTGTGGGGGCGTCCTTGGCCAGGGCGAAGGGACGGGCGCTCAGCGCGGGGTTGGTGCCGAAGCCGAACGCGCCGAGCAGGAAGATCAGCGGGATGGCGAGGACGGCGACGGAGGCGGACACGGCCAGCGCCACCGAGGTCAGGATGAGGCCGATGACGCCGGCGAACAGCAGGGGGAACGGGCGCGCGTCGGCCACCCTGCCGCCGATGGTGATGCCGATCAGCGAGCCCACGCCGTACAGGGCGAGGACCGCGGGCACCCAGGCCGAGTCCAGGCCCGTGGTGTCGACGAGCAGGGCGCTCAGGTAGCTGAAGGAGGCCAGCAGCGCGCCCGTGGTCAGGGCGGTGGTGCCGTAGGCGAGCCAGAGGCCAGGCCTGGCCATCGCGCGCAGTTCGGCGGACACGCTCGGCGTGCCGCCGGTCTCCGGGCGGCCGCCGGGGATGGTGGCCAGCACGCCGATCCCGGCCAGCACCGACAGCGCGGCGACCGCCCAGAACGCCGCCCGCCAGCCGAGGTGCTGGCCGATCAGCGTGCCGGTGGACAGACCGATGACGGTGGCCACCGTCAGCCCGCCGGCCAGCAGGCTCATCGCCTTGGCCCGGGCGTTGGCGGGCACCAGGCCGATCGCGGTGCTCGCCGCCACGGCCCAGAAGCCCGCGTACACGAAGGCGCCGGCCACGCGGGTGGCGAACAGCACGGCGTAGCTCGACGTCAGCGCGCCGGCGACATGCGTCAGGGCGAAGATCGCCATGAACGACAGCAGCACCGTACGGCGGGGCCGGCGCAACGTGACGACGGCCAGCACCGGCGCGCCCACCAGCATCCCCATGGCGAACGCCGAGATCAGCAGGCCCGCGTCCGGCACGGACACCCCCAGATCGGCCGCCATCTCGGGGAGCAGCCCGGCCAGCATGAGCTCGGAGGTGCCCTGAGCGAAGATCGCAAGTCCCAGTATGTAGACCGCCAACGGCATGGCGTTCTCCTTCACCAATTTTAGATTGATCAGTTCAAAACGCGGGCGCGAAAAAGTCAGAAGGCGCCCAGCGCGACATTCGCGATCGATTCGAGGGCGGAGCGGGCGGCTCCGCCGCGCGCGGCCACGCGCAGCCCGCTGACCGTGGCCACGACGAAGTGCGCCAGCGCCAGCGGGTCCTTGTCCGCGCCGAGCTCGCCGCGGGCGCGGGCGGTCTCGATCGCGGCCCTGAGGAGCTGGAGCCGCCTGTCGGTGTCGCGCCGCAGCGCCTCGGCGATCTCCCGGTCGTGCGGGGCCAGCTCGACCAGCGCGTTGACCACCAGGCAGCCGGCCGGGTCGCCGGGGTCGGGGTCGACCGTCTGCCACAGGACGGTCCTGATCTTCTCCCTGATCGGCGGGTCGCCCGCCATCAGCTCGGCGAGCCCCGCGGTGCGCTCTTCCATGTAGCGCCGCAGCGCCTTCTCGAACAGGTCGTGCTTGCTCGCGAAGGTGTTGTAGATGCTGCTGCGGCCGAGCCCGGTGGCCGCGCACAGGTCCTGTGTCGAGGTGGCCTCGTAGCCCGCCGTCCAGAACGCGCGCATGGCCGCCTCGACCGCCCGGTCCTCCTCGAACTTCCTCGGTCGCGCCATGACGGGCACGCTACCATGTTTTGGAACGATCAGTGCAATACGTCAGGCGGCCCGCCGGAACGTGTCCAGGAACACCGTGCGCGTCTCCGCCTGGTCGTCCCACTTGAGCTCGGGCAGGTCGAACGTGATCTTGAGCGCGGCCTTGTCGTCGAGCGTGACGTACCTGGTCAGCGCGTGCATCGGGACGCCGTTGGGCGTGGTGTAGGTGTACTCCCAGTCGGCGGCCTGCCAGCCCCGGTACTCCGCCCGCTGCAACTGCACCTGGATGTAGCTCTCCAGCCCGCCCTCGGACTCCTGGCGGCTCAGCTCGGACAGCCCGCCGTCGCCCTGCGCGGTGGCCCGCTCGACCAGGATCCGCATGCCGGAGTCCTTCGGGCCGCTGAAGGTGGACACGCCGTCCGACTGGGTGAGCTTCCAGCCCGCGGGCGTGGCGGCGGCGAAGCCGGTGGCGGTGTGCTCCTCGTAGCCCTCGGGCGCGGTGGACGGCCCTGACGCCTTCTCCGGCGTGGCGGGCGCGCTCACGTCCGTCGTGGCGGCGGGCGCCACCTCGGGTGATCCGCTGGTCAGGATGATCAGCACGGCGCCGACCACGACGGCGATCCCCAGCAGGGCGCTGATGATCGTGAGCGGGGTGGGGCGTCCGTCGCGCGTCCATGGGCCGTCGTCCTCCTCCACCCTGCGGCGGCTCGTGCCCGTGCGGGGGCCGGCGCCCGGCAGGGCGGCCAGGCGGCTGCGGCCGATGTCGTGCGACAGGTCGCGGGACTGCTCGCGCAGGTCGTCGGGCGAGGCCAGCGGCCACGGGGTGGCGGCGGAGGACGTGCGGCTGTCGGTGGTCAGCGGCAGGATCGGCTGCGGGTGCGGGCCTGACGGGAGGTCCAGGTCGTCGAGGTCGCGGCGGGGCCTGGGGCCGGGGGGCGGGCTGAAGGGCGTCCCCGGGCCGGACGGGGAGGCCAGGGAGTCGTACATGCTCGGCTGCGACGGGGATGCGAGCGAGTCGTAGATGCTCGGATGGGAGGGTGAGGCGAGCGAGTCGTACGGGCCTGAGGTGCTCGCCAGGGAGTCGTTCGGGCCTGACGTGCCGGCCAGGGAGTCGTACGGGCCCGAGGCGCTTCTCAGCGCGTCGTACGGGTCCGACGTGCCGGCCTGGGGGCCGCCGGGCGGGCCCGGGGCGCGCGGCAGCGGTGGCAACTGGTCGGTGCGGTGGCTGCCCGACGGGCTCGTCATCCCGTCGTAGGGCATCGAATAGCCGCCCGACGGGCTGCTCATCGGGTCGTACGGCACCCGTACGGGACCTGAGGGCGTCTCCACGATCCGTGAGGGCATCGGCCCCGACGGGGTGTCCAGCGGCGGCAGCAGGCCGACAGGGGTGGGGTCGGCCGGGCTGGGCAGCGTCTCGGGCCTGCGCGGCCTGGGCGCGCCGTGCGCGCGCAGCACCGTCTCCAGCATCTCGATGACCTGGCCCGCGGTCAGCCGTTCCGCCGGGTTCTTGCGCAGCAGGCCCTCGATCACCGGCATCAGCGAGCCGGCCCGCTGCGACCTGATCGGGTCCTGGGTGAGCACGGCCCCGAGCACCGCGACCGCGTCGGGCCCCTCGTAGGGCGGGTGGCCCTCGACGGCGGCGTACAGGGTGGCGCCGAACGACCACAGGTCGGCCGCCTGCGTGATCGGCTGCCCGGACAGGCGCTCCGGCGGGATGTACGCGGGCGAGCCCATGAGTAAGCCGGTCTGCGTGATCGTGACGTCGCCCTCGATGGCCGCGATGCCGAAGTCGGTCAGCACCACCCGGTCCTGGGTCAGCAGCACGTTGCCCGGCTTGACGTCGCGGTGCAGGACGCCGGCGGCGTGGGCGTGCATGAGCGCGTCGAGCACCCGGATGCCGATCTCGGCGGCTTGGATCACCGGCAGGGGCCCGCTCTGGCGTACGGCCTGCTCCAGCGACCACGCCCGGACCAGCTCCATCACGATCCAGGGCCGGCCGTCCTCCTCGACCACGTCGTGCACGGTCACGATGCCGGGATGCGTCAGCCGCGCCGCGGACCTGGCCTCACGCAGCACGCGCCGGTGGGCCACCTGCGTGCCCGCGTGGTCCAGCCCGTGCGGGAGTATCAGTTCCTTGACCGCCACGCCCCGGTCGAGCAGCACGTCGTGGGCGTGCCACACCACACCCATGCCGCCCCTGCCGACGGGCGACATCAGTCGGTAGCGCCTGCCGATCAGACGACCCTGGCTCTGTGGAGCGCCCCCCGCGGCACTCCCGTCTGGGCCGGGTCCGCTGAGCAAGCGGTCGGCTGCCATGTTCCCGCCCCCATTTCGCCTCATCCGTCACGTGCGTTGTTCACGCTACTTGCAGATTATGAGGATGGTTACGATATCTGCGGGGAATCCACAAGGAAAGGTGATGTTGTCTTACATTGGTCCTGACGTGCGGATATGTCGGTCATCAAATTGATCACTTACTCCGGATCGGCCAGCGCCGCGAGCGCGCTGGTGAACGCCTCGACCGGCGGCCTGACCAGGCCCGCGCCGACCTGACCCGTTCCCGCGACGCGGCCCGCGATCCCCGTGTTGACCACCGGCAGCAGGCCCGTCCTCGCCACGAGCGTGACGTCGATGCCGACCGGCGTGCCGCGGAAACCGAGACCCGGGATCTGGTAGACGGGGTGCTCGGCCAGCGTGATCTCGTACATGGAGCGGGTGGCCCGCACCGCGTCGGCCACCTCGCCGCCCACGAACCGCACGATCGCCGGGGACGCCGCCATCGCGAACCCGCCCAGCCCCGTCGTCTCCGTGATCGTCGAGTCGCCGATGTCCGGGTTGGCGTCCCCGGGGCCGTACGTGCCCAGGTAGAGCCCGTCGGGCACCCCCGCGGGACCGGTGAACCAGCGCCCGCCCAGCCCCGACACCTGGACGCCGAAGTCGGTGCCGTTCCTGGCCATGGCGACGACCAGCGACGAACCGGGCACGTCGCGGGCCGCGTCCGTGCTCACCTTGGCGGCCGCCATGCCCGCGTTGAGGAAGAAGTGGTCGTTGCCGTTGATGAAGCGCAGCACCTCCGCCGCGTCCCCCGGGGCCGCCTCGACCACGGCGGGGGCCAGCTCGCGCAGCAGCAACGAGGTGGCGGCGCGGTTGCGGTTGTGCAGCTCGTCGCCCATCTGCAGGGCCTGGGCGATCAGCGAGCGCAGGTCGATCGGGCCCGTGCGCTCCAGCGCCGCCGCCAGGGCCGGGCCGAGCACCCGGTCCATCCAGCGCAGCCGGTCCAGGACCTCGGGGCCGTACGCGCCGTACCGCAGGACCTTGCCCAGGCCCTCGTTCAGCGAGCAGTACGCGGTGCCGCCGTGCTCGTCGTCGTGCACCTCGAACAACCACATGGACGGGCTCACCACGCCGGCCATCGGGCCCACCGCGGCGTGCTCGTGACAGGGCCGCCACGCGACCGCGCCCGCCGCCAGCCGGTCCTGCGCCTCGCGCTCGCCGGAGGCCAGGCCCTCCAGCAACATCGCGCCGATCAGCGCGCCGCGCATCGGGCCGGACGCGCGCTCCCACGTGATGGGCGGGCCCGCGTGCAGGAACGTGCCCGCGCCGAGGATCTCGGACGCCCGCCGCACGCCCACGAGGTGCGGGCGGGCCGAGGTCAGCCTGCCTACGGCCAGCTCGTTCGCCCGCTGCCTGCGCGGGTCGGCCAGCACCCTGGCCAGGGCCTGCGCGGTGCCGGGCAGGGGCGGGCGCCAGGAGACCGGGGTCGTCCGCACGGCCTGGGCGCGCAGCGCCTCGTCGAGCAGGCCCGCGCCGACGGTGATCACTCGTGGCGGGGCGTTGAGCAGGGTCACAGCAGGCTCCTGGCGTGGCGGGCGGCCTGGGCGTTGGAGGTGAACACCGCCGCGCCCGCCTCGCGGAAGGCGGCGGCCTGGCGGTGCAGGTCCTGCGGGTCGCCCTCGGTGCCGATCAGGGCGACCACGACGGTGGCCGGGGAGCGCGCCATCGGATGGGCCAGGGAGGCGGCCGGGTCGGGGTCGGCTCCGTGGCCCAGGACGACGTCCATGAGGACCACGTCCGTCTCGCTCGCCCGGGCCAGGGCCTCCACGCGGAGCGTCGGGTCGATCATGGGGTGCGCCCTGCCCCTGGTGTAGGCGTCGTCGCCGTAGTCCACGAAGTCCCCTTGCCCCGCCACGAGGGCGGCCTCCGTGCTCAGGGTGCCGCCCGCGTACAGACCCCTGATCCGCTTCGCGGCCGGGCGCGAGCCGTGCCAGGCCGGCCAGGAGGGCCACTCGGGGACGGGCCTGCCGAGGGCGCGCAGCGCGTTCTCCGTGGCCTCGGTGAGGTCGGGTGCGCCCGGTCCGAGCAGGGCCCGGATCACGGGGGTGCGCAGCGGCCGGATGGCGCCGGCCACCTCGGGGGAGGGCGGCTTGGAGATGAGGACGATCAGCTCGGTGGCCGGGTCCTCGTCGAGCAGGCGCAGGGCGTGGCGCGTCGAGAGGCCGCCCACCTCGGCGGACAGGTCCCTGCCGCCCACGCCGAGCACGTGGCTCACGCCGGTGTCCGCCCAGTCGAGCAGGCACGTCACCTGTTGCGCGCCGGTGCCCGAGGCGGCCACCACGCCGACGGGGCCGGGGGCGAGGACGTTCGCGAAGCCCAGGCCGGTGCCGCCGATCACCGCGGTGCCGCAGTCGGGGCCCATGACCAGCACGCCCTTGGCCTCGGCGCGCTCCTTCAGCAGGCGCTCCCGCTCCACGGTGACGCCGTCGCTGAAGATCATGACGGGCAGCCCCGCCTCGATGGCGTCCAGGGCCTCGAAGAAGGCGTACTCGCCGGGGGTGGAGACCAGGACGAGGTCGGCGGGGGCGCGGCCGGCCGCCGACCGGGTGGTCAGCGGGGGCTGGTCGTCGGGAGCCGTCTGGGGCCGGTAGGAGGCCGCGAGCTGCCGGTCGGACTCCTCCACGGCCGCGTTCACGTCATGGGCGCGTATGGCGATCACGAGGTCGGCCGGGCCCGCCTCCGGGACCTCGAAGCTCAGCTCCCGCAGGATCGAGACGTTGAGCTCGGTGGCCATGGCCACCATGGCCGCCTCCACGCCTGGCAGGTCCGAGAGCGCGCGGCTGACCCGCATGAGGGTGACCGAGTCGTGATAGGCCCCCTTCCGTACGAGCACCGCCTGCCTGATCACCGGCCCACTCACGGGCCCACTCACCGGCCCACTCACCGGGCCTCGCTCAAGGCGAGGACGGCCCGTACACCGATGGCGATGCCCTGGGCGAGGTCGGCGCCCGAGGTGTGGCCGAGGCGGAGCAGGCGGCGCAGGGCGGGTTCGAGCGCCTGCCGGCCGACGACGCCGCGCAGCACGGCGATCACCTCGGGGCTGGCCGCGCCTCTGGCGGCGCAGTGCAGGAGCGTGGCCGAGAGCGGCGTCGTACGCGTGCCCGCGTCGAACGTGACGGTCGCCGCCAGCCAGTCGGCCAGCCACACCGCCCGCCCAGCCCCGGCCTGTCCCGTCTTCTCCGCCGCCGTGCCCAGGTGCCGCAGCGTGACCAGCAGGCCCGCGAGCACGTCGTCACCGCTCGGCGTCAGCCCAGGACCCAGCCCCACGAGCTGCTCGGCCGCCGTCACCACCCCCAGCAGCCAGCCCTTCGCGCAACTGTCAGAAAGCAGCTCCACGGCCCCGTTGCCGGCCAGCCCCGCACCCGGCGGCTCACCCAGGAGGGCCGCCGCCGGCGCCAGCCGGTCCGGATCCAGCGGACCCAGCGGCGGGGACGGGTCCCACCATCTGCGCACGCTCAGGCTCAGCGGGCCCAGGTCGATCACCCGGTCGCCCACCGAGGCCTCGTCACCCACCGTGACGTTGGGCAGCGAGGTGGCCAGCAGCACGGAGTTGGGCAGCCGCGTGGCCTCACCCGTGATGACGGCGATCACCGAAGGCTCCAGCTCGGTCCTGACCTCCAGATACACCCCTTCGGGGAACGCGGCCAGCACCCGGGCGGGGCGTCGCTGGGACTCCAGGACGGGGCGCACCGCCGTGCTGGCGGCACCCGAGACGTGGACGCGGGTACGCCGGGCATGAGTACTGACAGTCACCGGACCTCCCAACCGACCTTGGACCTGACCGTAGAACGGCCGGTGAACCCTCCGTACGGGTAAATTTGCCAACAGTCAGCGAGAAGGTTGGCTCTTCCTGACAGACCGCTTCCGGGGTCACAATCTCCCCATGGAGCCCCCCGTCCGTCTCGCCAGCACCGGCACGATCATCCACGGCGTGTCCGTGGGAGAGGTGCTCGGCGTGTCCACCCTTGCCGATGCCAGGCTGATCGCGGGCGAGAGCGGGCTGAGCCGCATCGTGCAGCGGCTCAACGTCATGGAAGTGCCCGACATCCTGGCCTGGGTCAAGCCGCACGAGCTGCTGCTCACCACCGGCTACCCGCTGCGCAACACGCCGCAGTCGCTCGACCGGCTGGTCGCCGACCTGGACGAACGCGGTCTGGCCGCACTGGCGATCAAGCTCGGCCGGTACCTGGACGAACTGCCCGACGAGATGGTCGAGCAGGCGGACCGGCTCGGCTTCCCCCTCATCCTGCTGCCGAACGACGTCGGCTTCGACGACATCCTCAACCAGGTGCTGACCGACATACTCAACCGCCAGGCCGCCGTGCTCGCCCGCGCCGAGGAGGCCCACCGTGCGCTGGTGCAGGTGGTGCTGGCCGGAGGCGGGCTGAACGAGGTCGCCGCCGAGGTGGCGCAGCTGCTCGACGTGTCGGTGGCGGCCGTGGACGGCTCGGGCCGCGTCCTGGCCACCGCCGGTCCCGCCGACCAGGTGACGGTCCTGCGCGAGTCGATCTCCCGCGAGGGCCCGCCCAGCACGCGCGCCGGCCGGGCACGCTCGTTCGCCTCGGTGCCCGTGCTGGCCGGCGGGCACCACCACGGCAGGATCGTGGCCTACAGCCCGTCGGGGACGATCAGGGACAGCGACGTCGGCATCCTGGAACGTGCCGCCACCGTCGCCGCGCTCGTCGTCACCCGGCAGGAGGCGGTCAACGCCGTCGAGAGCAAGTACCGGGCCGACTTCCTGCGCGACGTCCTCACCGGCCGGGCCGGCACGGCGGAACGGGTCACGACGCGGGCCAGGGCGTTCGGGTGGGACCTGGCGCGGCCCGTGACCGTGCTGGTGGCCGAGCTCGACCCCGACGGGGACGAGCGCAGCGCTCAGGACCGGCTGGTGGCCTGCTGGACCGCCGCCATCAGACGGCACGACCCGCGCGGGGCCGTGGCGGGGTTCTCGCACGAGGTGGTGGCCGTGGTGGACGCCGCCCTCGACGCCGCGCGCGTGGCCAAGGACGCCGCCTCGGCCTTCGCCGACGTGCCGCCCGCCACGTTCTCCACCGGCACCTCGCGGCCCAGCCCCGGGGCGGAGACGTTGCCCGAGGCGTACTCGCAGGCGCTCAAGGCGGCCAGGGTGGGGCGCCAGCTGCACGGGCCCGGAGCGGTGGCCCATTTCGACCAGCTCGGGGTGTACCGGCTGCTGTCGCTGGTGAACGACACCGACGAACTGCACTCCTTCGTCCGCGAGACGCTCGGGCCGCTGGCCTCCGACGACGACGCCGAGAACGCCGACCTGCGGCGGACCCTGCACGTGCTCCTGGAGACCAACCTGAACGTGGCGGAGACGGCGCGGCGGCTGCACTTCCACTACAACACGCTGCGCTACCGGATCGGGAAGCTGGAGCGGCTGCTCGGCAACTTCACCGACGACCCGCACCTGCGGCTCAACCTGACCCTGGCGCTGCACGTGTTGCGGATGCGGGGCATCTAGGCTGCTGGGTTGTGGAATTCGAACTGCGCTCCGAGTACATACCGCTGTGCGACCTGCTGAAGTACTGCGGGATCACCGAGACAGGGGGGATGGCCAAGCACCTCGTCGCCGAGGGGATGGTCATGGTGGACGGGGAGGTCGAGCTGCGGAAGCGGGCCAAGATCCGGGCGGGGCAGGTGGTCAGCGGGGACGGGTTCTCGATCCGCGTGGAGTGACCTCGGGACATCTACGAAAAGTCACCACGACATTACGCATTGTTTACTAGCATCGGGCGCGCCGACAAAAGAAACGGCCCCCTGACGGGGGCCGTAGTACCCGGGAACGGAGCCCCCGGGCGGGTAACTTCATGTTAGGACGTGGTGGCGGTGCGCGACAAGTCGAATCCCGAGATCGAACGAGTGGGCGTCTACGTCGACGGGTTCAATTTGTACTACGGACTGCGAGAGCTGGGCAGACGGCGCTTCCTGTGGCTTGATCTCCGAGCGATGGCCATGCGTGTTCTGCGGTCGCACCAACGGCTGGAGAGCCTGAGCTACTTCACCGCCACCATTCGCAATGACCCGCCGGCCATCGAGCGGCAGGAGGAATACCTGGCGGCGTTGGCGAGCGTCGGTGTACAGGTCATTCTGGGCAGATACCAGGAACAACAGGTGCGGTGCCGCGCGTGCGGTCACATCCGGCGGACGTATGCGGAGAAGCAGTCCGACGTGGCGCTCGGCGTGGCCATGGCGACGGATGTGGCGATCGGCAAGGTGGATGCGGTCATGCTCGTGTCGGGCGACTCCGATCTGTGCGCGGCGGTGCACGCCATCAGGCGGATCGATCTGGAGCGGGAGACGAAGACGCGGGTGATCACCGCGTTCCCGCCGCGTCGCCGCTCCGAGAGCCTGCGGCTGGTCAGCGACGCGTGGTTCCCGCTGGGCGACGCCGTGATCCGCCAGTCTCAGCTGCCCGCTGTCATCCAGACGCCTGACGGGGCCGTTTACCGCCGCCCGCCGTACTGGAACTGATCCCCACCCTCTATTGTGCTCTCCGACATCGGAGCAGGTGACATACCCGCTGTTCAGGCGGGGGATCGGGGAGCGGGCGTGGCGTTCGGGTGGAAGGTGCACGGCGATGGGAAGCGCCTGACGCCGGGTGAGGTGGTCAAGCCGGACGAGCGGCTGAGCTGGCCCAGGATGGTGGGGATCGGGGCGCAGCACGTCATCGCGATGTTCGGCGCGACGTTCGTGTTCCCGCTGGTCATGGGGTTGGACGCCAACCTGGCCGTGATGATGTCCGGCGTGGCGACGATCCTGTTCCTGCTGATCGTCAAGGGGAGGATCCCGAGTTACGTGGGGTCGAGCGCGTCCTTCGTGGGCGCGGTGGTGGCGATCAGGGCGGCCGGGGGAGGGGACGCGACCGTCACGGGGGCGTTGCTGGTCGTCGGGGTCGTGCTGGCCGTGTGCGGGTACGCGATCCATCGGCTCGGGGTCGGCGTGATCCACCGGGTCTTTCCGCCGATCGTCACCGGCGGGGTGGTGATGCTGATCGGGTTCGGGATGGCGTACGTGGCGGCGGACGTCTACTGGCCGAAGGACCCGTGGGTGGCGCTGCTGACGATGGCGGCGACGTTCGTGTTCATCGGGGTGTTCAGGGGGTTTCTCGGCAGGATCGGGGTGCTGCTCGGGCTCGTGTTCGGGTTCGTGCTGTCGTGGGGGTGGGATCTCGTCGGAGGCAGGATCCTGGCGCCCGACGACAGCGGGAAGGTGACCGAGCACTTCCGGGTGAATCTGGACGCGGTCGCCCAGGCCGACTGGGTGGGGCTGCCGTCGTTGCACGGGCCCGTGTTCGAGGTGTCGGCCATCGTGCTGGTGCTGCCGGTGGTGATCGCGCTGATCGCCGAGAACGTGGGGCACGTCAAGGCCGTGGGGGAGATGACCGGGGCCGACGTCGACGGCTACATGGGGCGGGCGGTGATGGCCGACGGGGTCGGGACCGTGGTGGCCACGGCCGTGGGCGGGTCCGCCACCACGACGTACGCGGAGAACATCGGGGTGATGGCGGCCACCAAGGTGTACTCGACGGCCGCCTACTACATCGCGGCGGTGATCGCGATCCTGTTCGGGCTGTGCCCCAAGTTCGGGGCGCTCATCGCGGCCACGCCGGGCGGGGTGCTGGGCGGGGTGACGACCATCCTGTACGGCATGATCGGCCTGCTCGGCGCCAAGATGTGGATCGAGAACCGGGTGGATCTGTCCGATCCGCGCAACCTCGTACCGACCGGGGCCGGGATCATCTGCGCCATCGGGCCCGTCGCGTTCCCGATCACCGGCACCTTCGCGCTCAGCGGCATCGCGCTCGGCACCATCGTGCTGCTGGCCGGCTTCCACCTGCTGCGCGTCGTACGCCGTTAGCCCCTCACAGCGGAGCCGATCTCGTGTGCGCGAGGTTCTCTCTGGTCGGCGGGGCAGATTTGGCAGATCATGCCCGTGTAGGAGCGTCCCAGCGGGCCTAATGTGCCCGCAACGGAACGTGTCGCCGGCCCAGTACAAGAGGGGCTCTCATGCCTTTGAGATGGACCAAACACGGTGACGGCAAGCACCTGGCCCCCGGCGAGGTGGTCAGGCCGGACGAGAGACTGAGCTGGCCCCGGATGATCGGGTTCGGGGCTCAGCACGTGATCGCGATGTTCGGGGCGACGTTCGTCTTCCCCCTGGTGATGGGGCTGGACCCGAACGTCGCCGTGATGATGTCGGGCGTCGCGACGATCCTGTTCCTGCTGATCGTGAAGGGGAAGGTGCCCAGCTACCTGGGCACCAGCGCGTCCTTCGTGGGCGGCGTGTTCGCCATCAGGGCGGCGGCCGGCGGCGACACCGCCGGTGCGGACGCCGTCGTAACGGGGGCCATCCTGGTCGCCGGGTTCGTGCTGGCGCTGGCGGGGCTGGCCATCCACTTCCTCGGCGTGGAGATCATCCACCGCGTCTTCCCGCCCGTGGTCACCGGCGCGGTCGTGATGCTGATCGGGTTCGGGCTGGCGTTCGTGGTGGCGGACGTCTACTGGCCGCAGGACCACTGGGTCGCGCTCGTCACGATGCTGATCACGTTCCTGGTGATCGTGTTGTTCAAGGGGTTCGTCGGGCGGATCGGCGTGCTGATCGGGCTCGTCGCCGGGTTCGTGTTGTCGTGGCTGCTGGACCTGGCGGCGGGGCCGCTCACGTCCGTGCTGCCGGGCGCGAACCTGCGGGACGCGGCGGGGGCCGCCTGCCCGGTCGAGGGCACCTACTGCGTGGCTACGGCCTTCCCGCACGACCGGGTGAGCTTCGACGCGGTGGCGAAGGCCGACTGGATCGGGCTGCCCAGCTTCCACGCGCCCGACTTCAGGACCTCGGCCGTGCTGCTGGTGCTGCCCGCGGTGATCGCGCTGATCGCGGAGAACATCGGGCACGTCAAGGCCGTGGGGGAGATGACCGGGACGGACGTGGACCCGTACGTGGGGCGGGCCGTGGTCGCCGACGGCGTCGGCACCGTGATCACCAGCGCGGTCGGCGGGTCGCCCACGACGACGTACGCCGAGAACATCGGCGTCATGGCCGCCACCAAGGTGTACTCGACGGCCGCCTACTACATCGCCGGGATCATCGCGATCCTGTTCGGCCTCTGCCCCAAGTTCGGGGCGCTGGTCGCGGCCACGCCGGGCGGCGTGCTCGGCGGCGTGACCGTGATCCTGTACGGCATGATCGGGCTCCTCGGGGCGAAGATCTGGATCGAGAACCGGGTGAACTTCGCCGATCCCGTGAACATGGTTCCGATCGGGGCGGGCATGATCCTGGCCATCGGACCTGTGAAGCACGTCATCGGCGGCGATTTCACCCTTGAGGGCATCGCGCTCGGCACGATCGTGGTGCTGGGCGGTTACCACCTGCTGCGCGCCATCGCCGGGCGCGCCCCCGAGCCCTCCGTCAGGAGCGGGGCCGGGTGAAGCCGCCCCCGTTCGAGTACCACGCTCCCCGCGACGTCGGCGAGGCGCTGCGGACCCTGGCCGAGGTGCGTGGCGGGAAGGTGCTGGCGGGTGGGCAGAGCCTCATCCCCATGCTCAACATGCGGCTGGCCGCTCCCGAACACCTGGTGGACATCAACCGGGTCGCCGCGCTGGACGGGATCGAGGTGACGGCGGCAGGGGTACGCGTCGGCGCGCTGGTCCGGCATGCCGACGCCGAGCGGTCGCAGGCCCATCCGCTGCTCACGCGGGCGCTCAAGCTGGTCGCCCACCCCGTGATCCGCAACCGGGGGACCGTGGTGGGCAGCCTCGTGCACGCCGATCCGGCCGCCGAACTGCCCGCCGTGCTGACCGCGCTGGGCGGGCACGTGCGCCTGGCCCGATGGGACGGCGGCAGGAACAACAGGGGCGGCGGCATGGTGGTGCGTGACGTGCCGGCCTCGGAGTTCTTCGTCGGGCCGATGGAGTCGGCGGTCGAACCGGGCGAGCTGGCCGTGTCAGCATTTTTCCCGTCATCGGGTGATGGGGTGGCGTTCGAGGAAGTGGCGCGGCGGCATGGCGACTACGCGCTGGCCGGGGTGTGCGCCGTGGTCGGCGCCGGGGTCGCCAGGCTCGCGTGCATCGGAGTGGGGCCCGTTCCCGTGCTGGTGGAGCTGGGCGAGGACGACTGGGGTTCGGCGGCGCGGGCCGTACGGGAGGCGACGGAGCCGGAGGCCGACATCCACGCCTCCGCCGCCTACCGGCGGCACCTGGTGGGCGTGCTGGCCGGGCGGGCGCTGCGCAACGCGGCGCGGGAAGGGGCGGCGGCCCGTGGAGTATGAGATCACCCTCGTCGTGAACGGCGTCGCCCGGCGCGTGAGCGTCCCCGCGCGGCGCCTGTTGTCCGACTGCCTGCGCCACGACCTGGGTCTGACCGGCACCCACGTGGGCTGCGAGCACGGCGTCTGCGGCTGCTGCACGGTGCTGCTCGCAGGCAGGCCGGTGCGCTCGTGCCTGACGTTCGCCGTGACCGTGGACGGCGCCGAGATCACCACCGTGGAGGGGCTGGCCGGCGACGACGGCGGGCTGTCGCCGGTGCAGCGGGCGTTCGCCGAGTGCCACGGGCTGCAGTGCGGCTTCTGCACGCCGGGCTTCCTGTGTACGGTGACCGCCCTGCTGCTTGAGAACCCGGCCCCCACGGAGGACGAGGTGCTAGAGGGCATCTCGGGCAACCTGTGCCGCTGCACGGGCTACCAGAACATCGTCAAGGCCGTCCACCGGGCCGCCGAGCTGCTGGCGGAGGAAGCATGACGACGAGGTTGTTCGGGGAGCCCGTACAACGCAGGGAGGACCCCAGGCTGCTCACCGGGCAGGGCCGCTACCTCGACGATCTGGGCGGGGAGGCCCTCGCGGCGGCGTTCGTCCGGTCGCCGCACGCCCACGCCCGCATCAGGGACGTCGACGTCGCGGCGGCGCTCGACGTGGAGGGGCTCGTCGCGATCTACACCTGGGAGGATCTGCCCGAGCGGGTCGGCCGGGCGCTGCCGCTGCTGATCCCGCACCCCGCGCTCACCCACGGGCGCACCGCGTACCCGCTGGCCAGGGACGTCGTCAGGCACGTCGGCGAGCCGGTGATCATGGTCGTGGCCGCCGACCGATACGCCGCCGAGGACGCCTGCGGGCTCATCGAGGTCGACTACGAGCCGCTCAAGCCGGTCGTCGGCCTGGAGGAGGCCGTCCAGGGGGCCCAGCTCGTCCACGAGGACGTGCCGGGCAACGTCGGGGCCCACCTCGTGCAGGAGGTCGCCGCGAACGACGGGCGCAGCGCCAGGGAGATCATCGAGACCTGCCCGCACACGCTCGCCTTCCGGCTCGACATCGAGCGCAGCGCCAGCATGCCGCTGGAGGGCCGTGGCGTGTACGCCCGCTGGGACGGCCGCGACCTGCGCGTCTACTCCAGCACCCAGACCTCCACCAGCGTCCGGATGGCCGTGGCCGCCGCGCTCGGGCTGCCGCTGCCGCACGTCGAGGTGATCGCGCCCGACGTGGGCGGCGGCTTCGGGGTGAAGATCGTGCACCCGTGGCCGGAGGAGGTGCTGGTGCCGTGGGCGGCCATGACGCTCGGGCGCGAGATCAAGTGGGCCGAGGACCGCCGCGAGCACTTCATCTCCTCTGCGCACGAGCGGGGGCAGGTGCAGTTCGTGCGGGTGGGGTTCGACGACGACGGGCGCGTGCTGGGGCTGGACGTGACGATCCTGCATGATCACGGGGCCTACACGCCTTACGGGATCATCGTGCCGATCGTGACGTCCACACAGTTGCTGGGGCCGTACAAGCCGGGCGCCTACCGGGTGGAGTTCACCGCCGTCTACACCAACACCGTGCAGGTCACCCCCTATCGCGGGGCCGGGCGGCCGCAGGGCGTCTTCTGCATGGAACGCACGATGGACAAGATCGCCCGATACCTGGGCAAGGACCGCACCGAGGTGCGGGAGGCCAACTTCATCCGGCCCGAGGAGTTTCCCTACGACCAGGGGATGACGTTCCAGGACGGGCGGCCGTTGATCTACGACAGCGGGAACTACCCGGAGATGCTCCGCATGATCAAGGAGCTCATCGGCTGGGACTCCTTCGAGCGGCGCCCAGGCCGTGGCCTCGGCATCGGCTGTTACGTCGAGGGGACCGGGGTGGGGCCGTACGAGGGCGGGCACGTGCAGATCACCTCCGACGGCCGGGTTCACGTCTCCACCGGGCTCACCTCGCAGGGGCAGGGCCACGAGACGGTCTTCGCCCAGATCGCCGCCTCCGAGCTGGGCGTGCCGATCGAGCGCGTCAGCGTGGTCACCGGCGACACCCGCAGGTTCGGGTACGCGGTCGGCACCTTCGCCTCCAGGGCGGCCGTCGTCAGCGGCAACGCCATCGCCCTGGCCTGCAGGAAAGTACGCGAGAAGGCGCTGCGCATCGCCGCCGACGCGCTGGAGGCGAACCCGGCGGACCTGGACATCGCCGAAGGCATCGTGCACGTGGCCGGGACGCCGTCCGCCTCCATCCCGCTGTCCACGGTGGCGGTGCTGGCCAACCCGCTGCGCTACGCCTTCGACGAGGAGACCGCCAAGGCCACCCAGTTCTCCGCGACCACCTCCCCGGACCGGCCGCCGATCGCCGAGGGCGAGGAGCCGGGTCTGGAGGGGCGCGACTACTACTCGCCGATCAGGTCCACGTTCGCGGCCGGGATGCACGCGGCGATCGTCGAGACCGATCCGGACACCGCCGAGATCAAGGTCGTCCGGTACGCGGTCGTGCACGACTGCGGGCGGCTGATCAACCCCATGATCGTGGAGGGGCAGATCCACGGCGGGGTGGCCCAGGGGATCGGCGGCGCCCTGTACGAGCGGATGGTGTACGACCAGGACGGGCAGCTCGTGAACGCCTCCTTCATGGACTTCCTCATGCCGTACGCCACCGAGATCCCGCACATCGAGACCGGCCACCTGGAGACGCCCTCGCCGCTCAACCCCCTCGGCGTCAAGGGGGCGGGTGAAGCCGGGGTGATCCCGGTCTCCGCCGTCATCGCCTCGGCCATCGAGGACGCGGAGGGCATCGAGATCGACCGCATGCCCATCTCCCCGTCCGAGCTGTTCGACCTGCGCGCCGCCCACTCACTCTGACCGGGATGAGATGATCGGCGCCATGCGTGCGCCCGACTCCGGCTTGACCGCCTTTCCCGCCGTCCCCGGCGACGTCCGGACGATCGACCTGGCGTGGAACGAGATCGCCGAGGTGCCCGCGTGGGTGGCCGGGCTCGCCTCACTGGAGGAGCTGCGGCTCGACGGCAACGGCCTGCGCGAGCTGCCCGACCTGTCCGGGCTCGCCGCCCTCCGCGTCCTGCACCTGGACGGCAACGAGCTGACGTCCTTCCCCGGCTGCCCGCCGCACCTGGAGACGCTCTACCTGTACGGCAACCGCGTCGGGGCCCTCCCCGGCCGCCTGCCGGCCACGCTCCGGCACCTGGCGGCCGGCGCGAACGGGCTCACCGAGGTGCCCTCCTCGTTGTGGAAGCTGACCGGGCTCGAATCGCTCAACCTCGCCCAGAACGCCCTCACCGAGATCCCCGCCGCCATCGGCGGGCTGACCCGGCTGCGCATGCTCGACCTGGCCCACAACCGGTTCACCGAGATCCCGCCCGAGCTGGGCGACCTGCCCCTGACCGACTACCTGTACCTCAGCGACAACCTGTTCACCGAGGTGCCCGGCTCGATCGGGCGGCTGGACCGGCTGGCCTACCTCAACCTGACCGACAACCGCATCGCCCGCCTGCCCGCCACGATCGGGTCCATGGCCTCGCTGGTGGAGCTGCGGCTCTACAACAACCGGCTGGAGGAGCTGCCCGAGAGCGTCGGCGGCCTGTCGCGGCTGCGCGAGCTGCACCTCCAGGGCAACCGGCTGCGCTCGCTGCCGGAGACGTTGCCCGCCGGGCTGCGCCATCTCGACCTGCGTGACAACCGGCTGCGCTCACTCCCCGAGAGGTTGCCCGCCGGGCTGCGGCACCTGGACCTGCGTAACAACCGCCTGCGCGAGCTGCCGGAGCGCCTGCCCGACCTGGACAAGCTCGACCTGCGGTGGAACAAGCTGGACGGTGAGCCGGACGTGCTGGCCCGGCTCCGGGCGAAAGGCTGCGTCGTCCTGCGGTGAACCGGGCGCGGCGGGCCTGCGTACCCACGCACATGACGACATTTCCACGTCTTGCCGCTTTCGTGCTGATGGCCGGGCTGGTCGCCGGCTGCTCTTCAAGCGGCGGCTGGAGCGAGTACGCCGCAGCAGGCAAGGCACAGCCCGCCACCGCCCCCATCCTCACCGTCGAGCAGCTCTCCGCCAAGGTGGGGTGCAAACCCAAGTTGCAGGTCGACGCCGATGAGATACGCACGGCGTACTGCAAGACGCAGGAGGGCGAGTTCTTCGTCAACACGTTCAAGAACGAGAAGCTCAAGGACGAGTGGATGGATCGGGCGCCCGAGTACAACCCGCACCTGGTGGGTCGTCAGTGGACCGTGCTGGGGCCGCTCAAGGTGCTCGAAGCGCTGAAGGGGCCGCTCAACGGGGATCTGCACCTGACCGACCACCGGATGTCCCAGACCCCTTCTGCCGGCTAGCTGAACCCGGACCCGTGGGGCTGCGTACCTCCGCACATGACGACATTTCCACGTCTGGCCGCTCTCGCGCTGCTGGCCGGGCTGGTCGCCGGCTGCTCTTCAAGCGCTGGCTGGAGCGAGTACGCCGCAGCAGGCAAGGCGCAGCCCGCCACCGCCCCCATCCTCACCGTCGAGCAGCTCTCCGCCAAGGTGGGGTGCAAGCCACGCATTCAGGTCAACGCCGACGAGCTTCGTACGGCGTACTGCAAGACCCCGGACGGCGAGTTCTTCGTCACGACGTTCAAGAACCAGGCCGGCAAGGACGCCTGGATGGACGCCGCGCCCGAGTACAACCCGCACCTGGTCGGCAACCTGTGGACCGTCCTGTCCAGCAGGAAGGTGCTCGACCTGCTCAAGGAGCGGCTCGGCGGCGACCTCCACCTCACCGACCACCGGACGAAGAAGATGCAGGTCGTCGGTTAGGCCGGTGGGGCCGTGGAGGCGCGGACGATCAGTTCGTGACGGGTGCGGTGGCGGCGGGGACGCGCGGCCGGTGGTTTGAGCACCAGTTCCAGGGCCTGTCTGCCCATGCCGACCATCGGCAGCCGGACCGTGGTGAGCGCCGGGTAGACATCCTGGGCCACCGGCACGTCGTCGAACCCGGCCACCGAGATCTCCTCAGGCACCCGCCGCCCATGGTTGAGCAGCCAGGACAGAGCGCCCACCGCCATGGGGTCGTTCAGGGCGACCACCGCGGTCAGCTCCGGGTGCGCCGCCATCAGCCGGGCCGTCGCCGCCGCCCCGCCCTCCCGGGTGAAGTCCCCGTGCTCCACGGGGACCGAGGGCCAGTCGAGCCCGGCGGCCCCGTACGCCTGCCGCAGCCCCGCCAGCCGGTCCTCCACCGTGGTCAGGTTGGCCGGGCCGCCGACCACGCCCAGGCGGCGGTGGCCCAGGTCGAGCAGGTGGCGCATGAGCGTGACGCCGCCGGCGGCGTTGTCGGGCAGGACCGCGTCCACCGGCAGGTGGTGGCGGCCGATCACCGCGACCCGCCCGCCCATGGCGGTGAACGAGCGTAGTTCGGCCGCGATCTCGGTCTCGGTGCGCGCCTCGACGTAACCGGAGCCCGCCAGCACGATCGAGGTCACCCGGTGGGCGCGCAACGCCCGGATCCTGGCCAGCTCGGCGCGCGGGTCACGTGAGGTCTGGCTGATCAGCGCCAGGTAGCCGCGGCTCTCGGTCTCACGCAGCACGCCACGGGCGATCTCGCCGAAATAGGGGTCGCCCACGTCGTGCACGATCAGCCCGACCATGGACGCCTGCCCGCCGGCCAGCGCCCGGGCGTGGCTGTTGGGCACGTAGCCCACCTGGGACGCGATCGCCTGCACGTGCGCCGCGACCTCGGCGCTGACCCCCGCGCTGCCGGTCATGGACCGCGAGGCCGTCGCCAGCGACACGCCGGCGGCCTTGGCCACGTCGACCAGGCGGGGTGGAGAAGGCGGGGAAGGTCGCTCCGTCATGCGTGCGCACCCCCTTGTCCGGGGCTGAATCCCGTGTAATCGTAACCGAAAGCGCTTACGAAAGCGCTTTCGCTCGCCTCTTCTGACGGGGGTCTCCTCGATGGCAAGAGTTAGCAAGGGTCTGACGATCATCTCCATCTGCGCATTAGGGCTGACCGCGTGCGCGAAGACCGACGAACCCGGCGCGTCCCAGGCGCCGGGGCAGCAGCAGGGGCCGGTGAAGATCGGCATCTCGCTCCCGCTCACCGGCGACTTCTCCGAGCCGGGCAAGGGCATCCAGGAGGGCTACCGGGTCTGGGCGGACCGGGTGAACGCCAAGGGCGGCCTGCTCGGCAGGAAGGTCGAGCTGATCTTCCGTGACGACGCCTCCGACCCCAACCGGGTCAGCTCCGACTACGAGTCCCTCATCACGCAGGACAAGGTCAACCTGGTCTTCGGGCCGTTCTCCTCGCGCCTGGTGATCCCGGCGGCGAAGGTCGCGGAGTCGTACGACATGGTGTTCGTCGAGCCCGCGGGGGCCGCCGCGGAGGTCTTCGAGCAGGGCTTCAAGCGGCTGTTCTACGCGGCCCCGGCGATCGCCGACGACCACTACAACTACCTGGCCGACTACCTCACGAAGCTGCCGGCCGACCAGCGGCCGAAGACGGCGGCGTACGCGAGCCTGGACGACCCGTTCGCCCAGGGCACCGCGTACGGGCTGCGCGACAAACTGGCCGCGGCCGGGATCAAGACGGTCGTGGACGAGGTGTACCCGCCGGAGACCACCGACTTCTCCCCGATCGCCGCCAAGATCGCCGCCGCGAAGCCGGATCTGGTCGTGGGCGGCACCCAGTTCGAGGACTCGGTCGGCCTGGTGCGGGCGCTGCAGGAGCTGAAGGTGCAGCCGAAGCTGGCGGCGTTCTCGACCGGGCCGACGCTGGCGGAGTTCCCCGCCGCGGTGAAGGGGGCGGCCGAGCACATCGTCTCGCCGGTCGGCTGGTCGGAGACCGCCACGTTCACCGGCAACCAGGAGATGGTCAAGCGCTACAAGGAGATGTTCGGCAGCGAGGCCAACGAGGACGCGGCGAACGGCTACACGGTCGGCCAGATCGTCGAGACCGCCGTGAACGCCGTCAAATGCGTGGACCCCGCCAAGGAGTGCCAGGACAGGCTGACCGAGCACATCAGGCAGGGCACGTTCGACACGATCGTGGGACCGTTGTCGTTCGACGAGAAGGGACGCCCCGAGCAGGCGCACATGATCCAGCAGTACGTCAACGGCAAGATCGAGATCGTCCTCCCCGAGCAGGCGAAGACGGCCGGCATCGTCTACCCGAAGAAACCATGGTGAGCCTGCTCCTGCAGGGGCTGGCCCTGGGCGTGCTGACCGGCGGGCTCTACGCGCTGCTGGCCTCGGGCCTGTCGCTGTACTTCGGTGTGATGCGGGTGGTCATGGTGGCGCACCCGGCGTTCCTGTTCCTGGCCGCGTACCTGACCTACACCGTGCACACCGCGCTCGGCGTGGACCCGTTCCTGGCGCTGCCGATCACCGTGCCGCTGTTCTTCGTGCTGGGCGTGGCGGTGCAGCGGCTGCTGGTCGCCCGGCTCGCGCCGGAGAACCTGGCGATGATGTCGGTGTTGCTGACGTTCGGGATCGCGCTGACCATCGAGGGACTGCTCGGGACGTTCTACACCGGCTCCTACAAGTCGATCAGCATGGAGTACGCCACCAGGTCGCTGACCATCGCCGGCGTGCACCTTCCCTACGACAAGATCATCGCCTTCTGCGTGGCCGCGCTCACCCTCGCCGTGTTGTTCGCGGTGCTGGTCAGGAGCAAGTTCGGGCAGGCGCTGCGGGCCACGATCCAGCATCGCGAGGCCGCCAGGCTGGTCGGCGTCCAGACCGAGCGCGTGGCCGGGTACGGCTTCGGCGTGGGCCTGGCCACCGCCGCCGTGGGCGGCACGGTGCTGGCGCTGATCACGCCGTTCTTCCCCGCCTCCCACTGGGTGTGGATCGGCAAGCTCATGGCGATCATCGTGGTCGGCGGGCTGGGCAGCGTGGTGGGCGCGGCGCTGGCGGCCGTCCTGCTCGGCGTGGTCGAGGGCCTCGTGCTGGTGACCGTGGACGCCACCTGGGCCACCATGATGTTCTACGTCTTCCTCTTCCTGGCCCTGCTCGTGCGTCCCCAGGGGATCTTCGGAGGCCGCCTTGCGCATCGCTTCTAGAGGACTCCCGCTGCTGGTCGCCGCGCTCGCGATCGCCTATCCGTGGCTGGTGCCCAACTACTACCTGGTGTACGCGGGCGCGCTGACCGTCATGTACGCCGCCATGTCCACCTCCTGGAACCTCCTGGGCGGTTTCACCGGCTACGTCTCCCTCGGCCACTCGGCGTTCTTCGGCCTCGGCGCGTACGGCACCGGGCTGCTCGTCGTGCGCCTGGGCGTCCCCTGGGTCGTGGCGCTGCTGCTCTCGGCGCTGCTCGTCACGGTGTTCGCCATCGGCGTCGGCATCGCCGCGGTACGGGTGCGCGGCGCCTCCTTCGTGATCGTCTCCATCGCGCTCGTGTCCATGATGAACCTCGTCGTCCAGGGCTGGCGCTCCCTGACCGGCGGCTCCACCGGCCTGCAGGTGCCCACGCCCTTCCCCGATCTGCACCGGGGCCAGACGCACATGGTGTTCTTCTACCTGTTCCTGGCGCTGCTCGCGATCGCGCTGCTGGCCTGGTGGTACGTCTCCCGCTCCCGCTTCGGCGCGGGCCTTCGGGCGATCAGGGAGGATGAGGACAAGGCGGAGTCGCTGGGCGTGCCCACGGGGGCGTACAAGGTGGCGGCCTTCGCCCTGTCCGCCCTGTTCGTGGCGCTGGCCGGCGGGCTCTACGCGCTCTGGTTCGGCAGCCTCGACCCGATCTTCGTCTTCTCGATCCTGATCAGTTCGTACATGGTGCTCATGAGCCTGCTCGGCGGCGTCAGGCACCTGTACGGGCCGCTGCTCGGCGCGCTCATCGTGGCCCCGGCGGGGGAGTACTTCCTCATCGCCCTCGGCGAGACGCAGATCCACCTGACCGCGACGGGCCTGGTGCTCGTGCTGGTCGTGTTGTTCATGCCGGACGGCATCCTCGCCCGTCTCACCAGGAAACGGACGGGCCCCTCGATCCCGGACGAGAGCGCCGGTCAAAGACTCCAGGGAGTGGCCCGATGAGCTCGTTGCGCACGGAGGGGCTGACCAAGTCGTTCGGCGGCGTGCTGGCCGTCGACGACGTCACCGTCGAGCTGCGCGACGGGGCGATCAACGGCCTGATCGGGCCGAACGGCTCGGGCAAGACCACCTTCTTCAACCTCGTCACCGGGCTGATCAGACCGGACTCCGGCCGGGTGCTCTACCGCGACCGCGAGATCACCCGGCATTCGCCGCACCGGATCGCGCATGCAGGGCTGGGCCGTACCTTCCAGCTCTGCCGGGTCTTCCCGCGCCTGAGCGTGCTGGAGAACATGCTGGTCGCGGTCCGGCGTACCCGGCTGCGCGAGCTGCTGGCCGGGCTGCGCGACGCGGGCGAGGTCGAGCGGGCCCGCCGCTGGCTGCGCCGCATGGGCATCGAGCATCTGGAGGAGGCCGAGGCCCGCGACCTGTCCTACGGCCAGCGCAAGCTCCTCGAACTGGCCGCCGTGCTCATGGCCGAGCCGGACCTGGTGCTGCTGGACGAGCCGGCCGGCGGGGTCAACCCGGCGCTGATCGACGCGATCGTGACCCTCGTACGCGAGCTCAACGCCGAGGGCCGCACCTTTCTCGTCGTCGAGCACAACATGGACATGGTGATGGGCATGTGCGACCACGTGATCGTCTTCGACCGCGGCGCGCCGATCGCCGAGGGCCCGCCGTCGCTGGTGCGGGAGGACCCGCGGGTGCTGGAGGCGTATCTCGGTGTCTGAGCTCGTCCTTTCCCTGGAAGACCTCGTCGCCGGGTACGGCAGGGCGGCGCCCGTGCTGCGCGGCCTGTCCGTCACCGTCCGCGCCGGCGAGGTCGTCTGCCTGGTCGGCCCGAACGGCGCCGGCAAGTCCACCGCGCTCAGGGTCGCCAGCGGCCTGCTCGCGCCCAGGTCCGGCCGGGTGCTGCTGGCCGGCCGCGAAGTGACGGGCCTGTCTCCGCAGCGCCTGCTCGGCCTGGGCCTGGCCCACGTGCTGCAGGGGCACAGCGTCTTCCGCGAGATGACGGTGGCGGAGAACGTCCGGCTCGGCGGGTTCACCGTCCGAGACCAGGCTCGGCTGAACGCGCGGATCGAGGTGGTCAAGGAGTTGTTCCCCGTCGTGCGCGAGCGGTGGGGGAGCCTGGCGGGGCTGCTGTCGGGCGGGCAGCAGAAGCAGGTCGAGTTCGCGCGGGCCCTCATGCTGGAGCCGTCCGTGGTGCTGCTCGACGAGCCCTCGATGGGTCTCGACCCCCGCAACACGCAGGTGGTCTTCGACCAGATCGACCTCATGCGCAGGACGGGGGTCGCGGTGCTGCTGGTGGAGCAGAACGCGCGCAGGGCCCTGGAGATGGCTGACCTCGGCTGCGTCCTGGACCTCGGCCGCGTGCACATCTCCGGCCCCGCCCGCGCCCTGGCCGCCGACCCCCGCCTGGGCCGCCTCTACCTCGGCGGCGCCCCCGCGACCTGAACGCGCTTCCTGAACACCCAGTACGTCCAGCCCTGGTAGACCAGGACGAACGGGAGCGTGATCAGGCCGATCCAGCTCAGCATGGTCAGCGTGTACGACCCCGAGGCCGCCTCCGCCAGGGTGAGACCGGGCAGGGGCCGCAGGCGCAGCTCCATGAACAGGGCCAGGGTGGTCAGGACGATGGCGCCGGCCGTGGCGGTGAAGGCCCAGCCCTCCCTGCGGCGCCAGATCAGCGCCGTGGCGGCGGCGAGCGCGGCCATGGCCGCCAGGGCGGGGGCCGTGCCCAGGGCCGAGAGGGCGAGGACGGCGATCGGGATGGTCACCGCGCCGGCCGCCAGGGCGATGGTGCGGGCGCGGCGGCGTAGCGGGCCGGTGGTCTTCAGCGCCAGGAAGACCGCGCCGTGCAGGGCGCAGAGCGCCAGGGAGAACGCGCCGCCGAGCAGGGCCGCGGGCGCGCTGTCGTACAGGAGGTCGGTGAAGACGGCCCCCCAGAGGAACGCCGGGAGCGCGCTGCCCGTCACGATGCCCAGATCGCACCAGAACGGGTTGGCCACCTTGCCCCGCCACTCCAGTCCCACGCCGCGCACGATCAGGCCCGCCAGGATGAGCGTCACGGGCAGGTAGAACGCGCTGAACACGCCCGCGTACCAGGCAGGGAACGCGGCGAACATGGCCCCGACCGCGGTGATCAGCCACACCTCGTTGCCGTCCCACACCGGGCCGATGGTCTCCAGGCCGGCGCGCTGCTCGGCGGCGTTCCTGCTCACCAGCGGCGTCAGCATGCCGACGCCGAAGTCGAAGCCCTCCAGGACGAAGTAGCCGGTCCAGAGGAAGGCGATGATGGCGAACCACAATTCGATCATGGTCTGCTCCTCAGTACATCAGGGACGGTTCGAGCCGCTCGGACTCCGTGGCCGGGGCCTGTTCCTCGACGCCCTTGCGGACGTGCCTGGTCAGCAGCACGGTCTCGGCGACGGCCAGCACGCCGTACAGGAGGGTGAAGATCGTCAGTGAGGTGGCCACCTCGGCCAGGGTCACGCCCGGCGACACGCTGGAGGCCGTGAGGAGTTCGCCCGCGACCGTCCACGGCTGGCGGCCGATCTCGCTGAGCAGCCAGCCGGAGATGATCGCGATCAGCGGCAGCGGCAGCGCGAGCAGCAGCGCCCGCGAGAACCAGGCGGGGAAAGGCCGCCTGCGGCGGGTCAGCCAGAGGCCCAGCACCGACAGGCCCACCGTGGCCATGCCGAAGACGATCATCACCCGGAACGACCAGAAGACGATCGTCTGGTCCGGGCGGTAGTCGCCGGGGCCGAACTGCTGCTCGAAGCGGCGTTGCAGGTCCTCGGTGCCCTGGACGGTGGCGCCGGGGTCGTGGGTGGCCAGGAAGCTGAGCACGTTCGGGATCTCGATGCCCGGCGCGACGCTGAACGGGGCGCCGGCCGTGTCGCGCTCCAGGCCCTCGGCGGAGGCCAGCTTCATGGGCTGCTGCTCGAACAGCAGTCTGGCGGAGGTGTCGCCGGTGCCCGCGACGACCGCCCCCGCGATGGCCGTCATCACCAGCGCCGCGCGGGCGGCGCTCCGCCACATGCCCGCACGCGTCTTCAGCAGCCAGAAGCCGCTCACCGCCAGCACGAAGCCGCCCGCCACGATGAACGCCGCCCCGATCACGTGCGGGACCTGGGCCACCGCCGTGGAGTTGGTCAGCACCGCCCACAGGTCGGTCATCCTGGCCTTGCCGTCCACGACCTCGTACCCGACCGGGTGCTTCATCCAGGCGTTGGCCGCCAGGATGAAATAGGCCGACAGATTGGATCCGATGGCCGCGGCCCAGATGCACGCCAGGTGCACCTTCTTCGGCAGCCGGTCCCAGCCGAAGATCCACAGGCCCAGGAACGTGGACTCCATGAAGAAGGCCAGCAGCGCCTCCATGGCCAGCGGCGCCCCGAAGACGTCACCGACGAAGACGGAGTACTCGCTCCAGTTCATCCCGAACTGGAACTCCTGCACGATGCCGGTGACCACGCCCATGGCGAAGTTGATCAGGAACAGCTTCCCGAAGAACTTCGTGAGCTTCAGGTACTGCTCCTTGCCCGTGCGGTGCCAGGCCGTCTGGAGGCCCGCCACGAAGATCCCGAGACCGATGGTCAAGGGCACGAACAGAAAGTGGTACACGGTGGTCACCCCGAACTGCCACCGCGCCAGGTCTAGTGCGTCCATTCTCCCCGCCGACTCCCGTGAGCTCTACACGCCGTAGTACATCTACTCGTAGTAGTACTACAAGCTGTAGAGCAATGGGGTGCGACCTTGGTCACATCCCCGTTGTCCTGGTTTGCTGAGCTTCGAGAGTGCCGTGCGGGGGCCGGTCGGCGCGTCATCCGCCGGGCTGATGGTCCCGTACGCCACAGGGGTGATTTCGCTCTGGCAGGTGGGGTCCCGGCTGCTTAGAGTGGCGGCATGAAACTGGCGGGCAGCGCGGTGATCGGCGTGGACAGGGACCGGGTGTGGGCGGCGCTCCAGGACCCGGCGGTGCTGGTGCGCACCATCCCGGGGTGCGAGCGGCTGGAGGAGACCGCGCCGGACACCTACCGGATGACGGTCAACGCGGGAGTGGCCTCCATCAAGGGCGTCTACCAGGGGGAGGTGGCGCTGGCCGAGCCGCTGGCGCCGGAGAGCTTCACGATCAGGGCGCGGGGGCAGGGCGCGCCGGGGACCGTGGACGCCACCGTGCTCGTACGGCTCAGCGAGATCGACGGCGGCACCCGCGTGGAGTACGACGCGGAGGCCGTGATCGGGGGGATGATCGGCGGGGTCGGCCAGCGGATGCTGGGGTCGGCGGCCAAGCGCACGGCGGGGGAGTTCTTCTCCGCCGTCGAAGAACATCTGCGGGCGCCCGAGCCCGAGCCCGAACCCGCCGTCTCCGCCGAGGCGGCTCCCGCCGGCGTGTACGAGCGCCCGTCCAGGCCGCACACCGAGACACGCCCATGGGTGATGCTGGCGGCGTTCGGCATGGGAGCGGGGATCGCGCTCACCGGAGTCACGGTGGGCTGGCTGCTGGGGCGGGGATCGCGCCGCCGCGCCTGAGGTTGGTCACGTCCTGGACTCTCGCGGAAAAGGATCTCCCGGCGTAGCGTGGCGGTATGCGGCAGGCACACGCTGAAGACGCACGGACCGAGGCCAGGCGAGTCGTACGCAACCTGCTCGGCGAAGAGCGCCCGACGGCTGAGACGCTGGTCGGCGACGTGCGGCCGGTGCTGGGCGACGAGCGCACCGAGCGCATGCTGGAGCTGGCCCTCGGCGCGCAGCTCACCAGGCGCTCCGCCGAGCTGGCCGCCATCGCCGCGCTCCTGGTCGGCACCAGAGAGCTGGGCGTGGAGTGGTGGGCCAGGTCCAGGGGCGGCAAGTTGCCACCGCCCGACGAGGTGGTGCGCACGGCCGTCGCGATCGAGCCGTGGACCGACCTGACCGCACTGGAGATGCTGGCGGCCTGGATCTCCGACGACGCCGCCGACCAGCTCTGGGGCGCCTCCGTCGCGCAGGTCGACCTCAACTCCTGGCAGGCCGAGGACCGCTTCGACCTGCCGTCCGGTGTCAAGCCGGGGCAGCGGCTGGTCGTGCACTTCGACGCGGGAGGGCGGCTCGACGCGGTCGTCACCCGGCGGGCCGACGAGGACCTCGGCTCCAACCTCGACTTCCAGTCCCTGCGTTACGCGCGGCCCGCCGAGGCGCAGTGGAGCTGGGGAGTGGCGGCCGGGCTCGGGCCGCACCCGCTGCCGGGGGAGGACCCCGACCCCTATGCCCGCGAGGTGCCCTCCGACGCCGCCGGCATCCTGCGGGCGTGGGCGATGCGTCACGGTGTCTCCCGTGAGCAGCTCGGCGAGCGGTGGGAGACGGTCGGCGACGTGGTGGCGGCCATCGAGCGGGTGGACTGGATGTGGCGCAGCGGGGAGTGGTTCGGGTGGTGGCGGGGGGCCTCCGCGCTGGTGGACGATTCGGCGTATCTGCCGTACCGGCTGGAGGAACTGGCGGCCGGGTAGGAATCAGCACCGGCCGGGCGGGGTTGTCTCCGGACATGAAGGTCGAGATATTTTCGGATGTCGTGTGCCCTTGGTGTTATATCGGGCACGTTCGGTTTGCCAAGGCTGCTGAGCAGTTCCGGGCCAAGGGCGGCACCATCGAGGTGACGATGCGGCCCTACCAGCTCAATCCCGACGCCCCGTCCGATGGTGAGCCGCTGATCCCGGCGCTGGAGCGCAAGTTCGGGCCGAACGCGCGGCAGATGGTCGAGCGGGTCATCGGCGCCGCCACGGACGAGGGGCTGGAGCTGGACTACGACAAGGCGGTCAACGCCGCCACGTTCGAGGCGCACCGGCTCATCGAGGTCGCCACCCGGCAGGGGCTGGGCAAGGAGATGGCCGGGCGGCTCTTCCGCGCGTATTTCACCGAGGGCCGCAACGTGGCCGACCCGGCCGTGCTGGGCGAGCTGGCCTCCGAGGTGGGCGTGCGGGACTCGGGGGAGGGGGCCGAGGAGGTGCGCGAGCAGCTCGCCAGGGCACGCTCGCTCGGCATCAGCGGGGTGCCGCTCTTCCTGTTCGAGGGGAAGTACGCCGTGTCGGGCGCCCAGCCGCTGGACGCCTTCGCCGCCGCCATCGACGAGGTGGCCGAGCGCACCGGGGAGACGCCGATCACCCAGCTGGCCGCTCCCGGCGACGGGTGCGACGACGACGGGTTCTGCGCGGTCTGACTCCGCGCGGATGGGAGAATCGCAGGGTGTCGACACGTCGCCTGGTTCACCTGTTCAAGCATGCCGGACTGCGCCTGTCGGAGCTGACGGAGCCGGGGCTGGAGCCGTACGGGATCGATGGGCGTGAGTTCGGCGTGCTGTCGGTGCTGAACACGCCCGAGCCGCTGTCCCAGCTCGAAGCAGCCCAGCGCCTGCGCATCGACCGGACGACCATGGTCGCCATGGTGGACGCGCTGGAGGGCAAGGGGCTCGTGGGGCGCCGGCCGCACCCGGGCGACCGGCGCAAGAACATGGTGGAGCTGACCGAGCGCGGCCGCGAGACGCTGAGCGCGGCCACGCGGGTCATGGACGAGGCGGAGGAGGCGTTCCTGGCGCCGCTCCCCGCCGACGACGCCCAGCTGCTCAGAGACGCCCTGAGCCGCCTGGTCCCGCCCTCAGGCGGCTGAGCGCCTGGCCCTGCCCTCAGGCGGCCTCACTCTCAGGCGGCCTCACTCTCAGGTGGCCTCGTCCTCAGGCGGCGGAGCCCTCGTCCTCGTCCGAGGGGCGGCCCTCGCTGAGCAGCCCCGAGCGGTGATGGCGGCGGCAGAGCACCTGATAGCGGACGTGCGCGGCGTCGGTGTCGCCGATCACCACCTGCTCCCCCGTACGCGCCATCGCCCCGTCCACCACCCTGGCGTTGAGCAGCCCCGGCCGCCCGCACCAGCACAGCACCTCGACCTGCATCCGGTACACCTCGTCGGCCAGCTCGAACAGCCGCTGCGCTGCCGGGAACATCACCGACCTGAAGTCCGAGGCCAGCCCGAACGCGTAGACGTCCACGCCGTGCTCGTCCACCAGGTCGGCGAGCTGCTCGATCTGCTCGACGGCGTAGAAGCAGGCCTCGTCGCAGATGAGGTAGTCGACGCGGTCGTGCGCGGTGACCAGCCGGACGAGGTCGAGCGAGTCCACGACCTCGATCGCCTCCAGCCCGAGCCCTATCCGGCTGGTGATCTTGGGTCCGCCGGAGCGGTCGTGCTTGGTGAGCACCAGCCCCCGGCGGCCCTGCCGTCCGTGGTTGTAGTTCAGCTGGAGTGCCAGTGTGGACTTCCCGCAATCCATGGGGCCGAAGTAGAACTTCAGTACGGCATCCCTGGTGCCAGAGGGCACGGCAGACAAGGCAGACAGATCGGTCACGGCCCGCCAGCCTAGCGGCTTGGCTTGTTCCATGACCTCGTGGGACATTTCTCCCCTGGAGTTAACGGGAGGAATCTGTGGTCACCGACAAACCACCACCATCGCTCGACGCGATGATGACGCAGGACGACCTCACGGCCGCCCAGGCCGACGCCACGCGCTGGCGCTATGGTTTCCTCGTCGTCGTGGCGGGCATCGTCGCGGTCCTGGTCGCCTTCGGCGCGGCCGTCTTCGCGACCAGGGATTTCGCACCGCTGTTCGCCGGTGTGGCCGGGGTGATCGGTACCATCATCGGGGCTTACTTCGGGGTTCAGGCGGGGCAATCCGGAAAGGCCAGGGTCGAGGCCGAATTGGCCAGGTCCCAGGAGATGGTGGTGCGCCTGGCCGCGTACGTCGGCACAGACAACGCGCCCCGAGTCATCGACGAAGTGCTCGGCCGGCGCCGGAGCTGAGGAGCCATGCGTAGCGTGCGTATCGGAGTGGACACCGGGGGTACATTCACCGACATCGTGGCGGTGGACGAAGAGTCCGGTGAGATCCTCACCACGAAGACCCCCTCGACCCCCGCGAACCCGGCAGACGGGTTCCTCGCGGGCATCGAGAAGCTGGGCCGGCTCGACGCCGGCTCCATCGTGCACGGCACCACGGTGGCCACGAACCAGCTGCTGGAGGACAGGATCGAGGACCTCGGGTTCATCACGACCGAGGGCTTCGAGTACATCCTGGAGATCGCCAGGCAGAGCGTGCCCGAGGGCTACGGCAACTCCTACTTCTGGGTCAAGCCGCCCAGGATCGTGCCCGTGCACCTGGTCAAGACCGTCGAGGGGCGGCTCGACCACCTGGGCAAGGAGGTGTGGTCGTTCTCGGAGGAGCAGGCCGTCGAGGTGGCCCGCTGGTTCCGCGCCAAGGGGATCACCGCGATCGGGGTCTGCTTCCTGCACTCCTACGCCAACCCCGAGCACGAGCGCCGCATGCGCGAGGTGTTGTGGCGCGAGCACCCGGAGGCGGTGATCTCGCTGTCGAGCGACGTGCTGCGTGAATACCGCGAGTACGAGCGCTCGATCACCACCCTGGTCGACGCCGCCGTCAAGCCGGCCATGCGCGGCTACATGGCGAACCTGTCCACCAGGCTCGGCAGGCAGTTCTCCGTCATGAAGTCCAACGGCGGCGTCCTGTCCGCCCGTGAGGTCGTCAACCAGCCCATCACCACGGTCCTGTCGGGCCCGGCGGCGGGCGCGCTCGGCGCGGCCCTCATCGCCTCCACGGCGGGCCACCAGTCGGTGATCACGCTGGACGGCGGCGGCACCTCGACCGACGTGGCCGTGGTGATCGACGGCGAGCCCTCCATCACCACCGAGGGCTCCGTCGGCCGCTACCCGTGCAAGATCCCGATGATCGACATCATCACGGTCGGCGCGGGCGGCGGCTCGGTCGCGTGGATCTCGCCGGAGGGCACGCTCAAGGTCGGTCCCAGGTCCGCCGGCGCCGACCCGGGGCCGCTCTGCTACGGCAAGGGCGGGACCGAGGTGACGGTGACGGACGCGCACGTGTTCCTCGGCCGGATCCCGCCGCATCTGCTCGGCGGGGAGATCCCGCTGGACGCCGAGGCGGCGGGCACCGGCATCCAGGCGCTGGCCGACAAGCTCGGCCTGACGCCCGAGCGCACGGCGACCGGGATCCTGGAGATCAGCGCGTTCAACCAGAGCAACGCGATCAGGCAGCTCACCGTCAAGCGCGGGCTGGACGTGCGGGACTTCCCGCTGGTGACGTTCGGCGGGTCGGGGCCGCTGCTGGCGTGCCGGCTGATCGACATCCTCGGCCTGCCGGCCGTCGTCGTGCCGCGCGACCCGGGCAACGTGTCGGCGTTCGGGCTGCTCACGGTGGACGTCAAGAACGACTACGTGCGTACGTACGTCACCCGCGACCTCTCACTCGGCAAGGCCGTCGAGATCTTCCACGACCTGGAGCATCAGGCGGGTGAGGCCCTCGACCGCGAGGGCTTCGACGACCCGGTCTACCAGCGCAGCGCCGACCTGCGGTACTACGGCCAGGCGTACGAGGTCCGCGTCCCCGCCCCGGCGGGCGAGATCGACGAGGACTGGCAGGCGGAGGTGGTCGCCCGCTTCCACGAGGCCCACGAGAAGGTGTACGGCTACGCCTACCGCGACGACCCCCGCCACGGCGTCGAATGGGTGAACCTGCGCGTCTCGGGCATCGGCCCCATCAACCGCCCGGCCATCCGCCGCCTGGAGAAGGCGGGGGAGGGCGCCACATCGGTCCGTCCCGTGACCTTCGACGAGACCCGCGACACCCCGATCCACCAGCGCGCCGCGCTCGGCCCCGGCGCCTCGGTGAAGGGCCCGGCGGTGATCGAGGAATACGGCTCGACGATCCCCATCCACCCCGGCTTCACCGCCAAGGTGGACGAATACGGAAATGTGGAGATAAGTCGTGACTGATCCCATCCTGGTGGAGATCGTCGAAGGAACGCTGGCCTCCGTCGAGAAGGAGGTCGAGACCGCCATCGCGCGTACGGCCCGCTCGCCGATGATCCGCGACGCCCACGACTTCCGCGCGGGCATCCACGACGCCCGCCTGCGCAAACTCACCGGCCGCTCCTACAGCGCCCTCGTCCAGCCGGTCGTACGCGACTTCCCGATCGAGTCGATGAGACCCGGAGACGTGTACTTCCACAACGACGTCTACCTCTCGGAAGGCGGCATCGGCCACCTGCCCGACCTGTGCGTCACCGTGCCCGTCTTCCACGAGGACTCCGTCGTGGCCTTCGTCCAGGCCTTCGGCCACCACGACGACATCGGCGGAGCCGTGCCCGGCTCCATGCCCTCGCACGCCCGCTCGGTCTTCGAAGAGGGCCTGATGGTGCCGCCGATCAAGTTGTGGGACCAGGGCGTGCCCAACGAGGCCGCGCTGCGCATCATGACCCGCAACTCCCGCATGCCCGACTCCCTGGCCGGCGACCTGGACGCCGAGTGCTCGGCCTGCCTGATGGGCGCGCGGCGGCTGGGTGAGCTGTTCGAGCGGTACGGCAAGCAGGCCGTCGAGGAGTGCTTCGACGCGATCATCGACAAAACCACCGAGACGTTCCGCAGGGAGCTGCTGGCGAAGATCCCCGAGGGGACGTACGTGTGGGAGGACTACGCCGAGCACGACGGCGTGGACGAGCCCCGACTGCACGCCCAGCGCATCACGCTGACCGTGGACCACTCGGCGCTTGAGGGCGGGAGCTCGCGACCGGAGGGCGAGGAGGAGCGCGCGCCCTTGACGATCGACTTCACCGGCACCTCACCGCAGGCCAAGGGCCCGATCAACCACGCGGGCGACTACGCCGACGGGGTGTTCCTGAAGAAGTGGCTGGCCCCCGTGCTGCGCAACCTGGCCGACACGCCGGAGCGCATGGCTGAGCTGGACGTCAACGAGGGCGTCGTGCCGCTCATCAAGATGGTCTTCCCCGAGAAGGGCACCCTGCTCACCCCGGTCTTCCCCGCCCCCACCAACGCCCGCACGTTCGTCATCCTGCGCCTGCTCGGCGTCCTGGCGGGCGTCCTGGCCAAGGCCACCGGCGGCCGTATGCCCGCCGACCAGGAGACCATCCGCTACACCGGCGTGCACGGCACCGACGCCGACGGGCAGCCGTACCTGATGCGCGAGGTCCTCGGCGGGGGCTCCGGCGGGCGCTGGTACGCCGACGGCGAGGACACCATCCACGTGGTGCCCGACTCGCGCAACATCCCGGTGGAGTTCGCCGAGGCCCGGTGGCCGTTCCGGGTGGAGCGGCTGGCGCTGGCCTGCGACTCGGGCGGGCCGGGGATGTACCGGGGCGGGCTCGGCTACGACAAGCACATCAGGATGTTGCGGGACACCTCGTACATGTCGATCGCCGACCGCTCCATCCTGTCCTGCTGGGGCGTCAACGGCGGCCTGGCGGGGCGGCCGTTCCGGGTCGAGATCGCGGGCAAGGAGATGGAGGGCCTGGTCGACGACCACCCGGTGCAGGCCGGCGAAGTGATCAGGATCCGCACCACGGGGGGCGGCGGCTGGGGCTCTCCCTACGATCGCGACCCCCGGGCGGTGGCGGCCGACGTGCGGGACGGGAAGGTGTCGATCGCCGGGGCCCTCGGCGACTACGGCGTGGTCCTGGACGGGGACCGCATCGACGAACAGGGCACCGCCGAACTCCGCGCCCGCCTCCGTCCCCCTACCGATCGCTTCTTCGACCGGGGGCCCGGGTACGCCAAGCTGTCGGGTGGGCGGGCTTACGCAGAGGTGGACGAACTGTGAGGAGTGCATGCAAGGCCTGCTCTGGGAATTGGGCGACCACCATGTGACCGATGTGGTCTTCGAGCGACGCGACAGCGAGCTCGATCAGCGTGACCACAAATTGGTCGAGGTGCTCCAAGGCCGCCATGCAATGCCACCCAGATTGCGGCTGGCGTGGTGCAGCCCCATGTTGGAACCGTTGCTGTGGCTACCGGACATCGTAGCGGGAGCGAAAGCTCTTGCTGAGCGTGGTGATCCCAGATTCTGGAGCCAGTTGGAGGCCAACATGCTGGTGCGGGACAAGGAGATCCGCTGACAGCGCGAAGCCCGGGCTCCTGTCAATTCCGGCAGTACACCCGGGCCCACTTCCATCCCCCCCGCAGGAGGGCGGCCTGCTCTCACTGTACCCGGTCGCACACGATTAGTCACCCCGGAAAGCGCAAACCCGGGCTCCCGTCGTCCGGCGGGGCACCCGGGCTCACTTCCACTCCTCCCCGTAGGAAGGCGGCCTAGGGAGAGCGTAGCGTTCAGGGCTTGTCGAAGCTGGCGAAATACGTGGCCGCCATGTCCTCATCCCCGTGCCCCTGCGCCTCGGCCCGCCGGAAGCGCTCCCCTGCGGCGGCCACCAGGTCGAGGCGGACCCCGGCCGACTCCCCGGCCTGGGTGATCAGGCGGGTGTCCTTCTCGGCGTTGCGGACCGTGAAGCTGGGCGTGAAGTCGCCCTCCAGGACGGCCTTCGACTTGAGCTGGAAGTAGGCCGAGTCCATCGGCCCGCCGCTGACCACCTGACGGACCAGGTCGGGGTCGAGTCCGAGGCCGCGGGCCAGGGCGAGCGCCTCGGCGACCACGGCGGTCATCGAGATGCCGAGGCTGACCGTGGCCATCTTGAGCTTGGTGCCGGCCCCGTCCGCGCCGTCCTCGCCGAGCCAGAGCGTACGCTGCCCGAGCGCCCCGAAGACGGGCTCCAGCGCCTGCCTGGCCGCCTGCGGCCCGGCCGCGAGGATGACGAGCTTGCCCTGTTCGGCCGGTTGGCGGGTGCCCTGCACCGGCGCGTCCACGAACGTCAGCCCGTGCGCGCCCGCCAGCGCGGCCAGCCGCCCGGCCGCCTCGACGCCGACCGTGCTCATCTGCGCCCACACCTGCCCGGCCCTGAGCCCGGGGGCGGCGGCGGAGACGGCGTCGTGGACGGCGTCGCCGTCGCTCAGCATGGTGACGATCACGTCCGCGCCCTCGACCGCCTCGGCCGGGGAGCTCGCGACCACGGCCCCGTCGGCCTCCAGGGGCAGGGCCTTGTCCCTGGTGCGGTTCCACACCCTGACCCGCAGGCCGGCCGTGAGGAGATTGCGAGCCATGGGAGCGCCCATGAGCCCCGTTCCGAGGACTGCGACAGAGGTCATGGGGCCATCATAGAAAGCCGGGTAAGCGGACTGGAACAGGGTGTTAATCCGGGAGAAACACCGCGGGAGTCCACTGAGGGAGACTCACCGAGAGCGTGAGGCGCACCTAGGGTTCCGCCGGTTCACGGGTCTGGTCCGAGAGGTGCAGGCGGCCCCACCGCACCCACACCGAGGGGGCCGCTCCACGGCGGGACAAAAGCCCGGGAGGCCAGCCATCAGCCTGGCTGCCTTCCGGCCGGGCGTCGATGATTCGGAGCTCGCATGCACTGGCACCCCCGCAAGCTTCACGACGACTACGGACCCGAGGCCCGCTTCGCGGTGGAACGCGAGGCCGACCTGCCCACCACCGGCTGGGACCGCGAGGTGGCCCGAGGCCTGGAGCTGGGCCTGCCCGGCGCCGACTCCATCGTGGACCGGCGCATCCCTACCTTCTCGCGCGGCGAACTGCCGCACTTCGCCGGGATCAACACCTTCCTCAAGGCCCCGTACGTCGAGGACGTCCGCACGTGCGGCGACTACGACGTGGCCGTGCTCGGCGCGCCCTTCGACGGCGGCACCACGTATCGTCCCGGCACCCGCTTCGGCCCCCAGGGCATCCGCCGCATCTCCGCCCTGTACGGCCCCTACAGCTTCGAGCTGGGCGTGGACCTGCGCGAGTCGATCACCATCGCGGACCTCGGCGACGTCTTCACCATCCCGGCCAACATCGAGAAGACCTTCGACCAGATCTCCAAGGCCGTCTCCCACGTGTACGCCAGCGGCGCCTTCCCCGTCGTCCTCGGCGGCGACCACTCGATCGGTTACCCGACCGTCAGAGGCGTGGCCGAGCACCTGTCGGGGAATCTCGGGATCATCCACTTCGACCGGCACGTGGACACCCAGGAGAGCGACCTGGACGAGCGCATGCACACCACACCCTGGTTCCACGCCACGGATCTGCCGAACGTGCCGCCGTCGAACCTCGTACAGATCGGCATCGGCGGCTGGCAGGCGCCCAGGCCGGGCGTCAAGGTCGGGCGGGAGCGCGGCACCACGATCATGACGGTCACCGACTGCGTCGAGATGGGCATCGAGGCCGCCGCCGAGCGGGCCCTGGAGGTGGCCTGGCGCGGCGCCGAGGCGGTGTGGTTGTCGTTCGACGTGGACTGCCTGGACGCCGCGTTCGTGCCGGGCACCGGGTGGCCGGAGCCGGGCGGGTTCCTGCCGCGGGAGGTGCTGAAGTTCATCCAGATCATCGCCGACGCCGCGCCGCTGGCCGGGATCGAGGTGGTCGAGTGCAGCCCGCCGTACGACAACGCCGAGATCACCTCGCTCATCGCCACCCGAGTCATCTGCGACACGCTGGGCTGCCTGGTCCGCTCCGGGCACCTGCCGTCGAAGCGGAAGGAGGCCGTGTCATGAGACCGCTCGCCGCCGCCCTGCTGCTGTTCCTCCTCCTCTGTACGGCCTGCGGCGGCCAGCCGCCCTCCGCCACCCCCTCCAAGCTCACTCTGGGCTTCTCCGCCTGGCCCGGCTGGTTCCCGTGGCAGGTGGCCCAGGAGAAGGGGTTGTTCGCCAAGAACGGGGTGCAGGTGGAGCTGAAGTACTTCGACAGCTACACCGACAGCCTCACCGCGCTGGCCACCGGCAACATCGACGCCAACAGCCAGACCCTGAACGACACGCTGGCCTCGGTCTCCGGCGGCGCGAAGCAGAGCGTGGTGCTGGTGAACGACAACTCGACCGGCAACGACCAGATCATCGCCAGGCCGGGCATCTCGTCGGTGGCGCAGCTCAAGGGGCGTACGGTCGCGGCCGAGCAGGGCACGGTGGACCACTACCTGCTGCTGCTCGCGCTGCGGAAGGCGGGGCTGAAGCAGGCCGACGTCACGTTCAAGCCGTTGCCGACGGACGCCGCGGCGGCCGCGTTCAAGGCGGGGCAGGTGGACGCCGTCGGGGTCTTCGCGCCGTTCACCACCACCGCGCTGGAGCTGCCCGGGTCCACGACGATCGCCAGCTCCAGGGACTTCCCCGGGGCCATCCCCGACCATCTCGTGGTGACGCGCTCGCTCGCCTCCTCGCGGCCGGAGGCGGTGCGCGGCCTGGTGAAGACCTGGTTCGACACGCTGGCCTGGATCGCGCAGAACCGGGGCGAGGCTCTGACGATCATGGCCAGACGGGCGGGGGTGAGCGAGCGGGCGTACGCCGACTACGACGCGGGGACCACGATCTTCTCGCTGGCCGACAACCGGGAGGCGTTCACCTCGGGCAGCCTGGGACGCCAGGCGGCGGAGATCGCGGCCTTCCTCACGGAGTCTGGCCTGGCCGACACGGCGCCCTCCCTGGACGGGCTCCTCGACCCCCGCTTCATCCAGGGGGTCTCCTCATGACCGCGCTCTCGGACACCGGGCCGGGACAACGGCGGGCAGGGGACCGTGAAGGCTGGCCACCGCTGCCGAAGCGCGCGCCGCGCGGCCAGGACGGCTCAGGCGGGGCCCTGATGCCGGGGCGCCTCGCGCTGGCCGTCCACGTCGCCCGCCTGCTGCGCCGCACGCCGCCCCAGTGGCGCGGCAGGACGCTGCCCGCGAGGACCCGGTGGGCGCTGAGGGCGGCGGCCGTCGTCGTGCCTCTGGGGCTCTGGGCCGTGATCAGCTCCATGGGCCTGGTCGACCCGACGTTCCTCCCGTCCCCGGCCGCCGTGGCCGGCGCGTTCGCCGAGATGGCGTCGAGCGGCCAGCTCCTGTCCGACGCCGCCGCCAGCCTGGCCAGGGTGGCGGCGGGCTTCGGGCTGGCGGTGGCGATCTCGGTGCCGCTGGGGATGGCCATGGGCACGTCCCAGGTCGCCCTGGCGCTGCTCGAACCCGTGATCGGCCTCCTGAGATACCTCCCGGCCTCGGCGTTCATCCCGCTGCTGATCATCTGGCTCGGCCTCGGCGAACCGTCCAAGATCGCGATCCTGGTCATCGGCGTCGTGTTCTTCAACACGCTCATGACGGCCGACGCCGTCCGCGCGGTGCCGGGTGAGCTGCGCAAGGCCGCCGCGACGCTGGGCGCGACGGGCGGGGAGGTGCTGCGGAAGGTCGTGTGGCCGTACGCGCTGCCCGGCATGCTGGACGCGATGCGCGTCAACGCCGCCGCCGCGTGGAACTTCGTGGTGGTCGCCGAGCTCATCGCCGCCGAGTCCGGGCTCGGCTACCGGATCGTACGCGCCCAGCGCTTCCTCCAGACCGACCGTATCTTCGCCGTGCTCGTCGTGATCGGCCTCATCGGCCTGGCCATCGACATCGGGCTGCGCCTGGCCAGGGCCAGGGTGGGGAGGTGGGCGGCGTGACGCTGGTGCTGCGTGAGGTGGCCAAGGAGTACGCGGGCAGCCGCGTGCTCGACGGCGTCGGTCTGGAGGTCGGCCGCGGCGACTTCCTGTGCATCGTGGGCGCCAGCGGTTCCGGGAAGTCCACGCTGCTCAACCTGATCGCCGGCCTGGAGCCGAGCAGTGGCGGCACGATCGAGCTGGACGGCGCCCCGGTGAGGGGACCGGGCCCGGAGCGGGGGCTGGTGTTCCAGTCGGGGGCGTTGTTCCCGTTCCTCACGGTGGCCGGTAACGTCGGTTTCGGCCTGCGCCTGCTGCCCCTGGCGGCGGAGGAGCGGCGGCGCCGGGTCGAGTGGTACCTGTCGGAGGTGGGCCTGCTGCCGCTGGCGGACGCCCTGCCCAAGGAGTTGTCGGGCGGGCAGCGGCAGCGGGTGGCGATCGCCCGCGCGCTGGCCTGCGAGCCTTCCGTGCTGCTGCTCGACGAGCCGTTCGGGGCTCTCGACGTGCAGACGAAGGAGGACATGCAGGTGTTCCTGCACCAGGTCTGGCAGGACACCGGCGCCACCGTGCTCATGGTGACCCATGACGTGGAGGAGGCGGTGCTGCTGGGCCGCCGCGTGATCGTGCTGGCCCCGCATCCCGGCCGGGTGGCGGCCGAGCTGCCGGTCCCGCTGCCCGCGCGCCGGGAGCTCGCGCTCAAGCGCACCCCGGAGTTCCTGGCCCTGCGCGCCCGCGTCGAGGACCTCGTCAGGGGGTACGCGCAGAGCAGTGTCTGAGGAGGTGCGCATGGGACCTGCGCGGATCATGGCGGTCCGCCACGGAGAGAGCGAGGCCAACCTCGCCTACCAGGAGGCCGGGGCGAGGCCGCTGGTCTACGAGCGTGGCGACGACGAGGTGACGCTGACGGAGCTGGGCAGGACGCAGGCGGTGGCTCTCGGCCGCCTGCTGGCCGCCCTGCCCCCGGAGGAGGCGCCCGAGCTGGTCTGGTGCTCGCCGTACCTGCGGGCGCTCGACACCTGGAAGCTCGCGCGACAGGAGTGGGGGACCGCCCCGCTCCCCGTCACCGTGGACGAGCGGCTCAGGGACCAGGAGGCGGGGGCGTTCGCGCACCTCAACCTGGCCGCCATCGGCGAACGCCACCCCGAGGAGCTGGCGCGCAGGGAGTCGGCGGGCGCCTACGCCTACCGGCCGCCCGGCGGCGAGTCGCTGGCGGACGTCGTGATCCGGCTCCGCGACTTCCTCAAGGACCTGGCCGGGCGCGCGGACCGGCGGCGGGTGCTGATCGTCGCCCACGACTCGGTGGTGCTGGGGCTGCGCCACGTCCTGACGGGCGATCCGGACACGGGCCTGGCGTCCGTGCTGGAGCACGCGCCGGTGCTGAACGCCTCGGTGTCGCTCTGGCGGGCCGGTGAGCTCATGCGCTTCAACGACGTCGCGCACCTCACGTCGTGACGACCAGATCGGCCCGCTCCCGGGTGCGGTCCCCGGCGAACCACATCCGCTCCGCCGCGAACCACTCCCGCCACCTGGGCTCCAGCTCGGGCCCGTCCCGCTCCAGCACGCGTCGCAGGCGCACCTCTTCCGGCGCCTCCACCCAGACGGTGTACGCCGTCAGCCCCGCCGCCGAGGCCCGCGCCGTGCCGACGCCCTCGATGATCAGGACGGGCGCGGGCGGTACGGTCACCTGTTCCGCGTATGTGCCGCGTACCCAGTCGTACCTGCGGAAACCGCCCGCCAGGCCCTTCTGGAGCGGCCGCAGGACCTGCGACTCCAGGGCGTGGAACCACCCGCCGGGACCCTCCTCCCACGGCACGGGGAAGTCGTCGCCGTGAATGACCTGGCAACGCAGCCGCGCCCCCAGCCGCGCCGCGAACGTCGTCTTGCCCGCCCCCGCCGGCCCGTCCACGGCCACCAGCCGCACCGATCCGCAGGAAGGCCGCAGGTTCGTGATGCGGGCGGCCAGCTGATTCATCGGACCCAGGGTAGATGACGAAGGGCAGGCGCCTGCGAGAATGTTCTTTCACCCCGAACGCAAGTAGGAGGTTGGATCTTGCTCGGACCCCTCGGTGACATCGTCGTGCTCGATCTGTCCAGGGCTCTGGCCGGGCCGCACGCCGCGCAACTGCTCGGTGACCTGGGCGCGCGCGTGATCAAAGTCGAGCATCCGGACGGGGGTGACGAGTCACGGGGCTGGGGCCCGCCATTCGTCGGTCCGGATCACGACATCTCGACCTATTTCCTGGCAGCCAATCGCAACAAGCAGTCCATCGCCGTCGATCTGAAGTCCGCCGAGGGCAAACAGCTCATCGAGCGCCTCGTACGCCAGAGCGACGTCCTCATCGAGAACTTCCGCACCGGCGTGCTCGACCGCCTCGGCTTCTCCGTCGAGCGCCTGCACGAGCTCAACCCCCGCCTGGTCATCCTGTCGATCACCGGTTTCGGCCACGACGGGCCCGAAGGGGGCCGCCCGGGCTACGACCAGATCGCCCAGGGCGAGGCGGGCCTCATGTCGCTCACCGGCCCCTCGCCCGACGAGCCCTACCGGGTCGGCGCCTCCATCGCCGACCTGCTGGCCGGCATCCACGGCGCGTACGGCGTGGCAGGAGCGCTCTACGAGCGCGAGCACACGGGCCAGGGCCGGGTCATTCGCACCTCGCTGCTGGCCGCCATCACCGGTGTGCACTCCTACCACGGCACCGCCTGGACGGTCGGCGGCAAGGTGCCCACAGCGGGCGGCAACCACCACGCCTCGATCGCCCCCTACGGCGCCTTCCGCTGCGCCGACGGCATGTTGCAGATCGCCGCCGCGAACGAGGGCCAGTGGCGCAAGGTCGCCGCGCTCCTCGACATCGACCCCGGTCAGGCGCGCTACGCCACCAACCGCGACAGGTTCACCCACCGCGACGAGCTGATCGCCGACATGGAGAAGGGCCTGGCGGCCCACGACCGCGCCCACTGGCTGGCCAGGCTGGGCGAGGCGGGGGTGCCGGCGGGCGCTATCAGATCGCTCGACGAGGTCTACAACTGGGAGCAGACTCGCTCGCAGGGCCTGGTCGTCGAGGTGGAGCACCCGGTGCTCGGGAAGATCGAGCTGCCGGGGCCGCCGCTGCGGTTCGACGGGCTGACCGGAGTCGAGCACACCGCGCCGCCCGCGCTCGGCCAGGACGGAGACGCCGTGCTGGCCTGGCTGGAAGAGCGCGAACAATGAGGTGGCACCGGCCGGGGCGCTCGCGCGTCAACATGGCATCGTCGACTGACATCTAGGGAGCGATAGTGAGCCGTCCGGACGCGCGCACACTGATCGACACGGTCCTCGACCGGGGGTCGTGGAAGTCGTGGGACGCGCCGCCCGCAGATCCGGCAGAGCCTGGCTCCGACTACGCCGACGAGCTGGCCGCGGCCCGCATCAAGTCCGGCTACGACGAGGCCGTGATCACCGGTGAGGGGCTGCTCGACGGCCGCAGGGTGGCGGTCGCGGCGTGCGAGTTCTCGTTCATGGCGGGCTCGATCGGGGCGGCGGCGGCCGAGCGGTTCGTGACCGCGGTCGAGCGGGCCACCCGCGAGCGGCTGCCGCTGCTGGCCGCGCCGGCCTCGGGCGGCACGCGCATGCAGGAGGGCGCGCTCGCGTTCGTCCAGATGGTGAAGATCACCGCGGCGATCCAGGCGCACCGGGCGGTCGGCCTGCCCTACCTGGTCTACCTGCGGCACCCGACGACGGGCGGCGTGTTCGCGTCGTGGGGGTCGCTCGGGCACGTCACGGCGGCCGAGCCTGGGGCGCTGATCGGGTTCTTGGGGCCGCGGGTGTTCGAGTCGTTGCACGGCTACTCCTTCCCCGAGGGCGTTCAGGTCTCGGAGAACCTGCACCGCAAGGGCCTGCTCGACGCGGTGGTCTCGGCGCAGGACGCGCGGGAGGTGGCGATCAGGGCGCTGACCGTGCTGGCCCCCGACCGGTCGGGCATCGTGGCGGGGGAGCCGCCGGTGGAGGACCTGCGGCCGGTGGAGGCGTGGGAGGCGATCACGCGTTCCCGCCGCGACGACCGGCCGGGCGTGCGCACGCTGCTCAAGCTCGCCGCCTCCGACGTGACCCCGCTCAGCGGCACCGGCGAAGGCGAGAACGAGCCGGGGCTGCTGCTCGCGCTGGCCAAGTTCGGCACCGCGCCCGCGGTCGTGCTCGGCCAGGACCGGCGGCTCCAGCGCACCAACTCGCCGCTCGGCCCGGCCGGGCTGCGCGTGGCCAGGCGCGGCATGCGGCTGGCCGCCGAGCTCGGGCTGCCCCTGATCACCGTGATCGACACGGCCGGGGCCGACCTGTCGAAGGCGGCCGAGGAGGGCGGGCTGGCCGCCGAGATCGCCCGCTGCCTGGCCGAACTGGTCATCCTCGACGCGCCGACCGTCTGCCTGCTGCTCGGCGAGGGCGCGGGCGGAGCGGCGCTGGCGCTGCTGCCCGCCGACCGGGTGCTCTGCGCGCAGCACGCCTGGTTGTCGCCGCTGCCGCCCGAGGGCGCCTCCGCCATCCTCTACCGCTCGGTCGACTTCGCCCCCGAGATCGCCCAGGCGCAGCGCATCCGCGCCACCGACCTGCGGCGCGACGGCATCGTGGACCGCGTCGTGCCCGAGTTGCCCGACGCCGCCTACGAGCCTCGGCAGTTCTGCGAGCGGGTGGGGCGGGCGCTGGAGTACGAGATCGCACGGCTGCTGGAGGTGAGCCCGGCGGACCGTCTCGCGGCCCGCCAGGCCCGTTACCGCAACCTCGGATCTAGTTCTCCCGCTTGACCGGGCCGTCCTGCCAGAGCTTCGCGCCGCCGGCGTCGTAGCCCACGAGGTACGTCCCGGCCGAGAAGTCGCCGCCCTCGGGCCACGGGCCCGCGAACAGCGTCACCCCCTGGCCCCACCGGTCGGGCACGGCCTTCGCGGTGGCGGTGCGGCCGTTGGACGTGACGAGGTGGACGCTGGTCGTGCCCTTCGGTGCGTAGCCGTACCACGCGGCGGCGCCCCGGGTCCATTTCGCCGGCCGGTCCCAGAGCAGGTCGCTCAGCTTCTCGCCGGGCAGCGGCCCCGCCAGCGAGGCGGTGGGTTCGCCGTGCCAGAAGAAGGCCAGGCAACTGGGCGGGACCACGAGCGCGGCCATGTCCTCCGGCAGGGCCTGGCGGCCGGCGTCGATCGTCACGCCCTTGCGCCCGCAGGATTTGCCGGCCTCCGGGTAGCGCTCCAGTGGCCCGTCCTGCGGTGTGACGGTGAAGCCCGCGAGCACCACGTCGCCCGAGGGGATCGTGACGTGCCAGATCGCGGCCGGGGCGCCCTTGCCGCGCAGGAACCCGGCGCGGACCCGCCGCCCGTCGGACAACACCGCCTCGACCGACTTCCACGGGCCGAGCACCACGCCGTAATACGTGACGGCGCCCGGCTCCGGCAGATAGGTGACCGCCTTCTCATGGGAGAACCGGCCTTTCAACCCGGCACCGAAGCACGTCGGGTTCTCCCCGCCCCACGGGGACACACCCCCCGAGCGGCAGAGCGAGGTCATGTCCTTGCCGAAACTGGTGAACCAGGCGCGGATGCCGGTGCCGGGAAGGGCCACCGCCTCGCCGATGACCGGGCTGTCGGCGATCGTCTGCTGATCATCGATGTCCCGGCGCCAGACCTCCCCGCCCGACGCGTCGTAGGCGACCACGCCGTAGCGATTGATCCAGCCGCCGGCCGGATTCCCGGTGGCGAACAGCGTGACGCCCAGGCCCCACGGGTCGGGCCGCGTCTCGGCCTGGACCTTGGCGCCGCTCGGCAACGTGAGCTCGACCCTGGCGACGTCCTTGCGCGCGACGCCGGCGATCACGTCCTCCTCCAGGGTCGGTTGCACCGGCTCCTGCCCCTTCAGCAGGACCGACGCGAGGTCCTTGCCATGCCGGGACATGGCCACCTCCGTGCCCTGGCCCGACTCGTACGGCCGCGCGACGACCCCCGCCGGCAGCTCCAGCGCGTCCCCGAGCGCCTTGCCCGACGGCCGATCGGACAACATGTCGCGGGACCACGATCCGAGCTTCCTGCCCTGGTCGTCGGCGATCTCGATCGAGGACATCGGGTGCCGGACGGGATAGGTCACGGTCCAGATCCGGTACGGGACGCCGACCGGTCGCGACACCGTGCCAGGGAAGCGCTGCCCGTCGGCCGCGACCCCGGTGATCCCGCCGACGCCCTCCAGCGTCACACCCCAGTCCAGCGCGCTCTCGGCCCCGTCGCGCAGCGTGCTGCCGACGAACCAGGCATCGGTGTCCAGCTCCTCCGTGAGGGGCGTACAACCGCCGTACGGCTCCGCGGCGGCCCGTTCCAGCACGAAGCACATCTCGGGATAGCCCGCCTGCGCCCTGGCGAACCAGAGCCGCAGCGGCTTGCCCTCGGTCGGGTTGTCCACGGTCACCAGCTCGCCGGTGGCGGTCCTGTCCCGCATCAGCCCCTCGTAGATCGCGTCGGCGTCGGCCGCGGTGTTGCTGCCCAGGCCCCCGTTGAGCAGGACAGGCACGAACACGGCCAGCAGCGCCACGGGCAGCGCGGCCACCGCCAGCCGGGCCACCCCGCGCCGCCACGGCCGCCGCTCGCGCAGGCGGATCCAGGCGTCGGGACTGGTCTCGAAGGTGTGGGCGCGGGCGTCGAACGCGGCCCGCAGGCGCTCTTCCAGGTCGTTCACCGCTCCTCCTCCTGCAGCGCTCTGCCCAGGGCGGCCAGTGCCCTGCTGGCGTGGGTCTTCACCGATCCGGGCGATACGCCCATGGCGTCGGCGATCTCGCGTTCCGACAGGTCCAGCCAGTAGCGCAGGACGAGGGCCTCGCGCTGGCGGCGCGGCAGGCGGTCCACGGCCGCGAGCAGCTCGCGGTGCTCCTCGGAGACGAGGACCGCGTGTTCGCTGCTGCGGACGGGCTCAGGGGGGTCGGGGCGGCGCAGCCGTACGAGGCGGAGGTGGCGCAGGCGGTTGCGGGTCAGGTTGCAGACGGTGGCGCGCAGGTACGCCAGGGCGGCCCCGTCGTCGCGCAACCGCCTGGTGTGCAGCCGGGCGAACGCCTCCTGGGCGATGTCCTCGGGGTCGTCAGCGCCGAGCAGCCCGGCCAGGCGCACCAGGGATTGGTACTGGGCCGCGAACAGCTCGGCGAACGACGGCTGCGGCATGGTCGCAGTTTCGGTCACACCATCTCAGACACGCGGGACGGCCGCCGGTTGACTAGGGGACCGGAATCCGTTCGACGCGGATGGAGAAGACCTCCTCGCGGGGCACCACGACCTCGTAGGCGCCGTGGTCGACCATCCAGTAGCCGAGCGCCTCCGCCTTCATCCCGCTGTGCCCGGTGTAGGCGATGTGCAGCCCGTCGTCGTCCTCGTCGAGGACGATGCACGGCTCGCCGCCGAACGCGCCCACCGTGCGGATCAGCACCAGCCACTCCACCTGCGACCTGGGCACCACCCGTCGCCAGTAGCCCGCGGCGGCCTCGAAACCCTCCAGCTCCTCCTCGCTGAACAGCACCACCTGGTCGTTGTCGGGGCCGAGGGCGGCGGGCAGCGTGCGCTCACCGAAGCGGGCGACGAAGCCGGAGGCGACCGGCGCGATCTCGTCGCTCATGCGGCGGGCCGCCAGGTCAGCCCGTCGTACTCGGCGAAGGGCCGCTCGCCCTCGCCGGTGACGTGGACGATCTCCGCCCCCGCCGGGATCGGCATCGGAACGGTGTGGAACTGCGGCACCACGTGCTCGGAAGAGGTGGTGAACCCGTTTCCCGCGAACGGCGGCGCGTCGCTCCAGTCACCCCCCATATGCGGTCCGTAGGGCACCGCGTAGGTGTCGACGTCGCGGGCGAACCACCGCATGAGATAGAGCTCGGTCACCTCGGCGAACAGCTCCGATCCATCGAAGGCCAGGTCGAGCCCGTAGTAGAGCCCCTCGGGGCTGGTCAGCCGGACGCAGTCCTGCACCCGGTAGACGTAGCCCGAGATGACCGTGCGTTTGCCCGACAGATATGGCACGAGCAGACGCGGCGGGACCACCTTCTGCATCTGCGTTCCGCTCACGGTCCTACTTTACGATCGCTTGACCCCGCGGTGGACCGTCCGGAGCTACAGGACGCGGTGTTCGAGGCACGGAAGGGTCGCCCTGGCGGTGGCGGTCCACTCGTGATCCACCTCCACGACCCGCACGCCGGGGCCCGTGCCCAGGTCGGCGCGTACGACGCCGAGGGGGTCGACCAGCATGCTCCGGCCCACCCCGAACCCGTCGGACGACTCGGCCGGATTGGGGGCCTGGCCGACGGCCGCGGTCCACATGGTGTTCTCCAGCGCCCGCGCCCTGACCAGGGTCACCCAGTGGTCCTCCTTGAGCGGCCCCGAGCCCCACGCCGCGATCACCGCGAACAGCTCCGCCCCCTGGTCCACCAGCGCCCTGGCCAGCTCGGGGAAGCGGATGTCGTAGCAGGTGATCAGCCCGACCCTGACCCCGGCCAGCTCCACCACGACGGGCTCCGCGCCGGGCGCGACCAGGTCGGACTCCTTCGCGCCGAAGGAGTCGAACAGGTGGATCTTCCGGTACGCCGCCTTCACCGCCCCCTGGGCGTCGAGGGCCACGGCCGTGTTGTGCACCCGATCCTCGCCGGGCTCGAACACCCCCGCGACCACCGCCAGCCCGTGCTCGCGGGCGGCCTCGGCCAGCCCGGTCACGAACGGCCCGTCCAGCGGCTCTGCCAGGCCCGTGACGCGCCTGCCGTAGCGGGTGAGTGTGGCCTCCGGGAAGATCGCCAGGTCGGCTCCCTCGGCGGCGGCGAGCGCCTCCCTGGCCCTCTTGAGGTTTGTCGACGGGTCAGGGGACACCGGGATCTGGCAGAGGGCGATTCTGGTCACGGCCAGACTCTAACCGGTTGGGCACCAGCCGAAACCAGGTCAGGCACCGCCAAAGCCACTCAAGCGGGCCGTACTTGTATCTCTCCAGCCACCACCGGCTGAGCAGCACCTGAAGGAGGAGCGTGAGCGCCGCCAGCGCCACCACCGACCAGCGGGTCGGGTCGGCGTTGAGCAGCGGCAGCGCCAGGACGATCACCGCGGTGCCGGAGACGTAGTTGGTCAGCGCCATCCTGCCCAGCGGCTCCAGCACCGCCGACAGGCGCGGGCGCAGGACGAGCAGCAGCCCCAGCGAGTACGCCGCCGCGCCCGCCAGGGCGGCCACGCTGTAGACGACCCAGTTGCCGGTGCTGCTCCCCGCGGCGGTCAGCAGGACGGCGGCCAGCGCGGTGGCGGCGAACCCCGGCAGCAGCAGCTCCCGGGACGGCCGCAACTGCCACAACCCCATCCCGACCAGGAACAACCCGGGAATCAGCATCACCCCGCCGCCCACCTGCGGCAGCAGCCCCCACGCCGTCACCACCACGCCCAGCAGCAGCACGGGCAGGCCGCCCGGCAGGAACGAGACGGGCAGCAGCACCACGGCGCCCCAGAAGGCGTAGTCGGTCAGCACCTCGCCCTCGTAGAACGCGTGCTGGATCTTCCCGAAACAGAACAGCCAGAACAATCTGCTCAGCAGCGCCCAGCGGCTGTTGCCGCGCAGGAACAGCAGGAAGCTGATGCCGAACAAGGTCGAGAAGATCGGGTAGAACCGGCTCTGGAACAGCGCCTCGATCGCCCAGTCGAGCGGCACGCGCGGCTTCTTGTCGGTGTGCTGCCAGGTGTTGACCAGCATGATGCCGCCCACCGCGAAGCCGCGGAGGGCGTCGAGCTCACGGATACGCGTCAGAGGAACCAGAGCAACCACCATACGAGGAATCCGGCGCCGGCGGCGGTCACCGCCATGCGTGGCCAGGTGCGTTCGTACACGAGCGCCGCGGCGGTCAGCACGACCGAGGCGACCGCCAGCCACGTGTACAGCCCCGCCGTGTCGGGGATGCCGACGGCCAGCGCGGTCTCGTTCCTGCTCGCCATGGTGTAGACCGACTCGGCGATCAGCCCGCAGAAGGCCGCGCCGGACAGCCCGCCGAAGGCCGCCAGGGACCGGCCTCTGAGCGCGCCCTGGACGAGCTGGACCAGGCAGAGGAGCGCGAACAGCGCGAACGGCGCGGCCAGCCAGGGCGACCGGGAGATCTGGTACGGCGCTCCGGTCACGTGCAGGCCGCCCACTCCGCGAGCGGGAGGCTGCGAACAGGGATCGCTGTACGTCTTCGCCGGGTCGCCGACGAACTCCACGATCTTCTCCCTGGCGCACGCGTCGGCCAGGAAGACGGCGTGGGCGGCGCTCTGGAACTGCTGGAAGCGGGCGTTGGGCAGGGCCTGGGCGGCGGGCCCCGCGGTCCTCGGGGGCGTCGTCGGATCCTGCTGCCCGCCGAGCACGTAGACGGGCGCCTTGGTGGTGGCGTTCACGGGCGCCGCCTTGGGCAGCTGCCAAGCATCACACACCGCTTTGTCACCATTTACGGTGAAAAGTCGGGATTTTGGGGTGAATGTGTTGAACGGGACCTCGTCCTGGCACTGCACCGCGTGATACAGCCCGAACTCGTGCGACACCAGCGCCTCGCCCACGGCGTCGGCCAGCGGCCGCAAGAACTCGTCGTGCCCGTCGGCCAGCGCCCGCACCAGCGCGGGCGCCACCCCGGCCAGCTCCGCGTCCTGCAGCCCCTCCATCAGGATCGTGGCCACGTCGTCGCCGCTCATCCGCGCCGTGAACTCCCTGCCGAGCAGCGGATCCGTCGTCGGCACCCGCGCCGGCGTCCTGTTCAGCCGGGCGACCATGGTCTCGAAAGGCTCCTTCGCGCCCAGCCCCGCCATGGTGTCGGACAGGTTGCGGTCCGCGTCGTCGTACCAGGTGACGCTCTCCGGCAGGTAGGAGTCCAGCACCACCGACCGCACCCCCGCCGGGTCGGCCGCGGCCACGTCCATCATGACCCTGGTGGAGTAGCTGACGCCGAACAGGTTCCACGACGCGTACCCCAGCTCCTCCCGTAACGCGACCACGTCGGCCGTGATCTCCTTCGTGTTGTACCCCCGCAGGTCCATGCCCTGCTCCCGCAGCCGCTCGCGGCACCGGTTCGCGGCGGCCCCGATGTCGGCGGGCGGCTCCCGCAACTGCCCGAGCATGGCCTGCGCGGTCTCGGGGCAGCCCAGCACGGGCTGGGAGTACGCGCTGCCGCGCTGCTCCACCGTCACCACGTCACGATCGGGGAACATCTGGCTCAGGAAACCCGTGAGCTGCATCGACGCCGAGGCGGGGCCGCCGCTCATGAACACGACGGGGTCCGGTTTCCGATTCGCGGCGGTGGACATGTGCACGGCGTACCCGACTTTGATCTTCCGCTCGGGGGCGTCCCTGCGCTCGGGAACCTCGAGGAAACCGCAGTTCGTGCGGGCGGGCATGGGCACGGGGCAGGCGCCTGGAGCGGCGCCGGCCGGGGTCATGACGGGGGGTGCGGACAGGGCGAGGGCGAGCACGACCCGAATGATCACGGCACGAGACTAATAGTGTGGAGCCGTGACCGAACCACTTGTTCCCAGGATGCGCGCCTTCGGCACGACGATTTTCGCGGAGATGAGCGCGCTCGCCGTACAGACCGGATCGATCAACCTCGGCCAGGGCTTCCCCGACACCGACGGGCCCGCGGCCATGCTCGACCGCGCCGTCCAGGCCATCGGGTCGGGCGCGAACCAGTACCCGCCGGGGCCGGGCGTGCTGGAGCTACGGCAGGCGGTGTCCGAGCATCGGGCCGCGCACTACGGGCTCTCCTACGATCCGGTGGGCGAGGTCCTGGTCACGGTGGGCGCCACCGAGGCCATCGCGGCGACCGTGCTGGCGCTGTGCGAGCCGGGGGACGAGGTGATCGCGTTCGAGCCCTACTACGACTCCTACGCCGCCTCCATCGCCCTGGCCCAGGCCCGGCTGGTGGCCGTGACCATGCGCCCGGTCGAGGGCCGCTTCACCTTCGACCCCGACGACCTGCGCGCCGCCATCACCCCCCGCACCCGCGCCATCCTCGTCAACTCCCCGCACAACCCCACCGGCACCGTCTTCACCCGCGCCGAACTCACGGTCATCGCGGAGCTGTGCCAGGAACGCGACCTGATCGCCATCACCGACGAGGTGTATGAGCACCTGACCTTCGACGGTGTGGAACACATCCCCCTGGCCACCCTGCCCGGGATGCGCGAGCGCACGGCCATGATCTCCTCGGCGGGCAAGACGTTCTCGGTCACCGGCTGGAAGACCGGCTGGCTCTGCGGCCCTCCGGCCCTGGTCACGGCCGTCCAGACGGTCAAGCAGTTCCTCACCTTCACAGCCGGTGCGCCGTGGCAACTGGCGGTGGCGTACGGGCTGCGGCACGAGCTCGACTGGGTGGCGGCACTCGGGGCGGGCCTCCAGGACAAGCGCGACCGGCTGATGGAGGGCTTGGCGGCGGCCGGCTTCTCAGTGCTACGGCCTTCGGGCACGTACTTCGTACAGACCGACATCCGGCCGCTGGGCTTCTCCGACGGCCTCGACCTCACCCGCCGCCTTCCAGAACTGGCTGGGGTGGTCGCCATCCCCACGCAGGTCTTCTACGACCACGCGGAGAGGGGGCGGCATTTCGTCCGGTTCGCCTTCTGCAAGAAGGACGAGGTCATCGACGAGGCCGCCACCCGCCTCAAACGCCTCTCCTCCTGACCCCCGCTCCTGCTTCTGGCGGCGCTCTGGTGCGGCGGGGCCCGGCGAGATTCGGTCGCTGGGCTCAGGAGCGGTCCGGCCGGAGGCCGTCGAAGACGACCGCGAGCGTTCGCGTACGTAGCTCCTCGTCCCAGTTGTTGTGCTGCGCCGCCAAGCACGTGGCACTCAGCAACGCCAGCAGCTCCGCCATCCCCACATCCCCCCGGACCGCCCCAGCCTTCTGCGCCCGCACCAGCAGCACCTCGATGGCCCCCCGGATGTCCGGCACCCCCGCCTTGGCATCGATCCCCGCCGAAGCCAACGCGTCCACCAGCACCTTCTTCACGGTCGAGTCCTCCACGATCGTCGTGAAGTACTCGAACAACGCCGCCCCCGGATCCTCAGCCGAAGCCAGCTCATCGGCCCGATCGGCCAGCCGCCGCATCCGGTCCAGGACGATCGCCTGGTAGAGCGTCTCCTTCGTGGGGAACTGGCGGTAGATCGTACCGACCCCCACCCCGGCCACCTCGGCGATCTCGCGCATCGACGCGCCGAGCCCGTCCCGGGCCAGCACCACTTCGGCGGCCTCCAGCACGCGGGCACGGTTGCGTTGCGCGTCGGCACGCATCATCCCCATCACCTTCCCGTTTCGCGTTGACAAGCGGAACCGTCGTTCCGTATCGTCCAACCGGAACAAGCATTCCGATTCTAGGGGACCCCCATGGACTACCTAAACCTGGGCCGCTCCGGCCTGCGCGTCTCAAGGGCCTGCCTGGGCACCATGAACTTCGGCACCGGGCACGGCCTAGCCGCCGGCGACGAGGCGGAGGCCGGCCGGGTCATCGACGCGTTCATCGAGGCGGGCGGCAACATCATCGACACCGCCGACCTGTACCACCGGGGCGAGACCGAGGAGATCGTCGGGCGGGCGGTGCGCGGCAGGCGTGAGCAGGTCATCCTGGCGACCAAGGGCGCCATGCCCGTGGGCACAGAGGGGCGCGGCCTGTCCCGCCGGCACCTCACCAGAGCCCTCGACGCCAGCCTGCGCCGCCTCGGCACCGACTACATCGACCTGTACCAATGCCACCAATGGGACCCCGCGACCCCGATCGAGGAGACCATGGCCACGCTCGACGGCTTCGTACGGGCGGGCAAGGTCCGCTACATCGGCTGCTCCAACTTCAGCGCGACGCAGATCGTCGAGGCGCAGTGGGCCGCCGCGCGCGTGGGCGGCACCCCGTTCGTGAGCCTGCAGCCGCAGTACTCGCTGGTCCAGCGGGTGATCGAGGCCGAGATCCTGCCGGCCTGCGAACGGCATGGGATGGGCACGATCGTGTACGGAACCCTCGGCGGCGGTGTCCTGACCGGCCGATATCGGCACGGCGAGACCCCTGACCCGGACAGCCGGATGGGCAGGCTGCTCGGCCACTCCATGCCCGGCGCGAACCGCTGGGCCGAGTCGCTGCTCAACGACCGCAATCTGGACATCGCCGGGGAACTCGTCAAGGTGGCCGCCGGCCTGGACGCCGCGCCGTCGGAGGTGGCCCTGGCGTGGGTCGCGCGCCGCCCCGGTGTGACCACCGTCCTGCTCGGCCCCCGTACGGCAGAACAACTGCGCCAGAACCTGGCGGCCTTCGACCTGGACCTGCCCCAGGAGGCGCTGGCCCGCCTGGACGAGATCTCCGCTTTCGACCCCGGCCCCATGGACGGCTCCTTCTTCCACCTCACCCCCCGCCGCTGAACCCCGTATCCCTGCATTTTCGCCACAGGCGGATCCTGACCGTCCGAGGGCGATTTGTCCGAAATTGCATTTGCCGTCTAACGTCGAATTTCATGTGTGGCATTGCAGCTATCTACGACGACCGGCCCGAGACCGACCCCCTGCCTGTCAGCACCACGGGCGCATGGATGCTCTCGCGCATCACGCACCGCGGCCCGGACGACAGCGACCACCGGCTCGTCGATCGCCACGCCTGGCTCGGCCACACGCGGCTGTCCATCGTCGACCTCGCCGGAGGCCGCCAGCCCCTGAGCTCTCCCGACGGCTGGTCCCTGGTCTGCAACGGCGAGATCTACAACCACACGCACATCCGCGAAAGCCTCGGCGAGGAGCACTTCGCCACCTCCTCCGACAGTGAGTCCGCCCTCGCGCTCCTGCGGTCGCACGGCCCGGAGGCGCTCGACCGGCTCCAGGGCATGTGGGCGTTGTGCGCCGCAGCCCCGGGCGGGCGGTTCGTCGCCGCCCGCGACCGGCTCGGCATCAAGCCGCTGTACTGGGCGCGCGACGGTGAGGCCAGACACTTCGCCTCCGAGCTGCGGGCCTTCCCGACGGCCCTGCAGGCCGCCGTGGAAGTTTTCCCGCCCGGTTGCTACTGGACGCCGCAGGACGGCCTGGTGCGGTTCGCCGACGCCGTACCACGGCACGGCTCCGCCACGTGGGAGGGCATAGCGGCAGAGGACGCCGAGAAGGCCACCCGCGACGTGCTGGTCGACTCGGTCGTCCGTCACCTGATGGCCGACGTCGAAGTGGGCGTCTTCCTGTCCGGCGGCCTCGATTCCAGTCTCGTCGCCGCGATCGCCGCCGCCGAGTACGCCGCGAAGGGGAAGCGGCTGAAGACCTTCGCGGTCGGCACCGTGAGCTCTCCCGACCTGCTGGCGGCACGCGAGGCGGCGGAATTCCTCGGCACCGAGCACCACGAGGCCGTGTTCGACGCCGAACAGGCCGTCGCCGCCCTCGACGAGGTGGTGGCCTCCGTCGAGTCCTTCGACGCCAGCCTCATCCGCAGCGCCGTGCCGAACTGGTTCCTGTCCGAGCTGGCCTCGCGGCACGTCAAGGCGGTGCTGACCGGCGAGGGCGCGGACGAGCTGTTCGCCGGCTACGACTACTACCACCGTGAGCACGCCGGACCCGGCGAGCTGGAGGCCGAGCTGGTACGCACCCTGGAGCACCTGCACGGCCTCAACCTCCAGCGCTGCGACCGCGTGACGATGGCGCACGGCCTGGAGGCCCGCGTCCCCTTCCTCGACGCGGACGTCATCGCCCACGCCACGTCCCTGCCGCCCGAGATGAAGGCCCTGGAGGCCGGCGGCATGGAGAAGGGCCACCTGCGGCGGGCGTTCGCGGGCTGGCTGCCCGACCGGCTGCTGTGGCGGCGCAAAGTGCAGTTCGGTACGGGCAGCGGCGCGCAGGACCTCCTCACGCCGCACTTCGACCAGCGGGTCAGCGACGCCGAGCTCTCCGCGGCCGGCGACGAGTACGGCATCGAGCTGCGCACCAAGGAGGAACTGGCCTACTACCGGGTCTTCCGGCAGGCCCTGCCCTTCGTCCGCCCCGAGGCGGTGCTCACCCGCTTCGCCACGGCGTGACAACTTCGGCGAGCGTGACAATGAGGAACGCCGCCCACCTCGGCGCATCCTCATGGAACCGCACGTCGGCGCGGCCACCCCTCGCCTGCGCGGCCACCCGGCGCGGGCGCGGCCATCCGGCGCGGGCGCGGCCATCCGGCGCGGGCGCGGCCGCCGTCATCGCTCCCGGTGCAGCACGAGGTGCTCGTGGTAGAGAACGCCGTCACGTACGTCGCCCGTGGCGGTGAACCCGAGGTCGTCGAAGTAGTCGATGTGGTCGCCGGCGACGGTGTACCGGCCGGTGTAGGCGCGCTTGCGCCCGTCGCGCTCCTCCTCGTACCGGCCGTCGGACCGCAACTCCTGCCGGATCCGCCCGTCGGCGGTCACCCACATCCCGACGTGCGGATGCGGCTCGCCCCCGGTCGTACGCGCCGGCGCCGGTCCCGTCCCGCTGCCGCGTCCGCCGTCGGCGCAGGCCGTCAGCGTGGTGAGGACGCCGAGGACGAGCAGCGCTTTTCCGATCATCTTGTACCTCTCCGGTTATCTGGGTCCGCCCGGCCGGGCGGTGCTGATGCCGTCGAGTCTGCCGAGGTCGCGGGCGGAGGAGGAGCGGCGAGAACTTCCTAGGAGCACCGCACCCAGGCAGGCGGATCGGCGGCCTCCGACACTCCTACGACGAGCTGCGCGCGCTGGAGCCGGCGCGGGATCCGCACGCCGAGCGTCTCTGCGCCGGCGACGATTCCGCTTACGCCCTCGTCAACCCCGCCGGGTAGCCCCCGTCGCGCCGGAGCCCGCCAGGGTGTCAGCCGTGGTGCGTGGGTTCGTCCAGGGGGGTCAGTGCCGCCGTGGCCTCCGCGTGCTCCAGGCCCGTCGCCTGCAGCAGGTCCACGACCACCGAGCGCAGCTGCGCGATGATCACGTGGGCCGAGAAGCCGAGGCCCTGGGGGCGTTCCCGTGCCGCCACCGCCAGCAGGGCCTGGCGGGCCAGGGTCGGCTCGCGGCCGGCGCCCAGCTCCAGTTGCAGGAGCAGGGCCGCCTCCGAGACCTCGCGCATGGCCTCGGCCAGGGCGGCCGGGGGCGGGCTGGCCTCGCCGAGCGAGGCCAGGGTGCGTCTGCTCAGCACCCGGGCGTTGCGCAGCGCCAGGTCCACAGGTACGGCGGCGGTCTCGTAGCGGGCCAGGCGGGCACGCCGGTGCCAGTGGAGCGGCGAGATCATGATGATCTCCTTGCTGGTTTCCAGCGCCGCCTCGTACTCCTCCACCACCGCCTGCGTCGTACGCGCCTCCTCCAGCGCCTCGGCCGCCAGGTCCACATCGCGCTTCTCGATCGCCTCCGCCGCCCGCTCCAGCACCGTGGACAGCGCGTCGAGCACCCCGGACAGGTGCTTGGCCGCGATCGCGAACGGGCTGGCCGGCAACAACGCCACCGCCACGACCCCGATGACCCCGCCCGTGAGCGCGTCGGCCATACGGTCCAGGCCACCGGCGCCCTCGCCGGGCACCAGCGTGGCCACCAGCACGGCCGACGAGCCTGCCTGGGCGATGAACAGCGCCCCACTGTTCACCAGCACCGCGACCGTCATGGCCAGCGCCACCACCAGGGCGAGTTGCCAGGCGCCCGAGCCGATCCACGACACCAGCAGGTCGCCCACGCCGACACCCAGGCTCACCCCGACGACCAGCTCGACCACCCGCCGCAGCCGCTGGCCCAGCCCGACGCCCACGCAGATCAGCACGGAGATGGGCGCGAAGAAGGGGCTGGGGTGGCCGAGCAGTTCGATGGCGATGATCCAGGCCAGGGCGGAGCCGACCGCGCACTGCGCGATGGAGGGGGCCACCAGGCCGAACGTGCCCAGCCGTTCCTTGACGAGGTCGCTGAGCTGGGTTCGCACCATTCCACCATGGCGGATCTTTATGACGGTAAGGTCACGTTTGCCCCATCTAAGTCCTTTTCGTCGGGCGTGGAAACGTCCTTCGGAGACGCCGCCCCTTCTTGATCACGCTCCGCTCGGCCGGCGTCAGGGGCGGGGCCCTCTTCGTCGAGGGCCGTCGCGTCGTAAGGGACGTCTTCGTCGAGGGCCGTCGCGTCGTAGGGGACGTCCAGAGGCGGGAGGGCGGCGATCGCTTCCTCGCGTTCGGTGCCCGTCGCCTGGAGCAGGTCCACGATGATCGACCGGAGCTGGGCGATCATCACGTCCGCCGAGAATCCCCACCGCTCGGTCCCCTGCCGCGAGGCCACCGACAGGATCGCCCGGCCCGCCTTCTCCGGCGGGCGGCCGGTGGCCAGCTCGTCGCGCAGAAGCAGGGTCGCCTCAGCCAGCTCGCGCAACGCCTGCGGCAGCCAGGGCGGGAGCGCGCTGGAGCCGTCGAGCGCCACGGTGGCCCGCCTGGCCAGCACCCTGGCGTTGCGCAGCGCGTGGTCGAGGGGGATGGCCGCCGTCTCGTAGGCCTCCAGCCTGGGGCGGCGGTGGCGGTGCAGCGGTGAGATCATGGCGATCTCGCGGCTGGTCCGCAGCGCCTGCGTGAACTCCTCGACGTTCGACTGCGTGCCCCGTGCCGCCTCCAGCGCCCGGGCGGCCAGGGCCGAGTCGGACTTCTCGATCGCCTCCGCGATCTCCGTCAGCGCGTCGGCCAGTGATCCGAACATCCCCATCGCGTGCCTCGTCGCCAGCGCCGAGGGGCTGGCGGGTAGCAGTGCGACGGCGGCCAGGCCCATCAGGCCGCCGACCAGGGCGTCGATCATACGATCGAGGCCGCCGAGACCCGACGGCGGCAGCAGAGTGGCCACCAGCACGGCCGAGGAGCCGGCCTGGAGCACGATCAGCGAGCCGCTGTCGAGCAGCACCGCGACCGCCATGGCCAGTGCCACCACCAGCGCGATCTGCCAGGCGCCCGAGCCGATCCACGACACCAGCAGGTCGCCCACGCCGACGCCCAGGCTCACCCCGACGACCAGCTCGACCACCCGTCGCAGGCGCTGGCCGAGCCCCACGCCGATGCACACCACCACCGCGACGGGGGCGAAGAACGGGCGGCTGTGGCCGAGCACCTCCTTCGCCACCAGCCAGGCGAGCGCGGCTCCGACAGCGCACTGGCCGATCGAGGGCGCCATCAGCCGCAGCCTGCCGAGGCGCTGGTGTACGTGCATGTCAACCACGCATCTACCCTGGCGAGGGAACGTGACACCAGGGTTACAGCGCGATGAGATCCGGGCCCCAGGCGGCGCTTCTCAGGCGCCGCGACCAGAGCCGGCAGGTCCTTTCGGTGCCGCGACCAGAAGCACCGGGCCATGGACGCCTCAGGAGCCGAGGAAGGCGTCCACCACGCGCAGGAACTCCTGGCGGGCGTCCATGTGGACGAGGTGCCCGGCCTCGATCGCGACCAGTTCCGCCCCGGGGATGTGCCGGGCCACGTCACCGGCGTCGAGCGGACTCCGTACCCCTGACAACACCAGCGTCGGCGCGGAGATCTTCGCCAGGCCCGCCGCCCACGCGGGGTCTGGGGCGAGCATCTGCCGCTCGGTGTCGTGCACCATCCGCCAGTCGAACCCGGTGGACTCGTCCTCGACGATCGGCGGGCGGCCGGTCAGCGCGTACGTCGGCGGCGGGTCCTCCAGCACCAGCCGCTCGACCCGATCCGGATGGTTCACGGCCAGGTGACAGCTGACGGTGCCGCCCAGCGAGTGCCCGACCAGGGCGACCCGATCGATGCCCAGGTGGTCGAGCAGCGCCACGAGATCCTCGGCCATCTCGGGCAGCGGGTACGTCCCCGGATAGTCGCTGGCCCCATGACCCCGCAGGTCGGGCGCCAGCACGCGGCGGCCGGCCGCGAAGTGCTGGATGATGCCGTTCCAGTCGTTGTGGTTGGCGGTACGCCCGTGGACCAGCAGCAGCGGGGGAGCCGAGGAGTCGCCTTCCTCCCGGTAGACCAGCTTGATCCCGTTGACATGTGCTTCGCGAATCACCCCAGAACCCTAGCCCCGTCGCGCCCTTTCTCCAGCGTTGACATCACCGGCGGGGTACATGGGCACACATTGACCATGAATCCCGCCGACCGGCTCGGTAACGTCGGCGGAGAACCGAGGTAGGAGGGCCAAGGCATGCCGGACCCGATCGAAGTACGCAAGGTGCCGATCGAGAGCGTCACCGACGCCTCCGGCCTGTCACGGCTCATCGCGGACGGGGTGATCGAGGCCGGGCGGGTGCTGGCCGTGGTCGGCAAGACCGAGGGCAACGGCGGCGTGAACGACTACACGCGCATCCTCGCCGACCGCGCCTTCCGCCAGGTGCTGGCCGAGCACGGGCATCCGGCGCCCGAGAACGTGCCGCTGGTGTGGTCGGGCGGCACCGACGGGATCCTCAGCCCGCACGCCACCATCTTCGCCACCACGGCCGACGCCCCCGCCTCCGACGAGCCGCGGCTGTCGGTTGGGGTGGCGATGAGCGAGGTCATCCTGCCCGAGGACATCGGCCGCCCGGCGATGGTGGAGAAGGTCGCCGCCGGGGTCCGGGAGGCCATGAAGACCGCCGGCATCGACGACCCGCGCGACGTGCACTACGTACAGACCAAGACGCCGCTGCTCACGCTGGCCACCATCACCGAGGCCAAGAGCCGCGGCCAGGACACCGCCATCGAGGAGACAGGGCCCTCCATGGACCTGTCCAACTCCACCACCGCGCTCGGCATCGCCGTCGCGCTGGGCGAGATCGAGATGCCGAGCGCCGACCAGATCCACCGCGATCTGTCGCTGTACTCGTCGGTGGCCTCCTGCTCGTCGGGCGTGGAGCTGGACCGGGCGCAGATCGTGCTGGTGGGGAACGTACGCGGGATCGGCGGGCGTTACCGCATCGGCCACAGCGTCATGAAGGACGCGCTCGACGCCGACGGCATCTGGGAGGCCATCGCGGACGCGGGCATCCCGCTGCCGGAGCGGCCCCACCCGTCCGATCTCGGGGGGCGGCTGGTGAACGTGTTCATGAAGTGCGAGGCCGACCCGTCGGGGCGGGTGCGGGGGCGGCGCAACATCATGCTGGACGACTCCGACGTGCACTGGCACCGGCAGATCAAGGCGGCGGTGGGCGGGGTCGCGGCCTCGGTCACGGGGGATCCCGCGGTGTTCGTCTCGGTGGCCGCCGTGCACCAGGGCCCGTCCGGCGGCGGCCCGGTGGCGGCCATCGCCGACCTCGGCTAGGCGTCACGGCGAGCGGGTAGTCTCGGACGCTGTGCCGAGCATTCCGCAGCCCCTCGACCCTGACGACGACGGCTCCGCCGCGCCCGCCGTGGCCGCCGTCCTGGCCGCCCACCAGCGGGGCGCGGCCGATGCGGCCGAGGTGCTGAACGCCCTGGCCGGCGCCAGGCTCCTGGTTCCCGTGGTCGCCCTGCTGACCGAGTCCGAGGTGGGCGCGCACGGGCTGCGGCAGGAGAAGGAGAGCGAGATGGCGCTGCCCAAGCTCGTCGGGGAGGACGGCAGGCAGGCGGTGCTCGCGTTCACCGGCACCGAGTCGCTGGCCAGGTGGCGGCCCGACGCGCGGCCGATCCAGGCCACGGCGCTCCAGGTCTGCCAGGCGGCCGTGCAGGAGCGGGCGGCGGCGGTCGTCGTGGACGTGGCGGGGCCGGTGCAGTTCGTGATCGAGGGGGAGGTGCTGGCGGCGCTGGCCGCCGTCGAGTCCGGCACCCTGGGCGAGCTGAGCGGGGTGACCGTGGCCAGGGTGGAGCCCGCGCCGCCGCGCAGGCGCCGCTGGTTCGCCAGAAAACCCAGGTGACGCTCGTTCGGTTCGTCACGGTCGCGCGCCGGTTCTTGCTGCCTCGGTGGATCCGGCGCCCGCATTCATGCCGGTGCGGTCTATCTGACCCGGGGGTGCGAGCGCCGGGGCTAGGGTCGCCCGCGTGCTCGCACTCGTGGCGCTGGCCGGCCTGATCTGCGGCGACCGCATCAGGGCCCTGGCCGGTTCGTACGGCCCAGGCCCCGTCCCGCCGCCGGCCCTGGAGGTGGTCAGCGCCGCCGTGGCCGCGCTGGTCGCCTGGCGGGCGGGCCTGCCGTACGTGTGCTTCGCCGTGATCGGGGTCGCCCTGGCCGTCATCGACTGGCGTACCAGTACGCTGCCCGACGCGATCACGCTGCCCGCGTACCCGATCACCGCGCTGGCGCTGCTGCCGACGGGAGAGCTGCCCAGGGCGCTGGCCGGCGGGGCGGCGCTGGCGGCGGTGTACGGGGTGCTCTGGCTCGCCAGGCCGGCCGCGATGGGGTTCGGGGACGTCAAGCTGGCCGGGCTGATCGGCATGGCCAGTGCGGCCCTGAGCTGGGAGGCTTTGGTGGTGGCTGCGTTCTGCGGGCAGGCGCTCGGCGCCCTCTACGGCCTGGGCCTGCTGGTGACCGGGCGCGGCACCAGGGACACCCAGTTCCCCTTCGGCCCCTTCATGCTGCTCGGGGCACTTACGACACTCTGTCTCGCATGGTGAATGTGGGACGGCGCACTAGGTCGTACATGGAAGACTTGTAGCATGTTGCGCTGGTTGACCGCCGGAGAGTCCCACGGGCCCGAACTCGTCGCCATCCTCGAAGGCCTGCCGGCCGGGGTGCAGGTGAGCACGGCAGCCATCGACGAGGCCCTGCGCCGCCGCAGGCTCGGCTACGGCCGGGGCGCGCGGATGAAGTTCGAGCAGGACCAGGTGACGATCGTCGGCGGCGTACGCCACGGGAGCACGATGGGCAGCCCCGTCGCCATCCGCGTGGGCAACACCGAGTGGCCCAAGTGGGAGAAGGTCATGGCGGCCGACCCGGTCGACCCGGACGAGCTGGAGGGCCTGGCCCGCAACGCGCCCAGGTCCCGGCCGCGTCCCGGCCACGCCGACCTGGCGGGCATGCAGAAATACGGCTTCGACGACGCCCGCAACGTGCTCGACCGGGCCAGCGCCCGCGAGACCGCCGCCCGGGTGGCGCTCGGCGAGGTCGCCAAGCGCTTCCTCAGGCAGGCGCTCGGCGTCGACATCGTCAGCCACGTCACCGAGATCGGCGGCGCGCGCACCCCGTCCGAGATCCTGCCCGGCCCCAATGACCTGGCCAGGATCGACGAGGACCCGGTCAGGTGCTCCGACGCCGAGGGCAGCGCCGCGATGGTCGCCGTGATCGACAAGGCGCACAAGGACGGTGACACCCTCGGCGGCGTCGTCGAGGTCCTCGCCTACGGCCTGCCGCCGGGCCTGGGCAGCTACACGCACTGGGACCGCAGGCTCGACTCCAAGCTCGCCGCCGCCCTCATGGGCATCCAGGCGATCAAGGGCGTCGCTGTCGGCGACGGTTTCGAGACCGCCAGACGGCCCGGCTCCCGCGCGCACGACGAGATCGCGTACACGACCGACGACGGCGTGCGCCGCATCACCAACCGCGCGGGCGGCGTCGAAGGCGGCATGACCAACGGCGAGATCCTGCGGGTCAGCGCGGCCATGAAGCCGATCTCCACCGTGCCCAGGGCGCTGGCCACGATCGACGTCAAGACCGGTGAGGCGACCACGGCCCACCACGAGCGCTCCGACGTGTGCGCCGTCCCCGCGGCCGGCATCGTGGCCGAGGCGATGGTCGCGCTGGTGCTGGCCGACGCGGCGATCGAGAAGTTCGGCGGCGACTCCGTGGAGGAAGTCGCCAGAAACCTGTCCGGCTACCTCTCTTCCATGGTGATCAAATGACAGCGAAGGCCGTGCTCATCGGGCCGCCCGGATCCGGCAAGTCCACGCTCGGGCGGATGCTCGCCGAGCGGCTCGGGGTCGAGTTCCGCGACACCGACGCCGACGTGGAGGCCGTGGCGGGCAAGCCCGTCTCCGACATCTTCGTCGAGGACGGTGAGGAGCGCTTCCGCGAGCTGGAGCACGAGGCCGTACGCCTCGCGCTGGCCGAGCACGAGGGCGTCCTGTCCCTCGGCGGCGGCGCGGTGCTGCACACCGAGACGCAGGCCCTGCTGGCCGGCCACCACGTCGTCTACCTGCAGGTCGGGCTGTCCGCCGCCATCGAGCGGGTGGGGCTCGCCTCGGCCAGGCCGCTGCTGGTGCTCAGCCCGCGCAGCCAGCTCAAGAAGCTGATGGAGGAACGGCGGCCGGTCTACGAGCGGCTGGCCGTGATCACCGTGGTGACGGACAAGCGGGAGCCGGAAGAACTCGCCGACGAGATCGTGAAGGGGCTGCCCGCATGACCGCGACGAGGATCACCGTACGCGGTGACAGCCCGTATGACGTGGTGGTCGGCACCGGCGTGCTGGCCGAGCTGGCCACGCTGCTCAAGCCCGGCGTGCGCACCGTCGCCGTCATCTGCCCCGAGACCCTGCCCGAGATCGCCCGGCCGGTCCGCGAGGCGCTGTCCGGGAGCGGCTACGAAGTCGTCGAGCTGCCCGTGCCCGACGGCGAGCGGGCCAAGAGCGTCGAGGTGGCCGCGGGGCTCTGGTCCGAGCTCGGCCGGCACGGCGTGACCCGCTCCGACGCCGTGGTCGGCGTGGGCGGGGGCGCGACGACCGACCTGGCCGGGTTCGTGGCGGCCACGTGGCTGCGCGGCGTACAGGTGGTGCTCGTGCCCACGACGCTGCTCGCCATGGTGGACGCCGCGGTCGGCGGCAAGAACGGCATCGACACGCCCGAGGGCAAGAACCTCGTCGGCACGTTCCTGCCGCCCGCCGGCGTGTTGTGCGAGCTGTCCACGCTGGACGGCCTGCCCAGGCCCGACTACGTGGCCGGCCTGGCCGAGATCATCAAGGGCGGCTTCATCGCCGACCCCGAGATCCTCACGCTCATCGAGGCCGACCCCGAGGCGGCCACCCGCCCCGACGGCCCCCACACCCGCGAGCTGATCGAACGCAAGATCCGGGTCAAGGCCGACGTCGTCGGCGCCGACCTGCGCGAGGCCGGCCTGCGCGAGATCCTCAACTACGGCCACACGCTCGCCCACGCCATCGAACGCGACGAGCACTACGGCATCCGCCACGGCGAGGCCGTCGCCATCGGCATGGTCTACGCCGCCGAGCTGTCCAGGCTCTGCGGCCGCGCCGACCTCGTCGAGCGCACCCGCTCCATCCTCACCGGCGTCGGCCTGCCCATCGCCTACCGCGCCGACGCCTGGCCCCGGCTGCGCGACCACATGCGCCTGGACAAGAAGAACCGCGGCGCCAAGCAGCGCTTCGTCGTCCTCGACGGTCTGGCAAGCCCGAGCCGCCTCGAAGGCCCCGCGGAAGAGCTGCTCGAAGCCGCCTACAAGGAGATCTCGGCATGATCCTCGTGCTCAACGGCCCCAACCTCGGCCGGCTCGGCAAGCGCGAGCCCGACGTCTACGGCCACGAGACGCTTGAGGACCTCGCCGCCCTCTGCCGCGAGACCGGCAAGAAGCTCGGCCACGACGTCGAAGTGCGCCAGACCGACTCCGAGGCCGAGCTGATCGGCTGGATCCACGAGGCGTGCGACGGCCGCATCCCCGTCGTGCTCAACCCGGCCGCCTTCACCCACTACTCCTACGCGCTCAAGGACGCCATCGCCCAGCGCACCGCCCCGCTCGTCGAGGTGCACATCTCCAACCCCGCGGCCAGGGAAGAGTTTCGTCATACCTCCGTCGTGGCCGGGGTGGCGACGGGCACCATCGCAGGGTTCGGACTACAGTCGTACGTCCTTGCGTTGCAGGCTATCGCGGAGATGAACATCACCTCATGAGGCATTACAAGTCCTTCGTCGCCCTCGGCGACAGCTTCACAGAAGGACTGAACGATCCCGGGCCGGACGGGCACTACCGTGGCTGGGCCGACCGGGTGGCCGAGCGGCTCGCCGCCGACGACCCTTCCTTCCGGTACGCCAACCTGGCCGTACGCGGCAAACTCCTCGACCAGATCGTCGCCGAACAGGTGCCGCTGGCCGTCGAGATGGCGCCCGACCTGGTCAGCCTCTGCGCCGGAGGCAACGACCTGCTGCGGCCCGGCAGCGATCCCGACGTGATGGCCAAGCAGCTCGCGTCGGCCGTACGCGATCTGCGGGCCGGTGGCGCCGACGTGCTGCTGTTCACGGGGGTGGATCCGCGCGACACGCCGCTGATGCGCCGCCTGCGCGGCCGCTTCGCCATCTACTACCTGCACCTTCGCTCCATCGCCGACCTGTACGGGTGCCGCCTCGTCGACCAGTGGTCCATGCAGGGGCTGCGCGACTGGCGGGCCTGGAGCGCCGATCGGCTGCACATGAACGAGGACGGGCACCGGCTCGTGGCGGCCCGGGTGCTGGACGTGCTGGGCGTGCCCTTCGAGGACTGGCGCAAGGATTGGCCCGCACGTGCCGTGGACCCGCGGGAGCGCAGGCGCGAGGACACTCAGTGGATGCGGGAGCATCTGGTGCCTTGGGTCTCCCGGCGGTTGCGGGGAGTCTCTTCGGGGGACGGCGTGCTGCCCAAGCGGCCTGACCTGGCTCCCTGGTCTTAGGCCCTTTTACGGCCCGGTCGCGGCCCGTCGGGTGTGTGACGGCCGGGTTGCGGCACGTTGGGCGTGTGACGGCCGGGTGCGGCTTCGGTGCGTCGCCTTGGGGTTGCCTTTGGGCGGCCAGGTTGCCCGCCGTGCTCGTTGCGCCGGGCTCCGCCGCGCGCCGTCCCGCCGTACCGGCGCTGGGTTGATGCGGTGGGGGCCGTCGTCGGTCGCCGGCGTTGCGGCTCCCTCCGTGCGCGGCCCTGTCGAACCGCCCCGCGGCAGCGCACCCCCGCCCCGCGGCAGCGCCCCGCCGCACGTGACGGCTGCGCCCGCCTCAGCGCACCGCAAGACCGTCGCATCGCAAGACTGCCGCATCGGAAGGCGGGGCCCGCCGTAGTGCACCGTCGCAGCCGCGCCAGAGGGCCTCGACCGGCGCTGCGGATCGCGCTGCCGCGCCCGCTGTGCCGGTGTGGGAGGTGGGGCGGGCGTGTGGGTGTGTCAGGTGGGGTCGGTGGCGAGGCGTTTCAGGGCCGCGCGGGGGATGGCCGGGTCCGTGGTGCGCCAGAACGGGGGGAGGGAGCCCAGCAGGAAGCTGCTGTAGCGGGCCGTGGCCAGGCGGGGGTCAAGGACGGCGATCACGCCCTTGTCGTCCTGGGAGCGCAGCAGGCGGCCGACCCCCTGGGCGAGGAGGAGTGCGGCGTGGTTGGCGGCGACCGCCATGAAGCCGTTGCCGCCCTTGGACGCCACATGGCGTTGCCTGGCCGAGGTCAGGGGGTCGTCGGGGCGGGGGAAGGGGACGCGGTCGATGATGACGAGGCGGAGGGACGGGCCGGGGACGTCTACGCCCTGCCACAGCGAGAGCGTGCCGAACAGGCATGTCGGCTCGTCCTCGGAGAACTGCTTGACCAGCAGCATCGTCGAGTCGTCCCCCTGGCACAGCAGCGGCACGTCCAGGCGTTCGCGCAGCGCCTCGGTGGCGGCCTTGGCGGCGCGCATCGAGGAGAACAGGCCCAGGGTGCGTCCGCCGGCCGCTTCGATCAGTTCGGCGATCTCGTCCAGGTATTGCTGGGGCAGGCCGTCGCGGCCGGGCTGGGGGAGGTGTTTGGCGACGTACAGGATGCCCGCGCGCGGGTGGTCGAAGGGGGAGCCGACGTCGAGGCCCTGCCAGCCCTTGTCGCCGAGCCCCCACTGCGCGGCCAGCGCGTCGAACGTGCCCCCGAGCGCCAGCGTGGCCGAGGTGAGCACCACCGTGCGCTCCCCGAACAGCTTGTCGCGCAACATGCCGCTCACGCTCAGCGGCGCCACCCGCAGCGCGGGCGGGCGCCGGTCGGTGCCGCCGTCGAGCCAGACGACCTCGGCCCGGTCGACCTCGGAGGCGTGGCCGTAGGCGTCGAGCATGCGTACGGCCGTGTCGTGGACGTCGTCGAGCATCGAGAAGGCGGCCTTGCGCTGGCCGGCCTTGTCGGGGTCGTCCTTGTCGGCGTTGCGCGGGCCAAGGGCGGTGACGCAGCGCCAGGCCGTGTCGCGGATGAGCTGCAGGGTGAGGCCGAGGACCTGGGGGAGCTCGTCGACGCGGCCGGGCGGCGCGGCGGCCAGCAGGGCCTTGAGGTCTTCGCCGGCCTCCATGAGCTGGTCGGCGATGGGCTGGTCGATCAGGCGGCCGACGCGGCGTACGGCGAGCATGACGGACGACTCCGAGAGCTCGCCGGTCACCACCGAGGTCACGCGGTCCACCAGCTCGTGGGCCTCGTCCACCACCACGACCTCGTGCTCGGGCAGCACCGGCAGCTCGCCCATGGCGTCGATGGCCAGCAGCGCGTGGTTGGTCACCACCACGTCCACCTCACCGGCCCGCGCTCTGGCCAGCTCGGCGAAGCACTCGGCGCCGCTGGGGCAGCGCGAGGCGCCCAGGCACTCCTGGGCACTCACCGAGAACTGCCGCCACGCCTGCTCGCTCACCCCCGGCACCAACTCGTCGCGGTCGCCGGTCTCGGTCTCCTCGGCCCAGTCCTGGATGCGCTGCACCATGCGGCCGGTCGCGCTGACCTCGCGCGGGTCGAAGAGCTGGTCCTGCTCGTCGTCCTCCGGCCAGCCCGCTGTCGCCTTGTAACGGCACAGGTAGTTGCGGCGGCCCTTGAGTATCGCGAACGTCGGCTCGTGCGGCAGCTTCTTGCCCAGCGCCTCGGACAGCCGGGGCAGGTCGCGGTCGACGAGCTGGCGCTGCAGCGCGATGGTGGCCGTGGAGATCACGACGGGGGTGTCGCTGTCCATCGCATGGCGGATGGAGGGCACCAGGTAGGCCAGTGACTTGCCGGTGCCCGTCCCCGCCTGGACGGCCACGTGCTCCTCGTCGTCGATGGCCCGCTGCACGGCTTCGACCATCGTGACCTGGCCCTGCCGTTCGCTCCCGCCGAGAGCGCTGACCGCGATGTTGAGCAGTTCGTCCACTGGTGGGAGATGGGTGTCCGGCACGGCAGTAAACGCTACCCGCATTCCGGGGCCGCCGCGCCGAACGCCGTGTGATCGGCCAGACGCATCCCGGCGTTCCCGAATACTCCCGCTGGGTTGCGTGGCACACTGGGCGATCGGAACTCCAACTGGTCCTCACCGGGTGTGACCAGAGGGGTTCTGGGCGTAGATGGGAAGGCCGGTTCCCTAGGGTTTTCCGGGGTTGAGTGGACGAATAAAGGCTGGTTAAAGCAGTATGTCTGCCATGTCGGAAGTTGTCCCGTTGCCGTCGTTCGGCGAAGTCTTCTTCGATGCACGAGGTCAGGAGCGGTGCCTCCGGGTCACGTGGCATGAGGGCACGCTGGTCCTCAGCCTGTGGCGCGGTGAGATGTGCACAGCGAGCTTCCGCATGCCGATGGAGGACGTCGGCCGGCTGCTCGACACCCTTGACGAGGGGTTCGCGGAGGCCACGGGCGAGCAGCCCGCCGTGCCTGCGGACGACCCGGGCACCGAGGTCATTCCCGGCACCGGCCAGTACCACCGGCCGGCCCCGCCGCAGCAGCCCCCGCTGGACGACCGGCCCACGGCCGCGTTGTCGCCCAATGACGTCCTCGTGGCCAGGGGCACCCCGGCCCATCAGGACAAGCTGGTGGCCTCCTACGGGGAGACCACGGCCCCCAGGGACGCCAACCCCGCGTACGGAGAGCGAGCCCCCTTCACCGGCCCGCAGTACGTGGAGACGACGGGCCCCCAGCCGAAGTACACGGGCGACCCCCTGAGCGGCCCCCAGTACACCGGCGACCCCTTCAGCGGCCCTCAGTACGCCTCCGACCCGCTCAGCGGCCCTCACTACATCCAGCCCCCGCAGCCCCCCGAGCCGTTCACCGGCCCCCAGTACGTCGAAAGCGAATCCGGCTACCAGCTTCCCGCCGACCAGCGCCGCCAGGCGCCGCTGAGCACCGACCCGCTGGGTTTCCCTTCGCAGGCCGCCGGCCCGTACCAGCAGGCCCCGCAGCCCTCCGGCCAGTACCCGTCCGACCCGTACGGCGGCCGCCGCCAAGAGGCCTATCCCGCCCAAGAGCCCTACCAGGCGCAAGAGCCTTACCAGGGGCAGGAGTCCTACCAGGGGCAAGAGGCTTACCAGGCTCAGGATTCCTACCAAGCCCAGGACGCCTACCAAGCCCCGGACACCTACCAGGCCCAGAGCGCCTACCAAGCCCAGGACACCTACCAGGCCCAGCCCCAGGCCGCCCAGGCGCCGGAGAGCACGGCGGGCCTGGGCACGCCCATGCACGGCATCCCGGGAGCGGGCAGGCCCCGGACGGCCCCCCAGCGACGGCAGCCGCAGCCGGTCCAGGACGAGTACGGGGCCTATCAGCAGCAGCAGCCCGGCAACCCGGTGGACCCGCTGCTGGCCCTCGGCCGGCAGGAGCAGTACCAGCAGCAGCCCGACCCGAACGAGCCGCGCCCGTACAACGGGGACCCCATGTTCTCCACGGGCGAGCGCCTGCGCCCCGAGCAGCCCGACTACCACGAAAGAAGCGACCGCAGGGAGTGGTGACGGCCGCCCTCGGCAGGCCGGGTACGCTCACCGCGGGACGATCGATCCTGACGGGATCGGGCTGGCGCGGGAGGAGCGCGGGTGAATCCGACGATGGGCCTGCAACTGCTGCTGGTGGCCGCTGGGGCCATCGGCGTGGCGGCCGTCGCCAGGCGCAAGGGCTGGCCGGCCCCGCTGCTGCTGGTGGCCGCGGGACTGCTGGTCTCGCCGCTGGTGCCCGCGGTGCCGCTGGAGCCGGAGCTGGTCCTGTACGTGTTCCTGCCGCCGCTGCTCTACTCCGCCGCGCTCGACAGCTCCTACCTGCGCCTGCGTGACGTCAAGCGGGCCGTGGGCCTGCTGTCGGTCGGGCTGGTGCTGTTCACCACGGCGGTCGTCGGGCTGGTCGTGCACCTGCTGCTGCCGGAGCTGCCGCTGGCGCTGGCGTTCGCGCTGGGCGCCATCATCGCCCCGCCCGACGCGGTGGCCGCGGTCGCGGTCGGGCGGCGGCTGGGGCTGCCGCGCACGTCGCTGACGATCCTCATCGGGGAGAGCCTGTTCAACGACGCCACGGCGCTCACCCTCTACCGCGTGGCGATCGGGGCGGCGGTGGGCGGGGCGGTCAGCCTGTGGCAGGGGCTGGGCGAGTTCCTGCTGGCCGCGGTGGGCGGGGTGGCGATCGGGCTGGCGCTGGCGTTCGTGTTCGCCTGGTTGTTCGAGCGCACCCGCGACTCGCTGGTCGAGAACACGCTGATGTTGCTGATCCCGTTCGCGGCCTACCTGGCGGCGGAGTCGGTGCACGCCTCCGGCGTGATCGCGGTCGTGATCGTCGGCCTCTACCTGGGCAACCGCATGCACCTGCGCGGGTTCGGGACCCGGCTGGTCTCCGACTCGGTGTGGAAGGTCACCGACTTCTTCCTCGAAGCGGTGGTGTTCGCGCTGATCGGGCTGCAGCTCGTGACCGTGGTCGAGGGCATCGCCGGCTACAGCCCATGGGCGGTCGCGGGTTACGCGGCGGCGGTGCTGTTCGTGACGATCGTGGCCAGGTTCGTGTGGGTGTTCGCGGCCACGTACCTGATCAAGATGCTGGGCAGGGGCGACAGGCGGCCGACGGTGCCGCAGACGGTGATTCTCGGCTGGGCGGGCATGCGGGGCGTGGTGTCGCTGGCGGCGGCGTTCGCGATCCCGCCGGACGTGCCGGCGCGGGACCGGGCGATGTTGTTGTTCCTGACGTTCACCACCGTGATCGGCACGCTGCTCATCCAGGGCACCACGTTCCCCGCCCTGATCAGGCGGCTGCGCGTGACGAGCGAGCAGGAGCAGTACGAAGACCGCCTGGCCGAGGCGGCGGCCCAGCAGGCCGCGCTGGAGGCGGGGCTGGCGGAGCTGGAGCGGCTGGTCGGCGAGCAGGAGGGCGAGCCCGACGAGATCCAGAAGCAGGTCATCGACCAGCTCAGGGAGAAGTCGTGGCGGCGCTCGCTGACCGCGTGGGAACGCCTGGGCGGCGGCACCGGGCAGGGCGGCGACGAGACACCCAGCGTCCTCTACCGCCGCCTGCGCCGCGACATGTTGCAGGCCGAGCGCCAGGTGTTCGTCCGGATGCGCGACGAGCGCCGCCTGGACGACGAGGTGCTCAGGGAGGTGATGGCGCAACTCGACTTCGAGGAGGCCATCCTGGAGCGTTAGCCCATCTGGCTGTCCACGAAGCACCACCGCCAGTTCTCGCCGCGCTCGTAGGACTGTATGACCGGGTGGCCGGTGCCGTGGAAGTGGGCGGTGGCGTGCTTGGCCGGCGAGGAGTCGCAGCACCCGATGTGGCCGCACTCCAGGCAGCGGCGCAGGTGCACCCACCGCCCGCCCACGGCCAGGCACTCCTCGCAGCCCTCCGGGGTCTTCGCCGCCGGATCGTCCGCCTTCGAAAGATGCTCGCAGTTCGCCATACGAGAATCCTATTTCGGCCGCCGCCCGCGTCGCCCGCCGGGCACCGCGTGAGCCTCCGCCGTATCGGCCGACCGCGGCCTCCCGGCTGTCCGGCGGACACCGGCATCGGTCCGGAGCCAGGGGCAGCCTCTTTGACGGCGTGGGCTAAAGTGCCCACGCTGTCGGATGTCGAGGAGGCAAGGCCCGGATGGACCCGAAGAGGCCGAGTGAAGTCGCGCAGGAGACCGAAGACGCTGGGTCGCGGGCTCCTCGGGTGCTGGTGCGGCGGGCGTTGCCGACGGAACCCGCCGTAAGAGGGTCCGAGTCGCTGTTTCTGGCCGAGGCCGAACAACAAGGGCTCAAGGCCGGTCGCCGGATGCTCTACGTCGGCCTGGAACCGGCCGGTGCGCAGGTGGCGGCCTGCCTGGGCGTCGGAGCGGGGGCGGAGGTGGTGGCGCGGCGCAAGATGATGACGGCGAACGAGGTGCCCGTACGCATCGCGACGAGCTACTTCCGCGCCGACCTGTTCGGCGGCACCCGGCTGGCCGAGCCCGGGTTCGTCCAGCCGTCGCTCCAGTCGGCGCTGATCGCCCTCGGGCACACGTTCGGCCACGCGGAGGAGAACCTGACCGCCCGGCCGCCGACCGCCTTCGAGCGGGAGACGCTGGAGTTGGAGCCTGGTGAGTGGATCGTCCAGATCCTCCGGGTCAGTTACTCCACCGAGGGCACGCCCGTTCACGTGCTCGAGACCATCTGCGCCGCCGGCCGGCACGTCTTCTCCATCAGGCAGGTCGCCGGGCACGACGAGTTCTGAGCGGTAGGAGAGAACCCCACCGCGTGAGGCCAGCGGGCCTCTCGACGCGCAGGGGCACTTCTCACTCATGGGTTGTCAGAACCCTACTCAGGAAGAAAGAACCCTCACCTCTGAGCAGGCATCGTGTTCTACGTCTCACTTAACAGGAAGCTGTCACGTTTCGATCTTCTGTCCCGTCAGATGGAGATCGAACCGACTGTTACAGGAGAGGCACGATGAAGTCCACGTTGACCGCCGTGGCGGCAGCGGCCTGCTGCGCCACGCTCGCCCTGCCGGCCGTCCCCGCGTCCGCCGCGGCCTCGAAGCACATCGACGTTTCCTGCTCCACCACGTACGGGGGGACCCGTTACACCGGGACGGTGCGGGTCTACTACACGGGCACCATGGGGTCGGGCAAGGGGACCGTCACCTCCATGCAGTACAAGGTGTCCAACAAGACCTTCAGGACGCACAACAACGTCTCGTTCGATCACTACTGGGACATCTCCCACACTCCCACGACCAACCAGGACAACGGGGTGGGTGATGGCATCTGGCACGGGTTCCGGCAGAAGAACTACGGCTACATCGACACGAAGTTCCTGTGGGTGAAGTTCACCTTCGACCTGGAGGGGACCGATCCCAGTTGCAAGAACTCCATCTCTCCGTGATGGACGGCGGCTTACCGGCGGGGACAGGGGATCCGTCCCCGCCGGTCGTCGACGATGGTCAGCGGAAGTCGCCGGCGTGGTCCCGCGCCCATTCCGCGAAGGTCTGCGCGGGCCGTCCGGTGAGCTCCTCGACGATGACGGAGGTCTCGGGCACGGCTTCGGCGCCCGCCGACCACGCGTGCATGATCGCCTCCACTCCCATCGCGGGCATGGTTCTGCCCAGGTCGGCCCGCGCCTGTTCGGGTGTGACCACCTCGATCGGGATCTGCCTGCCGACGGCCGTGCCGATGTGCCCGACCTGCTCGCGCAGGGTGAGCGCCTGCGGCCCGTACACGGTGTACGCCTGCCGCCCGTGCCCGCGCTCGGTCAGCGCCGTCACCGCGAGCGCGGCCATGTCGCGCTCGCTGACGGGAGCGCTCAGCGCCTCCGGGTACGGCAGCCGCACGGCCTCGCCGTCCTTGATGGCCCGCGTCCACCACCACCGGGTGTTGGTCGCGAACATCCCCGGCCGGATGAAGGTCCAGGACAGCCCGGACTCCTCCAGGGCCGACTCCACGGCCCGATGCTCGCGCGCGATCGGGTTGCGGTCCGCGCCGGGCATCACGACCGCCGCGGACGACAACAACACCACGTGCCGCACCCCGGCGGTACGGGCAGCCGCCACGAACGCGTCGATGCCGGCGGATTTGGCGTAGAGGAAGACCTGTGACGCGCCCTCCAGCGCGGCGGGCAACGTTTCCGGCACGTCCAGATCCGCCGCCACGTGGGAGGCGTCCGGCGTCCTGCTCGTCAGCCGGACCGGCGTGCCGGCAGCGGTCAGACCCGCGGCGACATGGCGGCCGACGTTTCCCCGGGCACCGAAGACAACCGTGACCATGATGGGTTCCTCCTCATCGATCGATTGAACTCCGATCATGTCAACAAGGTCTACTCCAGGGTGTCCTCGGGGCTGAGGGTAACCTCCGGTGCCGACTCCTTCTCCTTCTTCTCCGGCCGGCAGTTCTCGGCGCAGCCCTCGAAGCGGTCCTCGTCGATCGTGGTGAACGCCGTCGGCTCCACCTTCCGCAACGCGGACGCCATCGTGTCCTTCCAGATCGGGCCGGGGATGCTGGCCCCCTGGACCGCCCCGTAGTACCGCCCGCCGACCGTCACCCCGGTGAGCTTGTGCTTCTGGGAGCCACGCGGGTCGCCCAGGCTGACGGCGGCGGCCAGGTCGGGGGTGAAGCCGGCGAACCAGGCCGAGGCGTAGTCGTCCGTGGTGCCCGTCTTGCCTGCCGCGTCCCGGTCAAGGCCGCCCACTCCGCGCATCGTGCCCTCGGTGAAGACGCCCGACAGGACCTCCGCTGTGGCGTCGGCGATGGCGGGCTCCAGAGCTTGGCGGCATTTGGGGCGGTAGCGGGTGCTCTTGCCGCTTCGGTCCGTGATCTTGGTGATGGCCATGGGCGCGCAGTACGTGCCGTGGGCGGCGATTCCCGCGTAGGCGGCGGCCACCGTGATCGGGTCCGTCTCGTTGATGCCGAGCGTGAACGTCTCGTACTCCTGCAGCTTGTTCCCGTCCGCGCGCCGGATGCCCAGCGACTTGGCCGTCTTGACCGTGTCGCAGAGGCCGACCCGCTGCTCCAGTTCCATGAAGAACGTGTTCACCGAGTCCCAGGTGCCGGTGCGCAGCGTCTTCCAGCCGGGGGAGCCCTCGTCGTTGGTGACGGTGTGCGACGGGTCGCCGATGTTGTCGCCCTGGCAGTTCTTGAACGTCGCGTACGACGGGGCCCGGTAGCCGGCGCCGGCGCTGAGGCCGTCGTCCAGCTTCATGCCCTCCTTCAGCGCCGTGATCAGGGTGAACGTCTTGAACGTGGAGCCGGGCTGGAAGCCGACGCCGCCCCCGTGTGCCCCGTCCGCGACCACGTTGTAGGAGATCTCGTTCTTGGCCGCGTTCCTTCCGTACCGTCTGCTGGCGGCCATCGCCTTGATCGCCCCGGTGCCCGGCTGGACCAGGGCCTCGGAGGCGACCGGCTGGTCCGAGGGGTTGACGTACCTCTTGATGGCCTTGTCGGCGGCGGCCTGCATGGACGGGTCGAGCGTGGTCGTGATCGTCAGGCCGCCGCGGTTGAGCATCGCCAGCCTGGCCTTGGCCGTGCGGCCGAAGTCCGGGTTGCTGAGGATCTCGTGGCGGACGTACAAGCAGAAATACGGATATTTGCTGGATTCGCAGCCGCCCGGTAGCTGAGTGCCCTTGTAGCCGAGCTTGGCGGACTTCGCCTTCGCGGCCTCAGCCGCGGTGACCTTGCCCAGCTCCGCCATGCGGTCCAGGACGACGTTGCGCCGCTTGAGCAGGCGTTCGCGCTGCGCGCGGCCCAGGTTGGGGTCCGTGGCGTTCGGGTCCTGGACGGCGCCGGCCAGCGTGGCGGCCTGCGCCAGGGTCAGGCCGGCCGCCGGTACGCCGAAGAAACGCTTCGCCGCCGCCTCCACCCCGTACGCGCTCGCGCCGAAATAGGCGATGTTCAGATATTTCTCGAGAATCTGGTCCTTGGTGTACTTCTCCTCGATCCCCATCGCGTACCGCAACTCGTTGAGCTTGCGCGTGTAGCTCGCCTCCAGGGCCGCCCGCCGCTCCTCGTCCGTGCCCGCCGAGTTGAGCAGCACCTGCTTGACGTACTGCTGCGTGATGCTCGACCCGCCCTGGGCCACCCGGCCGGACTGCAGGTTCGTGGCGAACGCGCGCAGCGTGCCCTCGATGTCGATCGCCCCGTGCTCGTAGAAGCGGAAGTCCTCGATCGCCACGATGGCCGTCCGCATCGTCTTGGCGATCTCGTCGAGGCCCACGACCTCGCGGTACTCCTCGTAGAAGCGGGCGATCTCGCCGCCTTCCGCGTCTCTCACGATCGTGACCTCGGCCGGCGGCGGCTCGGTGAGGTCGGCGGGCTTGAGGTTCACCTCACTGGCCGCGGTCATGAACCCCACCCCGGCGCCCCCGACGGCCGGGATCACGATCGCGGCCACCAGCAAACCCGCAGCCGCCCCCGCGCCCGCCAGACGTACGATCTTCCTCCCCCGACGTGACATCAGAGCCTGCCGAGCCCGCGCGCCAGGATCGTGGCGGTCTGGGCGATCACCTTGTCGTCCGCGGGGGGCGTCGCGCCGGTGCGGTTGGTGTACACGGCCAGGATGATCGGGGCGCCCGACTTCCCGGACGGCCAGGCGATGGCGATGTCGTTGCCCGCCCCGATGTCCCCGTTCGTGCCGGTCTTGTCGCCGATCTTCCACGTCTTGGGCAGGCCGGCCCTGATGCGCGCGTCACCGGTCGTGGTGGCGATCAGCCAGCCGTTCAGCCGCTCCCGGTCCTTGGCGCCGAGCGCGCGGCCGGAGGTGAGCAGGCGCAGGTCGCGGGCGATGGCGGCGGGCGTGGTGGTGTCGCGCCTGTCCTTGGCGGTCCAGTCGTTGAGCTCGGTCTCCCAGCGGTCCAGGCGGGAGACGGGGTCCTTGAGGGAGCGGAAGTACCTGGTCAGCCCGGCCGGCCCGCCGATCTGCTTGAGCACCATGTTGCCCGCGGTGTTGTCGCTCTGGGTGATGGCCGCCTCGCACAGCTTGGCGACCGTCAGGCCGTCCTTGACATGCTTCTCGGTGGTCGGCGAGTTCGGCTTGACCTCGGCGGCCGTCCACTTGACGAGCTTGTCCATCAGGCCGGGCTCGGAGGTGCGGGCCTTGTGCAACGCCGCCCCGCAGGCCATCGCCTTGAACGTGGACAACAACGGGAAACGCTCACCCGACCGGTACGCCACGGTCTTGCCGGTCCCCGTGTCGATCGCGTACGCGCCGATGCGCCCCTGGAAGGACGCCTCCAGAGCGCGCAACTCCTTCTTGACCTGAGCCTCGCCCGTCAACGCCGCTTCAGCGGGGGCGGCGGTCAGGGTGCCCCCCGCCAGAAGGGAGATCGCCAGCCCGGCCCAAGCGCGGTGGTGTCGCATGCCATGTCCTTGTCCTCGGTACGTCAGAGGGCAGGAGCAAAGCAGATGTGATCAGCTGATGTCTAATAGCGATATCGCGAAAGGTTCCATATCGGTTTCAGAATGACCGCAGGTCAGCGACGGGTACGCGCGAGCACCAGCAGCCCCGCGGTCACGAGCCCGGCGGCATGCAGGCACAAGGTCGGCACGACGCCGACCCGGTCGCCGAGCACCCCCGCCACCACCATCCCCAGCAGCGCCGTGGCGGCGTGAGCGCTCCCGAGCACCCCGAACACCGCGCCCCGGCGGTCGTCGGCCGTGACGGTCTGCGCCACCGTGGTGAACCCCGCCATCGAGGCGGCCGCCGGCACCCCGGCCACGGCGATCAGCACGAGCGCGGGCCACAGCGCCGGCAACGCCAGCGGGTACACGAACAACGCCAGATCCACCAGCCCGAAGACGACCGTCCCCCATCCCAGCAGCGCCCGCGGCGAAACGTTCCCCGGGTACGCGGCCACGGCCAGCCCTCCGGCGATCCCGCCGACGGCCTGCACCGACAGGAACAGCCCGTACGCCTCACCCCGGCCGCCCAGCACGTCCGCCACGAACGGCGCCGCCAGCGTCGCGAAGATCCCCTCGCCCAGCCCGGTGATCATCATGTACGCCACCAGCAGTCCGGCCCCTCCCAGCCCGGCGAACCACCGCCTCGGAGCAGCCGCCACGGGGACCTGACGGGCAGGCGTCCGCAGGCTCGCCAGCAGGAGCGCCGAGACCAGGAAGCTGGCCACGTCGATCCACACGACGGCCGCCAGTCCGCCGGCGCCCACCGCGACCCCGCCGGCCATGGCCCCCAGCAGCCGGGCGACCTGGCCGCTCTGACCGTGCAGCGCGTTGGCCCGTACGAGCTGGGACTCCGTCACGAGCTGGGGGACAAGCGCCTTCTGGGCGGGGAAGAGCACCGTGCTGAGCACGCCCGTCCACAGGGCGACCGCGTACACGATCCACACCTGGGCCGGCTCCCGTACCAGCAGCAGGGGCAGCAGCCCGAGCGCGAGCAGCAGATCCGTGACCACCAGCAACCGGCGGCGGTCCCAGCGGTCGGCCAGCACCCCGGCCACCGGGCCGAGCACGACGTCGGGCAGCCGCGAGACCAGCAGCATGATCGCGGTGGACAGCGTGGAGCCGGTGAGCTGGTAGACGTGGAAGGCCAATCCGGTGCCGATCGCCCAGTCGCCGGTCTGGGAGATCAGCCCGGACGCCAGTAACCGCCGGAAGTCCCGGTTCCCCCCGACCAGGGCCCGCACCGCCTCAGTCACCGGAGGCCGTCGGAGGCAGCGGGATGAGCATCTGCGCCAGCAGCACCGGGCGCGCGTCCGCGGGCCGCGTCGCGGGGGCGGAGACGCGGGCCATCAGCGGTTCCAGCAGGGCCGCCATGGCCTCGCTCATGGCCTTGATCTCGTCAGGGGTGGCGTAGAGGTAGATGTTCCCGACGGGGTCCAGCGCCCGCCAGGGATCGGGCTCGTCCTGGCGTCGCCGCTGCCATTCGACGAGTTGCGCCAGCGCCCGCTCGGCGATGACCTGCTCCAGCAGGCCCCGCGCGGCCGTGGCGTCGGCCCCGGGCTCGTCGGCCCACTCCTGGAGGGCTTCGGTCACCTTCCACGGCCGTTCCCGCTCGTCCCGCGCCTCGGCCTGCTCGACGAAGCCGTACTTGGCCAGTTGCCGCAGATGGTAGGAGGCCAGCGCCTGGCTGATGCCGACCTCCCTGGCGGCGTCCGCGGCGGTCGTGGCCCCTGCCCGCAGCAACAACTCGTGCAACGCCAGCCGCACCGGATGGGCGAACGCCCGCATCGCGGCCGGATCGTCGAGTACGCGCCTTCCCAAAGACATGCTTGGAATCTTCGATCGCGAGAAAACGGATGTCAAGGGTTTCTTTGGAATGTGGTTTGCCGGAACGGCAACACGATTCGCGTTCCAGTGAGCCCTCGCCGCATAGTTCCTCCATGTCGGAACGCATCACGCATCGCCTGGTCGAGGTCCCCGGAGGCCGGATCCACGTGGCCGAACAGGGCGCCGGGCCCCTGGTTCTGCTGGTGCACGGCTTCCCGGAATCGTGGTATTCCTGGCGCCGCCAGCTCCCCGCCCTGGCCGCGGCGGGGTTCCGGGCGGCAGCCATCGACGTGCGCGGCTACGGCCGCTCGTCCAGGCCGCCTCGCGTGGCGGACTACCGCCTGCTGGCCCACGTCGCCGACAACGTCGCGGTCGTCCGGGCGCTGGGCGAGAGCACGGCCGTGGTGGTCGGCCACGACTGGGGCTCCCCGATCGCCGCCGCCACGGCACTGATCAGGCCCGACCTCTTCCGGGCGGTGGGCCTGTTGAGCGTCCCGTACGCCCCGCGCGGCCCCCACCGCCCCACCGACGGCTTCGCCGCGATGGGCGGGGACGAGGAGTTCTACGTCAGCTACTTCCAGGCTCCCGGCCGCGCGGAGGCCGAGATCGAGCCCGACGTACGCGGCTGGCTGGCCGGTTTCTACGCCTCCCTGTCGGCCGACACGATGGGGGAGAGCGCGGGGGAGAGCGTCTCCTTCGTGCCCAGGGGCGGCAGGCTGCGCGACCGTTTCCCCAAGGGCGTCCTGCCGTCCTGGCTCACCGAGGCCGACCTGGAGGTGTACGCGGGCGAGTTCGAGCGGACCGGTCTGACGGGCGCGCTCAACCGCTACCGCAACGTGGACCGCGACTGGGAGGACCTCGCCGCCTGGGACGGCGCGACGATCACGCAGCCCGCCCTGTTCGCGGGCGGGTCGCTCGACCCGAGCACGACCTGGATGGCCGGCGCCATCGAGGCGTTCCCCCGGACGCTGCCCAACCTGACGGCCGCCCACATCCTTGACGATTGCGGACACTGGATCCAGCAGGAACGCGCGGACGAGGTCAACCGGCTGTTGACGGACTGGCTGCGGTCGCTCGGCTGAGCCGGGTCGTCGTCTTGCCAAGGCGCGGCCGTTCGATCACGGCACGTGGCGGAACCCTTGGGTAGGGTCGGGTCATGCCTCACTCCAAGAGACGGTTCGTGCCCCTGGCCCTCTTCGCCTCGTGTGTCCTCGCCGCCGGTTGCAGCGAGGTCAATGGCACCATTGACAAGGCCCAGGCGTGCCTGGAGGCCCCGAAGATCGTCGCCGAGCTCGGCGCCGAGGTCAGCAAGCTCACCAACGACCCCCAGGCCATGGACAAGGCGCTGGACGACGCCGCGGCCAAGCTCAACGGCGTGGCGGACAAGGCGGCCAACACCACCATCAAGGAGGCCTCCGACGATCTGGCCACCACGCTGAGCGGCATCTCGGTCACCAACGTCAACGACGCCGTCGACGCGGCGCAGAAGGTCACCGCCGACGGGGCCGCCTACGTGGAAAAGGTCGCCAAGGCGTGTAGCGGCTAGGGATATCCCGGCTTCTCTAGGGGAAATGGGTACGAATTAGCGTTTTGTCCATGGAACCCGACCCGCGCTTCACCTTGGCCAACGAACGTACCTTCCTCACCTGGTTGAGCACGGCCCTGGCGCTCAGCGCGGGCGGGGTGGCGATCGCGGCGGTGCCGGCCGACGTGTTCGTGCCGTGGATCCGCACGGCACTGGCCGTCGCGCTCGTCGTCCTCTCCGCGCTGGCGGCGGGCATGGCCTACCCGCGCTGGCGCAACATCCAGCGCGCGCTGCGTCAGCAGGCGCCGCTCCCGCCGCCCGCGCTCGCGGCCGTCTTCGGCTACGGCGTCGCGGCCGTGGCCGTGGTCGCCCTCGTCCTGATCATCCTGTCGGCGGGAAGGTGAAGGGCGGAGAGGAGATCTGGGACCGGGGGCTGCAGAGCGAGCGCACGCGGCTGGCCTGGGTGCGCATGGCCGTGGCGCTGTCCACCGGCGGGCTCGGCGCGGCCGGGGTGTCCTTCCGGCACGGTCTGCCCGCGCTCGCGATCGCCGGGTTCGCGGTGTCCGCGCTCTGCGGCGGAGTGTTGCTGATCAGGACGAGGGTGCGCTTCCGGCGGGTGCAGGCGGCGCTGCACGCCGGCCGGCCCCTGGATGACGGGCTGGACGCCGTTTTCGCCTGGCTGGGCACGCTGAGTGTGGTCGCCGGCGCTCTGACCTTTGTGTTCACCGTTCGATGACCCCGGTTGCGGGAATCTGAGCAGAAGGCGGAGACTCGAAACAGGGGGGGTGACCTCATTGGAGGAAGAACACAGGAAAGTGCCTTTCGAGTGCCGGGGTTGCTGGCATGTCTGGGAGGAGGAGTACGTCGTCAGGCACATCGAGGACGCGCACGGTAACGCGGGTGAGATCTGGCTGCGCGCCGGGCTGCCCGTCCCGCCGCCGTCGCCGGGCGCCATCTGCCCGCACTGCGGCTCTCAGCAGGCCACCACGTTCCCGGACGGCTACCTGGCACGCCATCCGGAGCTGATCCCGCCGGCCCAGCCCGTCGCTCCGGATGCGACGCCGCTGCTCAGTCCGGTACGCAAACCGCTTTACTGACTCTCTAACCTGACAGTCGGTAAGCATTCAGTAGCGGTCAGTGTCAGAAGGTCCATCTTGTAGGAAGAACGGACTCAGGCGGACACTCGGGACGACACGGCGATCAGCAGCCGGGGGGTCCCAGTGCCAGACGGATTCGACACCTGTGAGACATGGCCTTTCCAATGCCTTCGTTGCCTGCACGTCTGGGAAGAGGAGTTCGTCGTCAGACACCTCTCCGACGCCTACGGCAACGGGGTCGAGATCTGGCTCAGTTCGGGGGTGCGCGTGCCGCCGCCCTGGTCGGGCATCAGTTGCCCGGGCTGTGGGGCGTACCACGTGACCTGGTTCCCCTCCGGGTACCTGACCCGCCACCCCGAGCTGCTGCCCGGCCCCGAGCCCGAGATCGAGCCCGCGCCGGAACCGGTGCTCGTGCCGGCACCCGCGCCGAGCAGGGCGCCCGCCCGTGAGCGGGCGCACCTGCCCGGCCGGCTGCTGGTCGCGCTGGGCGTGCCGCTGGCCCTCTTCGTCGGCTACGAGCTGTACGCGAGTCTCGTGGCCGTGACCCGCCCGCAGCCATAGGGACTCGTACGAGCTAGCTCAGGCTGTCCAGCCACGCCTGGTGCAGCCCCGCGAAGCGGCCCGAGGCGGCGATGAGCTGGTCCGGCGGCCCGTCCTCGACGATCCGGCCGCGCTCCATCACCAGCACCCTGTCGGCGATCTCCACGGTGGACAGCCGGTGCGCGATGATCAGCGCCGTCCGGTCGGCCAGGATCGTGCGCAGAGCGCGCTGCACCAGCCGCTCACTGGGCACGTCGAGGCTGGAGGTGGCCTCGTCGAGGATCAGCACGGCCGGGTCGGCGAGGAATGCCCGGGCGAACGCGACGAGCTGCCGCTGCCCCGCCGACATCCGGCCGCCGCGCTTGCCCACCTCGGTCTCGTAGCCGTCGGGCAGGCCCGAGATGAACTCGTGAGCCCCGATGGCCTTGGCCGCCTCGCGGATCTGGCGGTCGGTGGCATCGGGCCTGCCGAACCGGATGTTGTCCGAGACAGTGCCGCTGAACAGGAAGTTCTCCTGCGTCACCATGACCACGGCCTGCCGCAGCGTGGGCTCGTCGAGCGTACGCAGGTCGACGCCGTCGAGCAGCACGCGCCCGCCGGTCGGGTCGTAGAAGCGGGAGATCAGCTTGGCCAGTGTCGTCTTGCCCGCGCCCGTCGCGCCGACCAGCGCCACGCTCTGCCCGGCCGGGATCGTCAGGTCGAGGTCGGGCAGGATCGGCATCTCCTCGACGTAGGCGAACCTGACGTCCTCGAAACGCACCTTGCCGCGCGCCCTGCCCTGGGGCAGCGCCTCCGGCTCGCGCGGCTCGGGCACGCCGGGCTCCTCGTCGAGCACGCCGGACAACTTCTCCAGCGCCGCGCCGGCCGACTGCAGCGTGTTGTAGAACTGGCTGACCTCCTGCATCGGCTCGTAGAACTGGCGCAGGTACAGCAGGAACGCGGCCAGCACACCGACCTTGACCTCTCCCTGGAGGGCCAGCCAGCCGCCGTACATGAGCACCCCGCCGATCGTCATGTTGCCGATCAGCTTGATGCCGGTCATGAACGTCGCGCCGAGCTGCATGCTGCGCGCGTTCGCACCCCGGTAGTCGTCGTTGAGCTGCTGGAAGATCTCCTGGTTGCGCGGCTCCCTGCGGAAGGCCTGCACCGCGCGGATGCCGGTCATCGACTCCACGAAGTGCACGATGACCAGGGCGACCGTCTCCCGTGTACGGCGGTAGACGATCGCCGACTGCCGCCGGAACCACGTGGTGAACAGCAGCAGCAACGGCAGCGGCACCAGCGCCAGCAGGCCGAGGTGCACATCCAGCACCAGCAGCAGCACCGCCGTGCCCACCATGGTCAGCACGGCCTTGACCAGCGCGTCGAACCCCGACTGCAGCAGCTCGGCGATGGCCTCGATGTCGGAGGTCAGCCGCGAGATGACGCGGCCCGAGGTGTACTTCTCGTGGAAGCTCAGCGACAGCCGCTGGAAGTGGTCGAACACCCGCCTGCGCAGCTCCAGCAGGATGCTCTGGCCGATCGTCCCCGACAGCCGCAGGAACGCCTGCCGAGTCAGCGCCTGCGTGATCGCCGCGGCCAGGATCACCCCGACCACGGTCAGCAGGACGGTCGCCCCGGTGCCGCGCATGATCGGCGGGATGCCCTCGTCGATGCCCACCGAGACCAGGAAGGGGATCGACAGGCCGGCCGCGTTGGAGACCACGATGATCGAGACGAGCAGCGCGATCTTCTTCCGGTACGGCTTGAGCAGGTCGCCGAGCAGCCGCCGCGAGCGCGCCCGCAGCAGCACGGACACCTTCTCCGTCAGCTCGTCCTGGTCCTCGGAGGCGACGCCGCGCCAGGACGAAGCGGCCGTCTGCTTCTCCGGAGCCGTCATCGTCATCGCAGAGCCCCTTCTGAAGCGTCGTCGAAGTCGGCGTCCTGGGCCAGCAGTTCCCGGTATTCGGGAACCTGCGCCAGCAGTTCGTGGTGCAGCCCGACGTGCGTGATCGTGCCGCCGCGTAGCAGCGCGACCTTGTCGGCCAGCAGCACCGTGGAGGCGCGGTGGGCGACCACGATGCCGGTCGCCTCGCGCAGCACGTGCCGCAGCGCCTCCTCCACCAGGGCCTCGGTCTCGACGTCGAGCGCGGACAGCGTGTCGTCGAGCACCAGGATGCGGGGCGTGCTCAGCACGGCCCTGGCCAGGGCGAGCCGCTGCCGCTGCCCGCCGGACAGGGACAACCCCTGCTCGCCGATGCGGGTGTCGAGGCCCCAGGGCAGGTCGTAGACGAACATGGCCTGCGCGGTCTGGACGGCCTCGGCCAGCTCCTCCTCGGTGGCGTCGAGCCGGCCGAGCGTGAGGTTCTCGCGCACGCTCATCGAGAACAGCGTGGGCTCCTCGAACGCCGTCGCCACCACCGAGCGCAGTGTCTTCAGGTCGAGGTCGCGCACGTCGTGCCCGTCGATCGTGACCCGGCCGGAGGTGGGGTCGATCAGGCGGGGCACCAGCGCGGTCATGGTGGTCTTGCCCGCGCCGGTCGCGCCCACGATGGCGACCGTCTCGCCAGGGCTCACGTCCAGCCAGACGTCGTGCAGCACCGGCTCCTCGGAGTCGGTGAAGCGGAAGCCGACGCCCTCGAAGCGCAGATGGCCGCGGGGCTGGTCGATGGTGCCGGCGCCGCCCTCGATGGCCGGGACGGTGTCCATGACCTCCATGAGGCGGTCGGCGGAGGTCATGGCCTCCTGAGCCATGGCCAGGATGTAGCCGAGGCTCGCGATGGGCCAGACGAGCTGCAACATCAGTGTGGTGAAGGCGACGAGCGCGCCCAGGGTGAGCCCGCCGGAGCCGACGGCCAGCGCGCCGAGCAGCAGCACCAGGGCCAGCGTGATGTTGGGGATGATCTCCAGGAAGGAGAAGAACCTGGCCGACAGGCGCACCTTGTTCATCGACGTGCCGTACACCTTGAGCGCGGCGTCGTCGAAGCGGTCGTAGACGTGGTGGCGGCGGCCGAACGCCTTGATCGTGCGGATGCCGATCGCGGACTCCTCGACGAGCGTGGCGAGGTCGCCCTGCTCGTCCTGGACCTGGCGGGAGATCTTGATGTAGCGCTTCTCGAAGCGCAGCGAGGTCCACACGATCGGCACGGCGGAGGCCAGCACCAGCAGCCCGAGCGGCCAGTACTTGTTCGTCAGCAGCACGGTGACCGTGATGAGCTGCAGGATGTTCATGACCAGGAAGAGCATGCCGAAGCCGAGGAAGCGGCGGATGGTCGACAGGTCGGTCGTGGCCCTGGACAACAGCTGCCCGGACTGCCAGTCACCGTGGAAGCCCATGGGCAGGCGCTGCAGGTGCTCGTAGAGCTCGTCGCGGAGTCTGGTCTCCAGGCCGAGCACCGGTTTGACCTGCGCCCACCGGCGCAGAAAGATCAACAGGGCCTCGACGACGCCGACGCCGATCGCGAGCAGGCCGAGCGGGAGCAGCCCGGAGGAGTCTCCGTGAGCCACAGGGCCGTCGATGACCTTCTCGCTGATCAGCGGGAGTGAGATGGCGGCGGCGATGCCGATCAGCGCGGCCAGCCAGATGAAGACTAATCTGACGACGTAGGGGCGGAGATAGGACTTCATCCGCCAGAGGGAGTTGGAAGACAGCAGGGGACGGCGAGGTTCGTGCGTATCGGGAGGCATCCCATCTAGGCTAATACGTCGGATCAACCGATTTTCTGTGGCCCCATGGAGGGTTTTCTGTACGTGACGTGGGGAAACGTGAACGATCGTGCACTGCTGCTGGCCGGCGGCACCCTCGGTGACCGCTACGGGCACCGGCGCCTGGTCACGATCGGCTTCGCCGTCTTCGGCCTCGCCTCCGCCGCCTGCGCCCTCGCCCCCGGGATCTGGCCGCTGGTGGCCGCCCGCGTCGTGCAGGGCGCGGGCGCCGCGCTCCTCCTGCCCGGCACGCTCGCCGTGATCACCCGGCTCACACTCGTCAGTAAGGGGGAATCATGATCGACCCATCGGAGCTGCCGCACCTGCGGCGCTGCGTGGAACTCGCCTCGCGGGCCCTGGAGGCAGGCGACGAGCCGTTCGGCTCGGTGCTGGTCTCCGGCGACGGCGCGGTCCTGGCCGAGGATCACAACCACGTGGCCTCGGGAGATCGCACCCAGCATCCGGAGTTCGCGCTCGCCCGCTGGTCGGCCGAGCACCTGACGCCGGAGGAGCGGGCCGCGGCCACCGTCTACACCTCCGGCGAGCATTGCCCGATGTGCGCCGCCGCGCACGCCTGGGTGGGTCTGGGGCGCATCGTGTACGTCGCCTCGTCGGCCCAGCTCGCCGCCTGGCTGGCCGAGTGGGGCGTGCCCGCGCCGCCCGTGCGCACGCTGCCGGTCAACGACGTCGCCCCCGGCGTGATCGTCGAGGGCCCGGTGCCAGAACTGGCGGACGAGGTACGCGAGCTACATCGCCGTTTCTCCCACTGACGGCGGTTTGACCTGCGGTTTGTACGCTACGTGACACAGTCGTACACATGGTGCGCGGGCACTCCATCAGAGCTCGGATGACGATCGCGACGGTGTTGTCGTTCGGCGTCCTGCTTCTGGCCGGGGCGATGGTGATCTCGCTTACGTACCCGGTGTGGGCCAGGGCCAGTCTCATCCGGCAGGCGGCGAGCGCCAGCAGGCACCTCAACACGATCGTCGACAAGCACCGTTTCAGCGCGCCGATCCAGCCGCAGAAGGGCGTGCAGCTCCTGCAGATCGTGGACGCCGGCGGCCGGGTGGTGGCCGCGAACGCCGGGCTCGCCGGCCGTCCGCCGCTCACCCCCGCCCGGCCCACCGGCGGCGACTCGCAGGTCGAGGACCGGGTGTGCTTCCCCGACGGCTGCGTGATCGTGGTGGGGATCAGCAACCGCTCCACCGTCTACGGCCCGGTCGTGGCCTACGCGGCCATGCGCGAGCCGTTCCTGCTGAGGTCGTCCTTCCTGCCCGTGCTCCTGTTCGGCTCCTCCGCCGGGCTGCTCGCGCTGATGGCCTGGGCCACCTGGTACGGGGTCGGCCGCGTGCTGGCCCCCGTGGAAGCCATCCGGCGCGGGCTGGAGCGCATCAGCGCCGAGGACCTCAGCCGGCGCGTCGAGGTGCCTCCCAGCCGGGACGAGGTGGCCGAACTGGCCGCCACCGTCAACGACACGCTGAGCCGGCTGGAGGACGCCGTCGACCGGCACCGGCGGTTCGTCTCCGACGCCTCCCATGAGCTGCGTACGCCGATCACGGCTCTGATGGTGCGGCTGGAGGCGGGGCTCGACGAGCGGACCGAGGCGGACTGGCGGGCGGCGATCGACGATGCGCGCCGGCTGTCCGACATCGTGCAGGACCTGCTGCTGATGGCCCGGCTGGATGCCGTGGCGTCGGTCGAGCACGAGCGGACCGACCTGGGGCTGCTGGTCGAGGAGGAGGTGTCGCGGCGGCCGGGGCGGCTGCCGGTCACCTTGGACCTCGAGCCCGGGGTGGTCGTGCGGGGGAACCGGCTGCGGCTGGCCCGGGTGTTCACGAACCTGCTGTCCAACGCCGACCGGTACGGGGATCGCCTGATCCGCGTCTCCGTGCGGAGGCAGGGGAACGAGGCGGTGCTGAAGGTGGTGGACGACGGGCCGGGGATTCCCGAGGAGATGCGGGAGCGGGTGTTCGAGCGGTTCACGCGGCTCGATCGCACCCGGTCCAGGGACACCGGGGGGAGCGGGCTAGGGCTGCCCATCGCCCGCGACATCGCCAGGGCGCACGGAGGAGAGCTCATGATCGCCGATGGGCCGGAGACCTGCCTGCTCCTTCGCCTTCCGCGCGACTAGCTCGGTCAGCTCCGGGGGCACGCGGACATCTCCACGGTCCTCCAGGACCCGCAGGATGCGCTCCAGACGATCGGGGCCGGTCCACCGCAGGCAGGCCAGATGAAGCAGGCTGATCACCTCGTTGCCCGGCAGTTCGCGGGCGTCCACCTCCAGTTGCCGTAGCACCCGGTCGACATAGTTCCAGTTCGGCCCGTCGGCCAGGGCCCGGAAGTACCTGCGGACGTCGGGCCCGTGGCTGAGCAGGAGCGCCAGCAGATCCGCGACGTGCGTGTCCGGGTGGGCCTCCAGGCTCGGGCCGATCTCCACCGCGTAGGGGACCAGGTCGGCGAAGAGATGGCCGAGCGTGGTGTCGTCGCGAAAGGCGATCTCACGCATCCAGATCGAGTCGTTCGACGTCAGCCCGTAGCCGAGGTCCCGGGAGCGGTCCGGCCAGGTGAAGAAGACCAGGTCGTGGAGGTCGATGGTCGGGTCGCGGTCGAACGCCACCTCCATCGTCCTGCTCTCGTCGCGAACGGAGTGGCGGACCCGGATCGTGCGGGTGAGCGACTCCCACTCGGCCCGGGTGAGCTGGGAGTGCCACAGCCGGGCGATCCTGCGCCACAGCTCGTTCGCGGCCTCCGGCTTGCCGGTCCCGAAGAGGTCCATGCCTTCGAGCGGCTCGTCCGACGACAGCACGGCCAGCAGCATCAGGTTGACGCTGTAGGCGGCGCACCGGGCCGTCACCTCGGCCCGCACCGGCCGGTAGGTCTCGTCGTAGGGGGATCCGGGCCTGGCCATGAGCGACCCCGAGAAGAGCTCGCACAGGTGCCGGGTGAGCGGCGCGCGCCGGTCGGCCGGGATGGCGCGGGTGAGGCCGTACCTGAGGAAGTCCACGGTGGGGGCGCGGACGACGAGGGCCGCGTACGACAGCAGCGCGTGCAGGTAGGCGTCATCCGGCCGCCGGTCGAAGCGGCGGCGGGACTCGGCGATCGCCAGATCCTCCGCCAGGTCGGCCAGTTCCCTGATGATCAGCCGGGCCACCAGGTACTCGCCGAACGTGGCGTGCAGGAACTCGTAGGTCTTGAGCTTCTCCGACTCGCGCAGGGCCTGGGTGGTGTGGACGAAGAAGAAGCTGCCGATGACGCCTTCCGCCCGGCTCAGGGGACGCCGGAAGCTCCGGGGTCGCTGGATTTCGTGGGGGAGCAGGGCTCGCAGGTCGGCGTCCAGGTCGGTCTCGGCGATCCACTGCAGTCCGCGGTTGAACATCGCGAACGCCGTGATCGACAGGCGCAGCAGCTCGTCCTCCACGGCCCGCGACATCTCCTCCTCCGTGAGGTCGTCGCGGGTCTTCGCGATCTCGCGGGCGGCGAAGCGGCACAGCAGCCGCTCATAGAGCTCCGACTCGTGGAGGTCCTCGCGCATGTTCCGCAGGGCGTTGGCGTCGGCGTCGTACAGGGCGAGCATCAGCAGGAGCAGCGGCTGCTCGGCGAGCTTCGGCACGGTCAGGACCTTGTCCACCGGTAGCGTCTGGAGGCCGCGTTCCTGGAAATATCGGTGGTTGTCGTGATTCCAGGCGGCGATCCACTGATGGACCTGGTCGTCGTCGAACGGCTCCAGGCGGATGACGTAGGAGTCCTCGGGCAGCCGCGCCCGGTCGGCGACCGCGGTCCGGGAGGTGACGATGACCGCCAGCGCCCTGCCCTTCTCCGCCTGGGCGCGCTGGAACAGGGCGACCTTCTCGATGTAGTCCGTCTGGTTCACCCCGGTCGCCTGCAGCAGTTCGTCGAAGCCGTCGAGCATGACGACCGGCAGCGCGCCCTCGGCCGCGTGCACGAAGTCGGGCCAGGACATCGGCTCGTCCAGCGCGGCCCTGATGCCGTGCTCGACCTGCGCCAGCACGTCGCCGTCCGCGGGGACGCCGCGCAACTCGACCCTGAGCGGGAGGAACTCGGTGGCGGGCAGACGGGCCGCCAGCATGCGGGTCAGCACGGACTTGCCCGCGCCCGGCTGGCCGAGCACCAGGAGCGGCGCCTCGGTGGCCTGCGGCAGCGTGAGATGCCCTGACAGGAAGGCGTCGAGGTCACGCCGGCGGGGGAACTTCGCCCACGTCTCCTCCGAGGAGACCAGGTGGTGCCAGGCGGGCGCCAGCAGGCGGTAGCCCGGATTGACGTAGCCCTGATCCAGCACGGGGATCGTCATCCCGCTCGGTGTGCGCGCCGAGGACACGATCGGGCGGCCGAGCGAGGCCCGGTTCGAGTGGATCAGCGCCGCCAGCCGGTCGGACGGGCTTCGGGTGGCGGGAATCCCGGCGAGTTGCTCCTGGATGCCCGCCAGGCCCCAGGCCAGCTTTCTGACCTCGGTCCTGGTGGCCTGGTGATCGAGGCGGTCGCACCAGCATGCCACCTCGGGGAACTCGGCGACGAGGCGCCGGAACAACTCCTCGTAGCGGCGCAGCGCCCTGGGCCGGATGTCGCGGGGCAGCCTGGCGCGCGTGGTCTCGTCCCAGCTGTCCCAGCGGGCGAGCCCGGGCAGGAAGCCGAGCAGCGTGTCGGTGCAGACGCCGTAGAGGATGTCGAGCTCGTCCAGCACGTGTTCGTACGGGAGGGCAGGGGTGGGCCGCGGCAGATGGAGGTCGATCAAATGGCCCATGGTGTCGTCGCCGATGAGCCTGCGCTGGTCCTCCGGGGTGAGCTCGCGCAGCACATCCACCTCGCCGAGCGCCTCCAGGTAGGCCGTGATCACGATGACCGCGTGCGCCGCCGCCAGGCGTCGCGTGGCGTCGTACCGGCTCAGGCCCTTGACCTTGTCGCGCAGCCCGCGGATGAACGCGTCGCCCAGCCGCACCGCCTCCGCGCGCGCGTCGAACAGGTCGATCGCGCCGAGCCCGAACAGCGCCACGGACGACGCCTTGTCCAGGACGTTCGTGATCGTGCTCGGCCCGCCGAGCAGTGCCACGGCGTCGCGGTAGGTCAGAATCTGGCGCAAGGCAGGGCTCCTGTAGATCGTCGCCTTACCAGTGTGCCGAAAACGGCTGATCCAGAGGGTGGGTTAGACGCGAGGAGGGCATCCGGTGAGCTTCCCCGGATGCCCTCCGGAGCGTGCTAGTACCAGTTGTGCGATCTCCAGTGCGCCCAGGCGCCGCAAGGTCTGCTGTACCTCCCCTTGATGTAGGCGAGACCCCAGCGGATCTGTGTCTCGGGGTTGGATTTCCAGTCGCGCCCCGCGCCGCTCATCTTGCCGGCGGGCAGGGCCTGCGGGATGCCGTACGCGCCCGACGAGTGGTTGAGCGCGCGATGGTTCCAGTTGCTCTCCCGGGTCCACAGGTTGTCCAGACAGCGGAACTCCTGGTAGTTCCAGGAGCGCTGGACGACCTGGCCCAGGGCGATCTTCTTGTTCTTGTTGGCCGGCCGCATGGCCGACATCTTCGGTTGCGCTGACGTGGTCCAGACCCTGGTCTTGACCGAAGGCGCCGACTCGGCCAGAGCCGGCGTGATCGTGGCGAGTGCCGCGGTGACAGTGATGAGAGTGCCGCTGAGCGCGCGTTTGCTGTCCAAATCGATCCTTGCTATCGGGTCGCGTGCGGACGGGCGCACTCAGCCGGCGCCCTGCCGGTCCGCGTCCGTGGCTCGGACGTGGAGGGTCCGCGCGGCCCTCCGGGATCTCTGTGTCCGCCCGGTCGTGCTGGGCGGCCCGGAGGGCGCCGCGACGTGTCCTCTAGCACGATTCCTATTACGCGCGGTCACCGCGGGTCATACACCGGGACACGCGCAGGACAGGTGTTTGTGTGATCGTTGCGGATAAAAGGTCGGCTCGCTGGAGCGGGATTGCCCGATCCGCCGCCTGGTTGGGCGGCCCTTGCCGGAAACAGCGCGTAAGCCTGGGGTTTGGCTCAGTACCAACTGTGGGATTGGAAGTGCCCCCAGGCGCGACACGGGGAGCCGTAGCGCTGCTTGATGTAGCCGAGGCCCCACTTGATCTGCGTGCGGGGGTTGGTGCGCCAGTCGCCGCCTGAGGAGGCCATCTTGTGGCCGGGAAGCGCCTGCGGGATGCCGTAGGCGCCGGAGCGATTGCCTGCGCGGTGGTTCCAGCCGCTCTCTCTGTGCCAGAGCAGTACCAGGCACGCGAACTGGGCCTGGCTCCAGCCTCGATCGGCCACCATGGGCCGGGCGATGGACTTGTTACTGCTGCTTGCCTGGGAGCTCTGCGCCTGTGCGGCCGAGGCGCCGCCTGCCGCCACCAGGGTGGCGGTCAGGACCAGGACGCCGGTACGGCGGAGCATGGGCATGCGGGTTCCCTTTCGAGGGGGTTCGTGGACCGCGCCACAGTGCCCGATGGGTTCCCTTTACAGCGAATTGACCATGAAAAGGTAGATCGTCAGTAAAGATCTCGATATATACCTTTTTCTGGGGGTTTGCCGGGAAAATGAGGACTGCGTCACAATCCGGTCCTGACTCGTTCTGTAGGGTCGAACCATGAGCCTCAGCGACATCCCGCTTCGCACCCTCACGGACGCCCCCACCACATTGGGGGAGCTGGCGGCCGGCAAGCCCGCCCTCATCGTCAACGTGGCCTCCCGATGCGGCCTGACTCCGCAGTACGGCGGCCTCGTCGAGCTCCAGCGGCTGTACGGCCCGCGCGGCTTCACGGTGATCGGCATGCCCTGCAACCAGTTCGCCGGCCAGGAGCCCGGCACGGCCGAGGAGATCCAGCAGTTCTGCGTCGCCACGTACGGATGGACTTTCCGCTCCTGGAGAAGGCCGACGTCAACGGCCCCGCCCGGCACCCGCTCTACACCGAGCTGACCCAGGCCCCCGACGAGCAGGGGGAGGCGGGCGACGTGCAGTGGAACTTCGAGAAGTTCCTGGTGGACGAGGAGGGCCGGGTCGTGTCCCGCTTCCGCCCCCGCACCACCCCTGAGGACCCCGCGGTCACCTCGGCGATCGAGAAGCTCCTCTGACACCGGGCGGGTCAGAGGGCGGCTACACCGGGTAGTGCTACCAGCGCGAAGCGTAGGCAGCAGTGGAACCCAGGGAGCGCGCCATGACGACCAGCCCGTACGCGGGATCGCCCTTCAGCTACGTCGCCGAGCCGGCCGTGGCCCCGTACTCGATCGTCGAGCTGATGCCCGGCGCGCGCAATCTGTGCGACTACGCAGGGCTGGCGGCCGGCGAACGCGTCCTGCTGCTCATGGAGCACACCGTCGATCCCGTCGTCGTGCAGGCCATCGCGGCGGCGGCGGCGCTGCGTGACGCGGAGGTGCGCATCCTGTCGGTGCCGCCGTTCAGCGCCGGGGGGTGGGACAGGCAGGCGGAGCTGCCGATCGAGGCGGCCGCCTTCCAGCAGGCCGACGTCGTGATCAGCGGCACCTGGTGGGGCGAGGTGCACACGGCGCCGCTGTTCTTCGACCAGATCAGCTCCCGTTCCGCCCGCTTCCTGTCCCTGCACATGACCGCCACGGCGGGCGCGCTGCTGACCGGCGCCCGGCTGCCCCCCGAGGTCTTCTACGCGCTGCTGCGGCGAGCGCTGCGGCAGCTCTCGACGGCCACCTCGATCAGGGTGACCTCCGCGCGCGGCACCGACCTGACGTTCTCGGGGCTGACCTTCGAGACCGACCCCGGCGGCGCGCTGCGGCCCGGCGACTGGCGGCCGTTCCCGTACGGCGGCGCGAACTTCTGGCCGACCGGCACCGAGGGTGTTCTCGTCGTGGAGGACAGCACGGTCACCGGCGTGCCGGAGGAGCCGCTGCGCATCACGCTGGAAGGCAACGTGGTCCGCAAGATCGAGGGCGGGGCCGCCGCCCGGCAGCTACGCCGCTACGCCCCCGACGGCTTCTACATGCGGCACGCCCTGTTCGGCCTGAACCCGAAGGTGCGCCTGGCGGGCGGCACGCAGTTCGAGCGGGAGAAGCACGCCGGGGCCTTCTACTGCGGCCTCGACGGCCTGACCGACGGGGCGCCGGTCACCACGGGGCCCGGCTTCGCCCACTGCGACTGCCAGGTGGACCGGCCGACCGTGGTGGTGGACGGGCAGGTGTTCGTCGAGCAGGGGCGGCTGCTGATGCTGGACGAGCCGGAGATCAGGGAGGCCGCCGCCCGGTTCGGCCCGCCGGAGGTGATCCTCGACGACAACCCGGTCATGATCCTGCCCCGCCGCTACACCGGCTGAGACCGCGTCCCGGCTCAGCGGTGCGGGCCGCAGCTGCCGCGGATGATGAGCTCGGTGGGCAGGACCACCCCGCGGGGTCTGCGGCCGCCTGAGCGCAGGACGAGCTCGGCGGCGCGGTAGCCCATGTCGCGGCCGGGCTGGGCGATGACCGTCAGGGGCGGGGAGCAGAGCTCGGCCCAGGGGACGTCGTCGTACATCACCAGGGACACGTCTCTCGGCACCCGGAGGTCGAGCTCGCGGGCGGCCAGCACCGCCGCCTCCCCGAGCACGTTCCCCCCGGCCACCACGGCCGACAGGTCGGGGCGGCTCTGGAAGAGGCCGGAGGCGGCCGCGTAGGCCGAGTCGCGGCTGCCGGTGCCGAAGACGACCAGTTCCTCGTCCACCGGCGCCCCCACCGCCTCCCTGAAGGCCGTCACCCGGCGGTCGTGGCCGGGGCCGCCGAGGAAGGCGATGCGCTTGTGGCCGAGGCCGCGCAGGTAGCGGACCGCCGTACGGATGCCGGCCCGGTCGTCGGCCAGCACCGACGGCACGTCCAGGGGACGGGGCCGGACGGCGGAGGAGAGGCCGTCGAGGAGCATGAGGTCGTTGACCGCCGTCGTGGAGGGGTCGTCGTCGGAGGAGGGACGGGCGGGGAGGCGGTCGGCGAAGACCACGGTCATGCCGGCGCGGATGGCCGGGGCCCAGGTCTCCTCATCGCCCGACGGCACGGCGATGAGCCGGTCGACGCTCTGCTCCAGCAGCATGCCGATCAGCTCGGACTCCTGCTCCGGGTCGCCGGCGGTGGAGCCGAGCACGACGTGCTCGCCCGCCGAGCGGGCGTACGCGAGCACGCCCTCGGCGAGCTGGGCGTGGAAGGTGTCGGTCAGGTCGGGGACGAGCAGGCCCATGCCGCCGGTGCGGCGCTGGCGCAGGTTGCGGCCCAGTGCGCTGGGGCGGTAGTCGAGCTGGGCGGCGGCGGCCAGGACGCGCTCTCTGGTCTGCGGGCTGGCCGAGCCGCCGGACAACACCCGGGACACGGTCGCGACGCCCACGCCGGCCGCCTCGGCCACATCCTTGATCGTCGCCCGCCTCTCCATGGAAACGATTCCATCATGGTTCCGCGGAAACGGGAAGACGGCGGGGCCGACAACGGCTGGTCACGCTGTAACCCTTGACACCGATGTCCGTTTCGGGTGAGATGCTTGAAAACGTATCCACTTTGGTGGGGACTCGGCAACAACATCCGGGCCACAGCCCTGGAGCGCGAAGGAATGTCATGGCATCCATCGTTCTGACGAACGTCGACAAGATCTACGCCGGTGGCGTAAAGGCCGTGGACGGGCTCAACCTTGAGATCAAGGATGGCGAGTTCATGGTGCTGGTCGGTCCCTCCGGTTGCGGTAAGTCGACCGCGCTCCGGATGATCGCCGGCCTGGAGGACATCAGCGGCGGAGAGATCTCCATCGGCGAGAAGGTCGTCAACCATCTCCCGCCCAAGGACCGCGACATCGCGATGGTCTTCCAGAACTACGCGCTCTACCCCCACATGACGGTGGAGGAGAACCTGGCGTTCGGCCTCAAGCTTCGCAAGATGCCCAAGCCGGAGATTCAGAAGCGCGTCAACGACGCCGCCAAGATGCTCGGCCTGGAGACCTACCTCAAGCGCAAGCCGGCCGCCCTCTCCGGTGGTCAGCGCCAGCGTGTCGCCATGGGCCGCGCCATCGTCCGTGAGCCGCAGGCCTTCCTCATGGACGAGCCGCTGTCCAACCTGGACGCCAAGCTCCGCGTCTCCATGCGCGCCTCGCTCAACCAGATGCACGAGCGCCTCGGCGTCACCACCGTGTACGTCACCCACGACCAGGTCGAGGCCATGACCCTCGGCGACCGCGTCTGCGTCCTGCGCGACGGCCTCCTGCAGCAGGTCGACACCCCGCAGAACCTGTTCGACAAGCCGGTCAACCTGTTCGTCGCCGGCTTCATGGGCTCGCCCTCGATGAACTTCGCCACCGCCGAACTGGTCCGCGGCGACGACGGCTCGGCCGTGACCTTCGCCGACATCAAGCTGACGATCCCCGAGTCGACCTTCACCGACAAGCCGGGCCTCGACCAGTACGTCGGCAAGAAGGTCATCCTCGGCATCCGCCCCTCCGACTTCGAGGACGCCAGCTCGGCCGGCAACCACGCCAACGGCTGGGCCACGCTCCCCGTCAAGGCGGAGGTCACCGAGGAGCTGGGCTCCGAGATCAACGTCCTGTTCCTGATCGACGCCCCGCCGGTCGAGCACAAGGACACCGTCGCCGCCGCCGACACCGGTGACGACGAGGAGGCCGCGCTGCCGCTGTCGGGCGACAAGTCCCTGTGGACCGCCCGCGTCAACGCCCGCAGCCACGTGCGCCCCGGCCAGACCATCGACCTGGTCCTCGACGCGCACAACCTGCACTTCTTCGACCCGACCTCGGGTCTGTCGATCGGGCACGAGGCCAACCGCTGAGCCCGGCCGACACCTGATTCCCGGCCGTGGGCGACGCTCACGGCCGCTCGGGCCCCCACCGCGACCCCCTCCCGCGGCGGGGGCCCGTTTTCTCATCGGCCGATGCGCGAGGACACCATGGACTGCACACTGCGCGGCACGAAGCGGCCGACCGCCACGATCGCCTTGTAACGCAGGTCGGGGACCGAGACCCGCTTACCCAGGGCCAGGTCGCGCATCGCCTCGCGCACCACGTCGTCGGCCTTGAGCCACAGGAACCCGGGGATGCCCGAGGTGTCCATCGAGGCCCGCTGGTGGAACTCGGTACGCACGAAGCCGGGACACAGCGCCATGATCCTGACGCGCGAGCCGCCCACCGCGTTCGCGGCGGACTCGCTGAAGTTCACCACCCACGCCTTGGACGCGCTGTAGGTGCTCCGGGCGAAGAACGCCGCCACCGACGCCACGTTGACGATCGCGCCCCGCTCACGCTCCCGCATGCCGGGCAGCGCCGCCAGCGTCAGCCGCAGCACCGCCTCGCAGTGCACCTTGAGCATGCGGACCTCATGCTCGACCGGCACGTGCGGGAAGGCGCCCGGGTTGCCGAACCCGGCGTTGTTCACCAGCAGGTCCACACCCTCGTGCAGGCGTGACTCCACCTTGGCCAGGCCCTCCTCGGTGGCCAGGTCGGCGGGCAGCACCTCGACGTTCACGCCGTACCTGAGCTTGAGCTGGTCGGCGGCCTTGGCGAGGCGGAGCTCGTCCCGCGCCACGAGGACGAGCGAATATGCGTCGGCGGCCAGGCGCCGCGCGAAGGCGGCGCCGAGGCCGGCGGTCGCGCCAGTGATCAATGCGGTAGGCATGCCTGAACCCTAACGTCCATGGCAGGATGAGCAGCGTGCGCCTCGTCGTGGCCGTGCTCATCCTCGTGGCCCTCACCGCCTGTACGACCGTCCAGCCGCCCGCCGCCGGGCCGGCCACCCAAGCGCCTCCGGCGACGACCACCCAAGCGCCTCCAGCGACGACCACCGCCGCGCCGGCGGCTCCTGCCAAGGCGGGTGAGCTGCGGTTCGAGAAGATCGCCACGCTGGAGCAGCCGGTCGCGTTCGCCGTGCGCGAGGGTGACGAGCGGCTCTACGTCGCCGAGCAGACCGGCAAGCTTCGCACCTCCGACGGCAAGACGGTGATCGACCTGTCCCGCGAGGTGAGCACGGGCAACGAGCAGGGGCTGCTCGGCGTGGCGTTCCACCCCACGGGCCGCTGGGTCTACCTCGACTGGACCGACGCGAGCGGCGACACGCACGTCACCGAATGGGCCTACGACGGCGCCCGCGCCACCGCCAGGCGCGACGTGCTCACCCAGGACCAGCCCTACGCCAACCACAACGGCGGCCAGCTCGCCTTCGGTCCCGACGGCCACCTCTACATCGCGCTGGGCGACGGCGGCAGCGGGGGCGACCCGGAGGGCAACGGCCAGGACCTCGGGACGCTGCTGGGCAAGATCCTGCGCATCGACCCGCGCGGGGAGCCGTACAAGGTGCCGGAGGACAACCCGTTCGCGGGCAAGGAGGGGGCGCGGCCGGAGATCTGGGCGTACGGCCTGCGCAACCCCTGGCGGTTCGGCTTCGACCGCGACACGGGTGATCTGTGGATCGGCGACGTCGGGCAGAACGCGTGGGAGGAGGTCGACCACCAGCCCGCCGGCTCGAAGGGCGGCGAGAACTACGGCTGGAACCTGCGCGAGGGCAAGAGCGCCTTCCGCGACGGCAAGGCCGGCGACCTGGTCGACCCGGTGATCGTCTATCCGCTGGGCGAGGGCGGCAACTGCTCGGTCATCGCCGGATTCGTCTATCGCGGCGAGAAGATCCCCTGGTTGCGGGGGCAGTTCCTGTACGGCGACTTCTGCGCCGGGTGGGTCAGAGCCGCGCCTGCGGACGATCTCGGGGACGCGGCCGAGGTCGGCAAGGTGGATCAGCTCTCCTCGTTCGGGGAGGGCCCCGACGGCGAGTTGTACGCGCTCAGCCTGCAGGGCCCCCTCTACCGGATCGACCCTGCCTGACCCGCTCGATGAGCTCCTCCACCTGCTCGTTCAGCTTGGCTCCCCGGGTCCAGCCGGCGTAGTGGGTCAGGAAGACCACCACCTCGCGGAGTTCGGTCTCGCTCAACTCGCCGGCCCGCAGGGCGACGTCGAGCTGAACGTCCGTCATGTCGTGCAGTCCCTGGCCGACGAGCAGCCCGAGAAGGAGCAGGCGGCGCTCCCTGACCGACAGGACCGAACGCGACCAGAGGTCGGCGAACTGGCGCTCGGCGGTCATGCCGAAGGAGTCCACGGTCTCCATTGCGGGTTCTGTCATTTGTTCACTCCGAGGGTCGGTAGGGATCCTCATATCTTTCGCTACTTCCCGAGATGAACCAATGGGGGGTTGCATGAACGTTGTAGCGGAGTGCCGCAGCCCCGGCACGCAGGGCTTTTTGATCTGTAACAAGTAAAGCCAATGTACGGGCAAGATTTGGTCAAGATTTTCCATCGCACATTGGGCTCGTTCCGCCTGAAAGCGGGCACAACAACTCCGTTGGTCCGTAAAGCGGAGGTAAGCCCTGGTGAAAAAAGCACGGGCTTTGATCGCGCTCCTGGCCGCGATCCTGGTGCTGTCCGCCTGCGGGCAGCCTGAGTTCACCTACGTGCACGACAAGGCCGGTACGACGTACTTCAAGGTGCCCGCCACGTTCACGCAGCTCGACGCGTACCCGATCGAGCTGTACCTGTCCGGTGACCACCCCAACTCGCAGTCGGCGCTGCTGCGGGCGCAGCGGGTCTGGTCGACGGCCTTCGACCAGTCCACGGATCCGTCGGTCAACCACCTGCTCGGCTCGCCGGAACCGTTCGTCTACGCCGCCGTGCACCAGCTCACGGAGGAGCAACGGGATGCGGTCTCCCTGAACAGGCTGCGCGACTTCATCCTGCCGGTGACGGACCAGGTGCGCACGCTTTACCTGCAACAGGCCGCGACGGTCGGCCAGACGCCGATGTTCAACCGCTTCGAGCCCATCAGCGACGAGGTTCTGACCCTGGACCACGGCGCCAGGGGAGTCCACGTCCGCTTCAACTACCAGATCGGCAACGACATCCAGACGTTCGACCACACGGCCATTCTCGACGAGAAGGGCGCCACGGTCTCCGTCATGCTCATCGGCTGCCAGTCGGTCTGTTTCAGGAAGCGCGGCGCCGAGTTCGACAAGATCGCGAATTCTTTCAAGCTGCTCCGGCTGCCTGGATGAGGGAGCACCATTGACCACGACGATTCACCATGAAGGGCTGCGTGCCCCGGGCAGCGGGCCTTCCGATCCGGAATCCGTGACCAGGAAGAAGATGCAGTTCTGGGATCGGAGCAAGTTCCTCATCGTCCTCGTGCTGGCCTACCTCGTCCTCACGTGGAAGGTGATGGCGGACTTCGAGGGCGTCATCACCTTTCCCCAGGCGGCCCAGCAGATCGCGTTCGCCTATCCATGGATCTTCTGGTTGCTCGGCGCGGAGGCCCTGCGGCAACTGCACTTCTTCGTCAGCGAGCACTGGTCGGCCTACCACCGCTTCTGGAGCCAGAAGGTCTTCGGCGGCTTCGAACGCTGGACGCACCGGCGTTTCGACGACTGGACGCGCTTCCGCCTCGCGCGGGCGCTGAAGATCGCCTTCTTCATCATCCTGATCGCCCTGGTGCTGGGGGCGGTGCTGGACGTCGCCCCGTTCACCGCCCTGATGCAGGCGCCGGCGCTGATCTGGCAGGCGCTGCCGTTCTTCCTGCAGATCGTCTTCCTGTTCTTCGTCGTCATCATCCAGTTCGTCGGCCTGTTCTGGTTCCTGTCCAGGGGCGGCGTCGAGACGTACTTCCCCGACGACATCAAGACGCGCTTCAACGACGTGTGGGGGCAGGACCACGTGGTCGAGCGCGTCCAGGAGAACATCGTCTTCCTGGAGCGGCCCGACGAGATCGAGAAGCGCGGCGGGTACGTCCCCAGCGGCCTGCTGCTCTGGGGCCCGCCGGGAACGGGCAAGACGCTGATGGCCGAGGCCGTGGCCGGTGAGACCGGCAAGCCGTACGTGTTCGTGGATCCGGGCGCGTTCACGAACATGTTCATGGGCGTCGGCATCCTCAAGGTCAAAGGACTGTTCAGGAAACTGCGCAAACTGGCGCTCCGGTACGGCGGCGTGATCGTCTTCTTCGACGAGGCCGACTCCCTCGGCAAGCGCGGCCGCCTGGCCCAGCAGGGCCCGCCCGGCCAGGGCGGCGGCTTCTCCGGCCTTTCCGGCGTGGCCGGCTGCCACGGCACGAACTACATGTCCGAGGCCACCCGCCAGATCCTCGCCTTCGGCGGCGGGCGGCAGGGCGAGGAGGAGCCGGGCCTGCGCAACCGCTTCTTCATGGGCGGAGGCATGAACGGCAGTGGCGACCCTGGCACGCTCCAGGCGCTGCTCACCGAGTTGTCCGGGCTCAAGAAGCCGCGCGGGTTCTTCAACCGGCTCGTACGGCGGCTACTCGGCATGCGGCCCAAGCCACCGCCCAAATACCGCATCCTCGTCATGATGGCCACGAACCGGCCCGACGCGCTCGACGAGGCACTGCTGCGGCCGGGTCGCATCGACCGCATCTACAAGGTCGGATACCCCTCCAAGGCCGGACGGGTGCGCACGTACCAGGGCTACTTCGACAAGGTCCTGCACGAGCTCACCCCCAAGCAGATCGACAAACTGGCCACGATCACCCCGTACGCCACCGGCGCCACGATCAAGGACCTGGTCAACGAGTCGCTCATCACCGCCATCAGGGACGGCCGCGAGATCATCACCTGGTCGGACGTGCTGCGGGCCAAGCGGCTCAAGCAACTCGGGCCGCCCGAGGACGTCGAGTACATCGAGCGCGAGCGGCACGCCGTCGCCGTCCACGAGGCATGCCACGCCGTCGTCGCGTACGTGACCCGCTTCCACCTCGAGATCGACATCGCCACCATCGAGAAGGGCGCCGACTACCTGGGCATGGTCGCCTCGATCAAGCCCGAGGACCAGTTCACCCGGTGGAAGTCCGAGCACGAGGCCGACATCATGGTCTCCCTGGCCTCGCTGGCCGGCGAGCGCATGTTCTTCGGCGAGGACAACTCCTCGGGCGTCTCCGGCGACCTGTACTCGGCCACGTACCTGACCGCGATGATGGAGTCGTACTGGGGCATGGGCTCCGGCGTCACCTCGCTGCCCGCGCTCCAGGAGCTGGAGATCATGGGCGGCAAGGCCATGCGCAAGCGCGGCCCCGGCATCGGCATCGGCATCACCGACAGGGAACCGGCCAGGAGCCAGTCGGACCTGACGCCCGACGTGCTCGGGGAGCGCATCGAGTTCAACCTCGTCCGGCTGCTGGAGCGGACCGAGGAGTTGCTGCAGGAGCACCGCAGGGAGGTGCTCTGCCTGGCGCACGCGCTGGAGACGCACAAGACGCTCAACGGTGACGACGTGATCGCCATCCTCCGGGGCGAGGTCGGGCCGCTCATCGACGGGACGATCTACGCTTCCGACGATCTCTATCAGGAGCTGGAGGAGTACCACCGGGACGCGGCCAGGGCGCACAAGGAGCACAGCCACATCGACCGGGAGCTGCCCGGGCGGATGGAGCCGGTCGAGGCCGAGCCGGTCTCCGTCGGCGGTCCGTTCCAGGCGGTTCAGGTGGCCCAGTCCCCGGTGATCCAGTCGTCGGTGATCGAGGCGCCGCCGATCGTCCGGCCGCCGATCCAGCCTTCGGGGGAGCACTCCGATCGGCCTGAGTTCGTGCCCTGGGCGGCTGTCACCCCGTCGGCTGTGCCGCCCGTGCCCATCGTGGTGGGCATGCCCGCCGCCACCCCGGCTCCCGTTCCGCCCGCGCGGCGGGGCATGGGGCGGGTCTGGCTGGTCATCGCCTGCCTGCTCGGGCTGCTGGTGTTGTCCGTCATCGCCGCGCTCGCCGTCACCGGCACGCTGTCGGTGGGCTCCACCGCGGCCGCCGGATCCTCGGTGGCCTCGCCGGGGCTGCTGCTCCTGCTGTTCGTCATAGTCGTGGCGGTGATCGTGGGCGCCGGGCTGGCGTTCGTGGCGATCAAGGGTGTCCGCACGGCGCAGGCCAAGGCGGAGCAGGAACGGGACCAGGCCCACGCCAGGGCCCAGCTCCTGGCCGCGGCGATGGATCCGGACACGGCCATGCGGCTGCTCGGGTACGACGGCAACGGCACGGACCGGCGTACCTGAGGTTCGACATGACCGGGTCTGGGCGTGCGGCTCAGGCCCGGTCGTGCTCGTCCTGCTCCTCGTGCTCCTCGTGCTCCTCGCGCTCCTCGTGGGCGCGGCGCAGCAGGGCCGTCAGCTTGTCCTCGTCGCGGATCTCCCTGCGGTACCGCACCGGCAGCTTCTTGAGCTGTGCCTCCTCGGCCAGCAGTTTGGCGAAGATCTCCTCGCGTACCTTGGGGTCGTGCTCGACGTCCAGGTACTCCTGGACGTGCCGCCGTACCGCCGAGACGGTGCTCTTCGCGCGGCCCTTGGGGCTGGACAGCGAGGCCACCACCGTCACCACCAGCACGCCGATGATCACCGACAGGGACAGGCCCGTGCTGATCTCGACCACCTTCACCGGCTCGCCGTCGTTGATGAACGGCACGTTGTTCTCGTGCAGCGCGTGCAGGATCAGCTTGACCCCGATGAAGCCGAGGATGACGGCCAGGCCGTAGGTCAGGTAGATCAGCCGGTCCAGCAGCCCGTCGATGAGGAAGTAGAGCTGGCGCAGGCCCAGCAGGGAGAACGCGGTGGCGGTGAAGACGAGGTAGACGTTCTGGGTGAGGCCGAAGATCGCCGGGATCGAGTCCAGGGCGAACAGGATGTCGGTCCCGCCTATCGCGATCATGACCAGCAACATCGGCGTCATGACCCGCTTGCCGTCCTGGACCGTGAACAGCCTGTCGCCGTCATAGGTGTCACTGGTACGCAGCAGGCGGCGGGCCACCCGGACCATCAGGTTGTCGGGGGAGTGGCTCTCCTCGCCCTCCGGCTTGAGCAGGTTGCCCGCCGTGAGCAGCAGGATGAGGCCGAACAGGTAGAACACCCACGCGAACATGTTGATCAGCGCCGCGCCTACCAGGATGAATCCGGTTCTGGCGATGAGCGAGAACACGATGCCGAACAGCAGCGCCTTCTGCTGTTCGGCGCGGGGGACCTTGAAGCTGGACAGGATGACGAGGAAGACGAACAGGTTGTCTACCGAGAGGGCCTTTTCCGTGACGTAACCGGCGAAGTACTCGGCTCCTGGGGTGGGGCCGCCGAACAGCCAGACGCCTACGCCGAACAGCAGGGCTATGCCGACGTACAGGGCGGACCAGACGGTGGCCTCGCGGAGGGTGGGGACGTGTGACTTGCGGACGTGGAAGAAGAAGTCGAACAGCAGCAGGGCGACGATCCCCAGAATCGTCAGCCACCACACGGCGGCGGATACGTCCACTCTTCGGGCTCCATGCGTGCGGGCCGCCGTGGGGGGTGGCGACGTGCTACGTCAGCTGTCGCCGCAGGTGGTACCCGGTCTGACGGCCTCCAAGCCCGGCTTACGGCGCCCCCCGGCACCCGAGCCCACGCCCGCCGGGCTCCGCCGTCCCGCGTCCCGCCCGCCCGGCGCCTGGAGGCTCGGCGCGGCGTCCGCCGATGTCGGTGCCGTGTGCTGTCCTGGGTGCGTCGCCCTGCCCACGACGGGCGTGGTCTCCTGGTCGGAGAGGTACCTCGGCCCGGACGGGTGCGGTGTGCTGGTCGGAGGGGGTGGGTGGGTTAGGAGGGGTGGAGGAAGCGGGCTGGGGTGAAGGCGGTGGATTGGGGTGGGGTTGTGTGGTCGAGGATCATGGCGGCGGCCGTTTCGGCCCATTCGGGGCCCCAGCCGACGCCCCCGTGGGAGACGGCGACGAAGGAGCGGGGGCGGCTGGGGTGCCAGCCGATGACCGGCCCGCCCGGCGGTACCGGCCGGATGCCGATGGCGGCGCGGGCCGGGTCCGTGCCGTGGAGTTCCGGGAGCACCTCGGCGGCGGCCGTCATCACCTGGGCGGGGGTCACGGCGTTGTAGGAGTGCGCGGTGTAGGTGTCCTCGCCGCGCCAGTGGATGGCGACCCCGCCCGACGGGTCGGGGCGGATGTTGAGGAACGTGCTGTTCAGCACGCGGGTCAGCGGCACGGCCAGCGGCCGGCTGTAGACGACCAGGCCGGGACGTAGATCGAGGGGCACCGGCGTCCCGGCCAGTGCGCCGATGTGGGAGGCCCAGCTGCCCGCGGCGTTGACGACGACGTCGGCGGCCACCTCCCCGGCCGGGGTGCGGACCAGGTGGCCCTCGCCCGCGGGCACGACGGCCGTGACGGGGGTGTGGTCGAGGACGGTCGCGCCATGACCCCGCGCGGCCTCCAGCAGCGTGCGCACCATGAGCGGCGCGTCCACCCAGCCGCCGTCGTCCTCGGCGTACACCGGGACACCCTCGGGAAGTGCCAGCGCGGGCTCGGCGGCCCGCGCCGTCGCGGCGTCCAGCTCGCGGACGCCCAGTTCCGCCATCGCGGCGAAGTCGCGCCGGAGCCGGTCGCCGGGCTCGGACCAGGTGTAGGTGCCGGTCCAGTGGATCCAGCCGCCCCCGATCTCGCCCTCCAGCCGCCGGAAGAGGTCGTACGTGCGCCGCCGGTAGGCGACCATGGCGGGCACCGAGTTGGCGATCTGCGGGAAGGTGGCCAGCCAGGAGATGCTGGCCGCGCTCGTACCCTCACCGGGGGCGCCGGCGTCGATCACGGTGACGGCGGCGCCGCGGGCGGACAGGCGGTGGGCGATGTTGGCGCCGACCACCCCCGCGCCGATGACGACGATCATGAGGCGGCCTTGGCGAGGTTGTAGACCCACAGCTCGGAGGCGTACATGCCGTTGTAGTTCTGGTACTTGTACGGCTCCCGCACGGCCATGATGGTCTTGGGCCAGTAGAGGTTGACGTTCGGCACGTCCTCGGCGACCTTCTTCAGGATCGAGGTCATGGTCTCGATCCGCTCGGCGTCGTCGGTGGAGGCCAGCTCCTTGTCGATCAGCTTGTCCACGGTGTCGTCGCGGTAGTTCGACAGGTTGTACTGGTTCTTGACGGCGTGGCTGCTCGGATACTGGCTGAGGATCAGGTCGCTGGGGTCGGGGTAGTCCGGGTTCCACTGGGCGATCTGGATCTTCAGGTCCTTGTGGGAGCTGATCAGCGTCACCCACTGCGAGTAGGGGATCTCCTTGACGGTGAGCGTGATCTTGAGCTGCTTCAGCTTCTCGGCCAGCACCTGCAGCGCCTGCCCCAGCTCGGGCCGGCTGTCGGGGTAGCTGATGGAGGTGCTGAAGCCCTGCGGCGTCTTCGACTGCGCCAGCTCGCGCGCCGCCGCCTGCATGTCGAACGAATACGACGGGATCGACTTGTAGATCTCATCCACCTTGGCCTGGTCCGCCAGGTTCGCCCAGAAGCCGGGCGAGGCGATGGCGTTGGCCGGGGTGGCGTGCCCGCCGAGGACGGTCTTGGCGAACGTGGGCGCGTCCCAGGCGTAGGCGAACGCCTTACGGACATGGATGTCGTCGAACGGCGGCGTGTCCAGGTCCATCATGAGCGAGGCGGTCGCCAGGGCGTCGCCCTCGGTCAGCGTCACCCCGGGCAGCTTGTCGAACTGCGCCACCTTCGACAACGGCAGCCCGAAGCTGCCGTCCACGTCGCCGGAGCGCAGCGCCAGCGAGAGCGAGTTCGGGTCGGCGACGTAGGTGAAGTGCACCTCCTCGAACGGCGGCTTCGGCCCCCAGTAGTTCTCGTTGCGCTTGAGCACGATGCCGTCGGAGGCGGAGAACGACTCCACCTTGTACGGCCCCGTCCCCACGACCGTGCCCCCGGGCGCCCCGTACTGGTCCCCGGCCTTCTCCACCACGGCCTTCTCCACGACCGGGGCGAACATGGGGTCGTACACCCAGGTGGCGTCCGGCTTGACCAGCTTCACCGTGACCTCGTTGCCGCCAGTGACGCTCGCCTCCTTGAGCGTCTTGAGGTGGGAGACGCTCTGCGAGGTGGAGTCCTCGGTGAGGTGGCGGTTGAAGGAGTAGGCCACGTCCTCGGCGGTGACCGGGTTGCCGTCGGAGAACTTGACGCCCTCGCGCAGCGTGTAGACGTACGTGGTGGGGGACGTGGCCTTCCAGCTCGCCGCCAGCGACGGCTCCAGCTTGAGGTTCTTCAGCGTCACGAGCGGCTCGTTGACCAGGGACCCGACGACGTTGGCGTTGGCGCTGAAATCGCCGTACATGTCGATCGCCCGGGGCGCGGAGGCGATGGCCCAGCTGAGCGTGGTGGAGCCGGAATCACCGGAGGACGACGAGCCGCCGCCCCCGCCTCCGCAGCCGGACAGGGCGAGTGCGGCGGCCACGGCCACCGCGATCACACCGCGGGGGTGTCTCATTGGCGGTACTCCTTCTGTAGGTGCTCGCGGGCCGGGATGGAGGCGATGAGGGCGCGCGTGTACTCGGCGGAGGGTTCGTCGAGCACGTGTTCCGTCGCCCCGCTCTCGACCAGTTCGCCGTGGCGCAGCACGTACAGGCGGTCGGTCACCTGACGTACGACGGCGAGGTCGTGGGTGATGAACAGGTAGGCCACACCCAGCTCGCGCTGCAGCCTGGTGAGCAGGGTGAGGATCTGGGCCTGCACGGACACGTCGAGTGCGGAGACGATCTCGTCGCAGACGATCAGGTCGGGCTTACGGGCCAGCGCCCTGGCCAGGGCGACGCGTTGCCGTTCGCCGCCGGAGAGGGCGGCGGGCTTGCGTCCCGCGTACGCGGCGGGCAGGCCGACCAGGGAGAGCAGCTCGCCCACCTCGTCGTCGAGCCGCCGATGCTGGGCCCCGTCCAGCCGGATGGCCTCCTTGAGCACGGCGCCGATGGAACGGGCGGGGCTGAGCGTCGAGTACGGGTCCTGGAAGGCCATCTGCACCCGCGAGCGCAGCCCGGCCACCTCCCGGCGGGACAGGCGGCCGTAGTCGCCCGCGTCGACGTCGCCGATGCGTACCGTGCCGCCCGTCGGCGTCTCCAGGCCGACCAGGCAGCGGCCGAGCGTCGTCTTGCCCGAGCCGGACTCGCCGACCACGCCCACGCTCTCGCCCGCCGCCACGTCGATGGACACGCCGCGCAGCGCCCGCACGGTCCGTCCCGCGCGGGTGAAGTCCTTGCGCAGGTCCCGTACGGTGACGATCGGCTCCAGGACCGGCGCTTCCGCGACCGGCGCTGCCTCGGCCCGCAGCGCGTCGCGCGCGGCCAGGCCGGCGCCGATCTCCTCGATGCGCACGCACGCGCTCTCCCGGCCCGCGCCGAGCGGCCGCAGCTCGACGGGCACGTCACGGCAGACGTCGGCGGCGAAGGCGCACCGGTCGGCGAACGGGCACACCTCCAGCACGTCCGCGGCGCGCGGCACGGAGCCGGGCATCGAGGTGAGCGTGGCCACGCGGTGCCCGGCCGGCGGGTCGGAGTCGAGCAGTCCCCTGGTGTACGGGTGCCGCGGGCTGCGCGCGATCTCCTCGCTGGGCCCGTGCTCGATGACCTGGCCGGCGTACAGGACGTAGATCCGGTCGCACATGCCGAACGCCACGCCGAGATTGTGCGTGATCAGCACCATGCCCATGTCGCGCCGCCGCTGGATGGTCTTGAGCAGCGCGAGGATCTCCGCCTGCGTCGTCACGTCCAGGGCGGTCGTGGGCTCGTCGGCCAGCAGCACGCCGGGGTCGCCCGCCAGCGTGGCGGCGATGCCGACGCGCTGGCGCATGCCGCCCGACAGCTCGAACGGGTACCGGTCGGCCACCGACGCGTCGTGGATGCCCACCTCGGCCAGCCGCGCCCGCTCCTGCTCGCGGGCCGCCGCGCCACGCAGCCGGCGGCCGCGCTCGTCGCGCAGGGTCTCGCTGATGTGCCGGCCGGCCCGCATGAGCGGGTTCAGCATGGTGAAGGGATCCTCAGCCCCCGCCTCTGGGACTACGTCGAGGGCGGCGCCAGCGGCGAGGAGGGGCTGCGGCTCAACCGGTCCGCGTTCGCCTCGTGGGCGTTCGACCCCGACATGCTCACCGGGCTCGACCGCCCGCGCCTCGGAGCCGAGCTGTTCGGGCTGGACCTGCGGATGCCGGTGTTCCTCTCGCCGTTCGGCTACGACCGCGCGCTGCACCCGGCCGGGTACGCCGCCGCCGCCCGCGCCGTCGCCGAGGCCGGGATCACCTCCGTCGTCTCGGAGAGCTCCTCCGACAGCCTGGCCGGCCTCGCCCCGCACTTCGACGGCCGCCAGGGCCTGGTCCAGGTGGCGCTCGTCGCGGGCGAGGAGCACGTGCTCGGGTTCGAGGAGCGGGCCGCCGCGGCCGGGTACCGCGGCCTGTGCCTGACCGACGCGCCCACCAGGGCCTGGCGTGAGCGCATGCGCGAATCCGGCCTCGACCTGCACCGCTACTACGGCATGGGCAACTACGGAGAAGGCGGCGCCAGCCTCGACGCGCTGCGGGAGCTCATGGACTTCAGCCGGCCCCGCTGGGACTGGAACCGCCTGGAGAGCCTGTCCCGCCGGCTCACCCTGCCCTGGTGGCTCAAGGGCGTCACCTCCGTCGAGCAGGCCAGGCGCGCGGTGGACGCGGGCGCGGCCGGTATCTACATGTCCAGCTACGGCGGCCGCAACCTGGACGGCACCGTCGCGCCGCTGTCACGGCTGGCCGACATCGTGGACGCGGTGGACGGGCAGGTGCCCGTGATCATCGACAGCGGTGTGCGGCACGGCACCGACGTGGCCAAGGCCCTGGCCCTGGGCGCGACGGCCGTCGGGGTGGGGCGGCTGGCCGCGTACGGGCTGGCCGCGGGGACCCACGAGGAGCCCTCGTCCGGTGTGTCGAACATCCTGCGCAATCTCTACGACGAGCTGGAGAGCGTGATGGGTAGTCTCGGCTGTGAAACCGTCGACCGGCTCCAGCGCAAGCATCTCGTGCCCGCGTGGCCCGGCACCCCTCCCCAGAACGGGACACGTCTATGAAGTCGAAAGCGGGCGCCGTGGCGAGCCCCGACAGCCGGTTCGCCGGCTCCCTCTCGGCCATCGGCGCCCAGCTCCGGCAGGTCAGGCTCGACGCGGGGCTCTCCCTGCGCGAGCTGGCCGCCAGGTCCGGTCTTTCCTCCAGCTTCCTGTCGCTGGTCGAGCGGGGGGAGTGCTCGCTCTCCCTGACCTCGCTCTTCGCCATCTCAGAGGCCCTCGGCCTGGCCCCCGCCACGCTGCTCGGCTCCGAGACGCCCGCGCCCGTCCCCAAGCGGGAGTTCTCGCTCTGGCGCGGCACCGAGGCCGCCGACCATCACGCCGTGGTCGGTGAGCGGGAGTATTACCCGTTCCGTCCGGGATTCGACGGGCAGACGCTGGAGTCGCTGTTCTTCCGCATCCACCCGACCTCCGTCATGGCCCCGCTGACCACGCACGAAGGCGAGGAGGTCGCGTACGTCACCTCCGGCGAGCTGTACATCAGGCTCCGCGACCACGAGATCACCCTCACGGCCGGGGACGCGATCCACTTCCCCTCCACCGTCCCGCACACCATCGCCAACAGGACCGCCGCCGCCACCGAGGTGATGTGGGTCATGACCCACCCCTCGCCGGCGGCCCACGCCGCTCTCATCTAGGGAAGGACATCGTGGTACAGCACCGGGTCATCGTCATCGGCAGCGGGATCGCCGGCGCGAGCGCCGCCTTCGCGCTGGCCCGCCGGGGCGCGGCCGTCACGGTCGTGGACTCCGGCGAGGCCGGTCAGGCCACGGGGGCCAGCGCGGGCATCATCTCGCCGTGGGCCTCCACCGTCGAGGGCCCGTTCTACGACCTGTACGCGGCGGGCGCGGCCTACTACCCCGAGGTCATCGGGCTGCTGGGCGAGGCGGGCGTGGAGCGTACCGACTACCGCCGCAACGGCGCCCTGCTCGTCCACGAGGACCCGGCCAGGCTGGCCGAGGCGCAGGCCCGCGTCGAGGCCCGCGCCCGCACGGCCGGCGGCGTGGTGGGGGAGGTGCGGCGCATCGGCAACGACGAGGTGCGCGCCCTGTTCCCGCCGCTCGCCCCCGAACTGGAGGGCGTGTACATCTCGGGCGGCGGCCGGGTGGACGGCCGTACGATGCGTGACGCCCTGCTCCAAGGCGCCGTCCACCACGGCGCCCGGCGGGTGGACGGCCGGGCCAGGCTCCTGCCACGCCCCCAGGGGGCGCCCCGGGTAGAGGTGGGCTCCGAGACGCTGGAGGCCGACGACGTGCTGGTGGCCTCGGGCGCCTGGGCGAACGAGCTGCTCGCCCCCTACGACCTGCGCCTGGCCGTCGAACCCCAGCGCGGCCAGATCACCCACCTGCGGCTCGACGGCGTGGACACCAGCGGCTGGCCGTCGGTGCATCCGCTGTCGCACCACTACATGGTGGCCTTCGACGACTCCCGGGTGGCCGTCGGGGCGACCAGGGAGACGGGCAGCGGGTTCGACGCCCGGGTGACCGCCCGCGGCCAGTGGCAGGTCCTGGCCGACGCGCTCAGGATCGCCCCCGGGCTGGCGGACGCGACGCTCATCGAGACCAGGGTGGGGCTGCGGCCGTTGCCGTCGGAGGAGCTGCTGCCGATCGTGGGCGCGCTCCCGGGCACGCCGGGGTTGCACGTGGTGACGGGGTTCGGCGCGGCGGGCCTGACGATGGCCCCGTTCACGGGGGACGCGCTGGCCCGCTCGATCCTGGACGGCAAGACCGTTCCCGAGCTGGCCGCCGTCGCTCCTTAGACCCTCTTCAGAGGCGGATGCCGAGGCGGGCGATCGGCTCGACGAGCTCCTCCTCCTCGTACGCGAAGTGCGAGGACAGCACCTCCGACAGCCGGTCCGCCCTGCCCCTGACCCGGTCGATCCCCGCCGGGTCCCGCAGCAGCTCCACGCACGCCTCGTCGAGGCGCGTCAGCAGCTCGGCGATCACCTCGTGCTCCTGCTCCAGCTTCTTGATCACCGGCGCGAGCGTCGAGTCGCGCTCCAGGATGGCCGGGAACATGGACTCGTCCTCGATCGTGTGGTGCACGGTCAGCAACCGGCAGAACGTGGCGCAGAACGTGCCCAGCGTCCAGTGGTTCTGCCGCATGGTCAGCCGGTTGATCGTCGAGCGCAGCTCGCCCGCGTCCAGCCGGCCCGCCGCCACCTGCTCCACCGCGTCCTGGACCTGCCGCAACTCCTGCCGGTAGCCGTCGTGCACCTGCACCAGGTGCCGCCCGAGCCGCCGCTGCTCGGGCGTGAGCGCCGCCGGCTCCTGCTTGGGCGCGTGCGGCCGGCCCGCCTCGTCCAGGTCGGAGAGCGTGACCGGGGTCGCGACCGGCCCGGGCGCGGGCCGTCCCAGCTCCTTGGCCACCGCCTCCCGTACGGCCGGCGCCACTTCCTGCGCGAACGTCCGCAGATCCCGCTCCGCCTCCAGCCCGGGCGCCAGCACGAACCCGGTCATCCCCACCTCGAACACCAGCTCCGTGAGCTGCTCGGCCCACAACGCGGCGGGCCCGTCGAGGAACCCCGGCCCGGGCAGCGGCGAGAACGAGCCGCCGATGTTGTAGACCTTCCTGATCGCGGCCGGATCCCGCCCCGCGTCCACGGCCGCCGCGTCCAGCACCTTCGCCTGCGCGGCCACCGTCTCTGGCGGGCTGTAGAAGGAGGAGGGCAGCCAGCCGTCGGCCATCCGCCCGGTCAGCTCCAGCATCCTGCGCTTGATCGCGCCGATCCAGATCCCGATCGTGTGCGCGGGGAACGGCCCCGGCTTCGCGCCGCCGAGCCGGTAGTGCGTGCCCTCGAACACGACCGGTTCGCCCGGCGTCCACAACGCGCGCAGCACGGTGATGGCCTCGGCCAGCGCCTCGATCGACTCAGGCGGGGACAGCCGGCGCCCGCCCATCGCCTCGATCGCGTCCCAGAACGCCCCCGCGCCCAGCCCCAGCTCCACCCGGCCGCCACTGAGCAGGTCGAGCGAGGCGGCGGCGCGGGCCAGCACGGCGGGCGGCCGCAGCGGCAGGTTGATCACGTCGGGGACCAGCCGGATCCGCTCGGTACGCTCCGCGATCGCCGACAGCAGCGTCCAGGTGTCCAGGAAGTCCGCCTGGTACGGATGGTCCTGGATTCCGACCAGGTCGAGACCGAGCTGATCGGCCAGTGTGACGTGCCGCAGGAGCCGGTCGCGCCCCGCGGCCTCAGGTGACAGGAACGCGCCGAACCACAGATCGTGCATGAGAATCCCCCTGATCCGATGGTCGCACGGCACTCTGAACCGGCGGCCTCTGCCCCGCGTCTTACCGGTTGTGCTCCGACTCGCCCTCCTCGCCACCGCCCTGCTGCTCACCGCCGGCTGTTCGGAAGAGGTGATGTGCACGGCTATCGGCACGCCTGTCGGCGTGGGCGTCACCGTCAAGGGGAGGCTCGCGGCCGAGGCCGGGTCTGCCGTGATGGAGGTGTGCTGGGACGGCGCGTGCAAGCAGGCGCGGGCCGAGCTCTATCCGTCCTCTCGGGCGGGCCAGGAGAGCTGCTCCGGCGACACCTGCTCGGTGACGGCCGTCCCGACGGAGGACAAGCACGGGTTCGGCGACGTCGCGGGGTTGCCCAAACGGCCCGTCGAGGTGCGCCTGGCCCTGCGGGGCGGCGGATCCGAGCCGGTGCTGGAGCGTACGGTCAAGGTCACGCCGAAGGGCAGCTTCCCCAACGGCCCCGAATGCGGGGAGGCGGGCCCGCAGATCGTGCTCACCGTCGAGGGTGACGGCACGGTGCGAGAAGGCCCTGATTAACACGGCGTTCACATTCGGGCAAAATCCGGGAAACGGCCGTCCGTAAGACTCGGCGTGGCTTTGAAAAACCCCGAAAGGATCGCCGTGAGCTACAAGGCTGAGTACATCTGGATCGACGGCACTGAGCCCACGGCTCTGCTGCGCTCGAAGACGAGGATCCTGGCCGACGGAGCCGAGGCCCCGGTCTGGGGTTTCGACGGGTCCAGCACCAACCAGGCCGAGGGCCACTCGTCGGACCGCGTGCTGCGTCCGGTGTTCGTCTGCCCTGACCCGATCCGCGGCGGTGACCACAAGCTGGTCCTGTGCGAGGTCGAGGAGATCAACGGCGAGCCGCACGTCAGCAACTCCCGCGCCCTGCTGCGCCCGATCGCCGAGCAGTTCGCCGACCAGGAGTCCTGGTTCGGCATCGAGCAGGAGTACACCTTCTTCAAGGGCAGCCGTCCGCTCGGCTTCCCCGAGGGTGGCTTCCCCGCTCCGCAGGGCCCCTACTACTGCGGTGTCGGCGCCGACGCCATCTTCGGCCGTGAGATCGTCGAGTTGCACCTCGACCGCTGTCTCGACGCTGGTCTGGCGATCTCCGGCATCAACGCCGAGGTCATGCCGGGCCAGTGGGAGTTCCAGATCGGCCCGGCGAGCCCCCTCGATGTCTCCGACCACATGTGGATCGCCCGCTGGCTGCTCTACCGCACGGCCGAGGAGTTCGGCGTGGAGGCCACGCTCGACGCCAAGCCCGCCCGCGGCGACTGGAACGGCGCCGGCGCGCACACCAACTTCTCCACCAAGGCCATGCGCGAGGGCTACGAGGCCATCATCACCGCGTGCGAGGCGCTCGGCGAGGGCGACAAGCCGATGGAGCACGTCACCCAGTACGGCTCGGGCATCGAGAGCCGCCTGACCGGCGCCCACGAGACCGCCCCGTGGAACAAGTACAGCTACGGCGTGTCCGACCGCGGCGCCTCCGTCCGCATCCCGTGGCAGGTCGAGGTGGACAAGAAGGGCTACATCGAGGACCGCCGCCCCAACGCGAACGTCGACCCCTACGTGGTCACCCGCCTGCTGGTGAACACCTGCTGCGCGGCCCTGGAGAAGGCCGGCCAGGTCTGATCCTCCTGTGACGGGGCCCCGGCCGGGGCCCCGTTTCTCATGCCAGGCGGAAGTCCAGATCAGGGGTGATTTCCGCCACGTCCATCTGCGCCTTCTGCAGGCGCCCTGAATGGTCCCAGTTCATCGCCTGCCAGCGGGTGAACTGGTCCAGCACCCACATGCCCGACTGGCGGCTGCCGTTGCCGGACTTGCCGTTGCCGCCGAACGGCAGGTGGGCCTCCGCGCCCGAGGTGGAGTTGTTGACGCTGAGCATGCCGGCCGAGACGCCCTCGCGGAAGCGGAAGGCGCGGCCGGCGTCGGTGGTGTAGATGGAGCTGGACAGGCCGTAACCGGGCAGGTTGGCCAGCTCGACGGCCTCGTCGAGAGTCGCGAACGACGCCACGCCCACGATCGGGCCGAACGTCTCCTCCATGAACAGCCGGTCGCCGGGACGCACGCCGTCGACCACGACCGGGTGGTAGTAGATGCCCTCGCCGCCGTCGAAGTCGCCGCGCGGGTTGTCCTTGGTGATCCGGCCGGTGGCGCCCGTGACGACCCGGTGGTGGGGCTGGATCCAGGTCAGGTAGTCCTCGTAGCGGTCGGCGAACTTCTGGTCGAGCAGCGGCCCGGCCAGCACGTCCTGCTCCGGGTCGCCGATCCTGGCCTCGCCCACCGCCCGCGCGAACCGCTCAACGAACGCGTCGTGCACGCTCTCGTGCACGATGACCGTGCCGAGGCTCGTACAGCGCTGGCCGGCGGTGCCGAAACCGGAGAACAGCGCGCCCTCGACGGCCAGGTCGAGGTCGGCGTCCGGCATGATCACCATGGGGTTCTTGCCGCCCAGCTCCAGGCAGGCGGACTGCAGGTGGCGTCCGGTCAGCTCGCCGACCTTCCTGCCCACCTCGCTGGACCCCGTGAAGCCCACCTTCTGCACGCTGCCCTCGTCCAGGGCCAGCTCCAGGCCGGCGAACGTCTCCGCGCCGTCGGCGAAGACGATGTTCAGCACCCCGTCGGGCAGGCCCGCCGCCGTGAAGAGCCGGAACATGGCGTGCGCGGAGGCGGCGGCGTATTCGGCGGGCTTCCAGACCACGGCGTTGCCGCACAGCAGGGCCGGCACCAGATACCACGACGGGACCGCCACCGGGAAGTTGCCCGCGGTCACGACCGCCGCGACGCCGATCGGGTTGCGGAAGGTGAACAGGTTCTTGTCCGGCATCTCCGACGGGATCGTCTGCCCGTACAGCCTGCGGCCCTCGCCGAGGAAGAAGTCGCAGGTGTCCACGATCTCCCGCACCTCGCCGAGCGCCTCGGCGTACGGCTTGCCGATCTCCTCCGTCACCAGCCCGGCCAGCCGCTCGGCGTTGGCCTCGACCAGCCGCCCGATGGAGGCGATCACCCGCCCGCGCACGGGGGCTGGCACCTTGGCCCACTCACGCTGCGCCTCCTTGGCGGTGCGGCAGGCGGCGGCGAACGTGCCGGCGTTGGCCAGGCCGACCCGCGCCACGACCTCGCCCGTGCGGGCGGGGTTGACCGACTCGTACGTCGCCGCGGCCTCCGCGTCCTTGCCACCCACGATGGAAACGATCTGACGGCTCACCGCTGCCCTCCTTGTAGTTCCTCCGGTCAGACAATCATCCCGCGGAAGAAAACCCAAGGTCGGCCAGGACCGCGTCGACCAACCCCGACCGCCGACCTGGCCGCCCCGCCCACCTTCACCGGCAGCCCTGCCCGGTACGCGGCAGGCCCGCCCTCCAGGCCGATCCGCCGGAAGACCCTCCACGGCGTTCTCCCCGTCGAGCCACTTCGAGATCGGCCACGGCTCCGCCCCATTGCGGGAATCGCACGGTCGGCAGGCGGCGATATCGGCCTCGTCTTAATGCCATTCCCGTATTGATCCCGGCATTCACTCGGCCGTGTGCCGCAGGACGAACTCGGCGACCCGGCGCGGCAATCCCTTGGACAGGAAGGAATGGCCCATTCCCCCGATCGTCTCCAGCCGGGCACGCGGGATCCGCGCGGCCACCGCCTCGCCGTGCGGAGGCAGGAGCAGGGGGTCCTCCGTGCCGTGCAGGACCAGCGTGGGCGCCTTGATCGAGGACAGCGGGGCGCGGCGGCCGTCCGTCAGCTCGCGCCCGGCCGGGTCGTGGTTGACCGCCGAGGCGGGATTGCCCGACTCGACCAGCCGCCGTGCCGCGTCCTCGTCGAAGGGCAGGACCTCGCCGCTCAGCACCCGCCAGGTCTCCAGGTTGTCCTCGGGCGCGCGCATGAGGTGCCGCAGGAAACGCGGCGCGGGCGGGGGCAGGTCGTCGCGATGTCGTACGCGTCCAGCACGGCGACGGCGTCGCCCGCCATGTCATCCACGGTGTACGGGTGCGTGGCGAAATCGACGCAGTCGGAGCGGCCGGTGTCGCGGTGGTCGAACCGGATCACCTGCCGGCCGCCCGCCACGAGTGTCTCCACGAGCTCGTCCGGCCAGCCGAGGCCGGGGGTGGAGGTGCCCATGACGAGCAGCACCACCGGATCCCCGGAGCCACCGAACCGCTCGGTCCACAGCCGCAATTCCCCGGAGCCAATGAATTTCCCAACCATGGCCATCAATATTAGCGAATTGCCGCCATTCACGCTAAAATGCGATATTTACGTTTTTTGGTATAATGGAATTACCACGAACGGGTCGGAGTGGGAGATTCGTCGGTCGATTCCGATATATCGTGCTTTGTAATGACCGCCAGCTTCTGCGCCAGGTCCGCCAGCGCCCGGGAGACGGCCAGCTCATCCCCGATCTCCGGCACCTCGGGATCGCCGGGACTCCGCCGTGCCCGGCCGTTCCCGACCACGCGCTCGCCCTTCCCGGTGGTCAGCGCCGCCTGCGCCGAGGTGGTGTCTCCGGCCTCGGCAAGCGAAATACGCACGGTCCACTCCTTGCCCTCCATGGGCCACACCTCCTTTCCCCTCGGGCTGCCCGGTCGGAGCCCGGTAAACCCGATGTTCGCGACCAGGTTGTCGCCCACCATCCAGCCACCCCGGCCCAGGGTCACGCCGCACAACTCCCGGTCCGGATGTGTGGAGCGTGCCCAGCCGTCCCAGGGCGTCTTCCGGCCGCCGGTGGTGCTCGGCGAACTCGCCCGCCACCGGACGAATGCCGTGTCGAGGTCGAAGAGGGCCAGTAGCGTCATGGCGAGCCCCACGCCAGGCGGCGAGATCGCCGAACGTTGCGTGAGCAGGCCGATCTCGTCGTAGTGGTGCAGGGTGCGCACGGTGATGCCGGCGAGCCGCCGTGAGGCCGGGAAGGCGGGCGTGGTGTGAGCGTCGGGGGACGCCACGGGGCAGCGGCTACGCGGTGAAGTCGGTGAAGTCGAAGCCCGGGGAGACGACGCAGGTCACCAGCACCGCCTCGTCGCCGGCGGGACGCGCCGACTGCCACACCCCGCCGGGAACGACCGCCTGCGGCACCTGGCCGCGTTCCACGTCGGCCCCCAGGACCACCGTGGCGTCGCCGATCGTCAGGTCGAGCGGGCCGCCCCGGTGCCACAACCACAGCTCCGCCGACCTGACCGCGTGCGGCACCGACTCCTCGCCCGGCTGCAGCAGGAAGTAGATGGCGGTGGCACTGGCGCGCGGCCCCGGGTACCCGTCCGGCGTGAACGTCACCGGCGATCTCCACGTCTCGCGGAACCAGCCGCCCTCCGGGTGGGGCAGCAGGTCGAGGGCCGCGGCGACGGGCGGGCGCTCGACGAAGGCGACCGGGGCGCCCGTGACGTCCCGGCGCAGGAATCGGTCGCCGTCGAGGACGAGCTGGCCGTCGGGCGGGCCGGCCAGGGCCGCCGCCTCGTCGGGCACCTCGATGGACGGGCCGTCGGGGTAGATCCGCAATTCCACAGGATGAGTTTAAGGGGATACTCCGGACGGGTGCTGCACGGCAGGCTCGCTGCCGAGCCGTCGGCTGACCCCCGCCCGATCGGCACCAAGATGTCGCCGGACCCGGCGCGAAATGTCGGTCAGGCTGGCTAGTCTGCGGCAGGTGATGGAACGGTGGAGCCGTGATCAGGTCCTCGCCCTCGCCCCCGACACGCCGTCCCAGAAGGCGGCGCAGGGGGTGGCGGCGCCCGGGAAATGGTCCTTACGCGGCACGACGGGCACGGTGTTGTTCGGCGAGTGCAAGGGCAGCGGCGCCAAGCCCTACCTCGCGGCCGTCGACCTGACCGAGCCCGCCTACCGGTGCAGCTGCCCGAGCAGGAAGTTCCCGTGCAAGCACGCGCTCGGGCTGCTGCTTCTGTGGTCCGCCGACGGCGTGCCCGTCCAGGAGGCCATGCCGCAGTGGGTCAGCGAATGGCTGGACGGCCGGGCCGACCGTGCCGAGAAGTCGGCCGCGCGCCTCGAAGCAGCCCGCGCCAAGGTCGCCGCCGAAGCCGCGGCCGCCGCCGCCGAGACGCCCGCCGAAGAACAGGGGATTGCCGGAGACTCGGGCTCAGGCGTACCGACCCTCGACGAGCTCGGTGCGAGCCAGTCGGGCCAGGAAGGCCAGTCAGGCCGGGAGGGTCTGTCAGGCCCGGAGGGTCAGGAGGGTCGATCGGGCCCGGAGGGTCAGGAGGGTCGATCGGGCCCGGAGGGTCAGGAGGGCCTATCGGGGCGGGTAGGCCTGTCGGGCCGGGAGGGTCAGGAGAGCCGGTCGGGTACGCGTGGTGCGGTGGGGCGGGCTGGTGCGGTGGGAGGGTCAGGCGCCGGGGGAGAGTCCGTGCGGCACTCGCGAGTGGCCGCCGGGCTGTCCGACCTGGAGCGGTGGCTGGCCGACCAGGTGCGCCAAGGGCTGGCGGGGGCCGGTGAGCACGACTGGGACGGCCTGGCCAAGCGGCTCATCGACGCCCAGGCCCCCGGCGTGGCGGGCATCGTGTCCCGGCTGTCCCGGGTGCGGGCCGAGGAGGGGTGGCCGGGGCGGCTGCTGGAGGAATACGCCCTGATCAACCTGCTCGCCGTCGCCTACCGGGTGCGCGCCGAGCTGCCCGGCCCCCTCGCGCAGACCGTCCTGATCCGCGCCGGATTCCCCATCCCCAGGGAAGAGGTGCTGACGGGGCCCGCCGTACGCGACCAGTGGGACATCCTGGGCAGGCGCGACGAGGAGCAGGACCGATTGACGGCACGCCGCGTCTGGTTGCGCGGCCGTAACACCGGCAGGGCCGCCCTCATCCTGTCCTTCGCCCCCCAGGGACAACCGCTGGACGCCTCCCTGGTGACGGGCGCCGCGATCGACGCCGACCTCACCTACTACCCGGGCGCGGCCCCCCTGCGAGCCCTGGTGGCCACCCGCCACGGCACCCCCACGTCCCCGGCCGTCCCGTCCGGCGTGTCCCCGGAGGAGGCGCTGGACGATGTGGCGCGGGCGCTGGCGGAAGATCCGTGGACCGAGTCGTGGCCGCTGGTCCTCGCCGGGGTCGTCCCCACGAGGACCACCGTCGGCGGGCTCCCTCTCCACCTCCGATCCCACGACCCCTGGCGCCTGATCGCCGTCTCCGGAGGGCGCCCGCTCACCGTGGCCGCCGAGTGGACGCCGCACGGAGTTAGACCCCTGACCACCTGGGACGACGAGGCAAGGGCGGTGATCCTGTGACCGGCTGGGAGGACCTGGCCTCGACGGCGCTGGTGGGCACCGATCGCAGGCCGTACCAAGGAGATCTGCTGCAGGCCGCGGCCGTCGAGGTGGCGCGGCGGCGGGCGGGACGGCGGCCGGCCGAGCGGCCCGAGCAGGCCGAAGAGGAGCGGGCGGCGGAGGAGGAGCGGGAGGCCGTGGCGAGGCGGGCCGCCGAGCGGCTCGCGCGGATCATGGGCGGCGAGCACGAGCGGCTGCTGCCCGAATGGCTGGCCGCGGCCGCCGGCACCGGTCGCAGGGTGCCCGCGTACGTGCTGCCCGAGCTGCTCGAACGCGGCCGGCGTGACCGTTCCATCAGGGTGCACCTCGGCGTGCTGGCCGGGCAGCGAGGCCGGTGGCTGGCCGGGCTGAACCCCGTCTGGGACTACCTGCTGGAGGAGCCCACGGGCGAGACGTGGGAGCTGGGCGGCGCCGCCGACCGCAGGGCCCACCTGCAGGCGCTCAGAAAGGCAGACCCGGACCAGGCCAGAGCGCTGCTGGAGAGCACCTGGGAGCAGGAGACGCCCGACGACCGGGCCGGATTCGCAGAGGTGCTGGCCGAGGGGCTGAGCATGGCGGACGAGCCGTTCCTGGAGGAGGCGCTGGACGATCGCCGCAGGGAGGTGCGCCAGGCCGCCGCCAACCTGCTCGCCCGCCTGCCCGGCTCGCGCATGTCGCGGCGCATGGCCGAGCGGGTGCGCGCCTGCGTGACGATCACCGGTGACGTCATCTCCGTCGACGCCCCCACGGCCTGCGACAAGGCGATGGAACGCGACGGCGTACGCGAGAAGCCGCCCCGCGGCATCGGCGAGCGCGCCTGGTGGTTGCAGCAGATCATCGCCCGCGCCCCGCTGGCGATCTGGGACCGCCCGCCCGTGCTGATGCTGGCGATGAAGATCCCCGAATGGGACGCCGAGGTGAAGGCGGCCTGGGTACGCGCCGCGGTGCTGCAACGGGATCCCGAGTGGGCCCGGGCGATGTTCGGCTGGGACCCGATCGCGGACCTGCTCGAATCCCTCCCGCCCGCCGAACAGCAGGAGCTGGCCGCCCGGTTCGTGCAGAACCACGACCTGGACAGCCAGTTGATCATGGTGCTCGGCGGGGTGTCGTCCCAATGGCGCGAGGCCCTGGCCACGGCCGTTCTGCGCAAGATCGTGCGGGTGGCCACCACGCAGCCGTGGAACCTCGGCGAGCTGGTCAAACTGGCGGGCGAGCACATCGACCCCGGCCTGTACGAGCTGGCCGAGGACTTCTCGCCGGTCGAGCCCATCCAGCAGGTCGCCGCCCTGCTGCGTTTCCGAGCTGACATGTACAAGGAGCTTGCCCCATGACCATTCTGCGCCCGCACGCGGAAGACCAGTACGCGGAGGAGCTGGCCGTCCTGGCCAAGGACGACGACCGTCCCAGGCCGCCGGGCTGGAAGTTGTCGCCGTGGGCCGTCACCACGTACATCCTGGGCGACGGCGGCACCATCACCCCCAAATACGTGGGGTCGCGGCGCATCGTCGAGGTGGCCGTGGCCACGCTGGCGACCGACCGCGCGCTGCTGCTGCTCGGCGTGCCCGGCACCGCGAAGACGTGGTTGTCGGAGCACCTGGCCGCCGCCGTCAGCGGCGACTCGACGCTGCTGGTGCAGGGCACCGCGGGCACGGCGGAGGAGGCCATCCGCTACGGCTGGAACTACGCCAGACTGCTGGCCGAGGGCCCGTCCATGGAGGCGATGACCCCGTCGCCGGTGATGCGGGCCATGGCCGAGGGCCGGATCGCCCGGGTCGAGGAGCTCACCCGCATGCCCTCCGATGTACAAGACGCGCTGATCACCGTGCTGTCGGAGAAGACGCTGCCGATCCCCGAGCTCAACCGCGAGGTCCAGGCCGAGCGCGGCTTCAACGTCATCGCCACCGCCAACGACCGCGACCGGGGCGTCAACGAGCTGTCCAGCGCGCTGCGCCGCCGCTTCAACACCGTCGTCCTGCCGGTCCCCGCCACCGCCGAGGAGGAGGTGGACATCGTGGCCCGCCGCGTCATCCAGCTCGGGCGGTCCCTGGAGTTGCCGGAGACGACGACGGGGCTGACGGAGATCCGCCGTGTGGTGACGGTGTTCAGGGAGCTGCGCACCGGGGTGACGGAGGACGGCCGCACGAAGGTCAAGTCGCCCAGCGGCACCCTGTCCACCGCCGAGGCAATCTCGGTCCTGACCAGCGGCATCGCGCTGGCCGCCCACTTCGGCGACGGGACCCTGCGGCCGTCCGACGTGGCCGCCGGGATCGTCGGCGCGGTGGTGCAGGAGCCGGTCTCGGATCGGGTGGTGTGGCGCGAATACCTCGAGACCGTCGTACGCGAGCGCTCCGACTGGCGCGACTTCTACCGCGCCTGCCGCGAGGTCTCATGAGCGAGGTCTCCGTCCTGGGCGTACGCCATCACGGGCCCGGCTCCGCGCGCGCCGTCCGCGGGGAGCTCGAACGCCTGCGCCCCGACGTCATCCTCATCGAGGGCCCGCCCGAGGCCGACGCCCTGGTCGCGCTCGCCCCCGATCTGGAGCCGCCGGTCGCGCTGCTCGCCCACGTGCCGGGCGCGCCGTCCAGTGCCGCGTTCTGGCCGTTCGCCGCGTTCTCGCCCGAATGGCAGGCGATCCTGTACGGGACGTCCAACGGCGTCCCGATACGCTTCTGCGACCTGCCCGCCGCCCATTCCCTGGCCGACGACGGCGAACGTGCCCCGGCCGGCCCCGACGAGGCCGGCGACCCTGAGCGCGAGGCGCCCTCACTGCGGACCGACCCGATCGGCGTCCTGGCCGAGGCGGCCGGATACGACGATCCGGAGCGCTGGTGGGAGGACGTCGTCGAGCACCGGGGCGGTGACACGCCGTTCGAGGTGATCGCCGAGGCCATGGCCGCCGTACGCGAAGGGTATGAACCGGACGAACGGGAGGCCAGGCGCGAGGCGTACATGCGCAAGACCCTCCGCGCGGCCCTCAAGCAGGGCTTCGGCCGGATCGCGGTGATCTGCGGCGCCTGGCACGTGCCCGCGCTGACCGGCCCCCTGCCGCCAGCCACCGCGGACAACGCCCTCCTGCGCGGCCTGCCGAAGGTGAAGGCCGAGCTGACGTGGGTGCCGTGGACGTACGGGCGGCTGGCCTCCTGGAGCGGGTACGGCGCGGGGATCACCTCGCCGGGCTGGTACCACCACCTGTTCGCCGCGCCCGACCGGCCGGTGGAGCGGTGGCTGGCCGGGGCCGCGGCGGTGCTGCGCGACGAGGGGCTGCCCGTGTCGTCCGCGCACGTCATCGAGTCCGTACGCCTCGCCGACAGCCTGGCCACCCTGCGCGGCAGACCCCTGGCGGGGCTGGGCGAGGTCACCGAGGCCGCCAGGGCCGTGTTGTGCGAGGGCGACGACCTGGCCGTGGAGCTGATCCAGCGGCGCATGGTCGTCGGCGACCGGCTCGGCCACGTATCCGACGGCACCCCGATGGTGCCGCTCCAGCGCGACCTGCGCGAGCAGCAGCGGCGGCTCAAGCTCAAGCCCGAGGCGCTCGACAGGGAGCTCGACATCGACCTGCGCAAGCCCCTCGACCTGGACCGCAGCCATCTGCTGCACCGGCTGCGGCTGCTCGGGGTGGGATGGGGCACGCCTGGGCAGGCGCGCGGAAAGGGCACGTTCAGGGAGACGTGGACGCTGCAGTGGCGGCCCGAGCACGACCTCGCGCTCATCGAGCACGCCGCACTCGGCACCACCGTGGCCGCCGCCGCGGCGCAGCGGGCCGGGGACCTGGCGGGGGCGGAGTCGGCGGCGCTGGCGGACCTGACGTCGCTGGTGGAGCAGTGCCTGCTGGCCGACCTGCCGCAGGCGCTGCCCGAGGTGCTGGCGGCGCTGTCGGCCAAGGCGGCGCTGGACACCGACGTCACCCACCTCATGGCGGCGCTGCCCGCGATGGTGCGCGCCCACCGGTACGGCGACGTGCGCGGCACCCCGGCCGAGGGGCTGGCGGTGATCGTCCGCTCGATGCTGGAACGGATCTGCGTCGGCCTGCCGGTGGCGGTGACGGGGCTCGACGACGACGCGGCGGCCGACCTGCTCAAGCACGTGGACGCGGTGCACTCGGCCGTCGCCCTCCTCTCCGACGACGCAGGGGAGGAGACGTCGCCGCGCAGCCGGTGGATGGTCACGCTGCGCGGCATCAGCGACCGGCAGGACCTGCACGGGCTGATCGAGGGCCGTCTCACCCGGATCCTGCTGGACTCCGGGGAGCTGGACGACGCCGGTGACCGCATGTCCAGGGCCATGTCCCGGGGGCAGGCCCCGGCGCGGGCGGCGGCGTGGGTCGAGGGGTTCCTGGCCGGGGGCGGGCTGCTGCTCGTCCACGACCCGCGCCTGCTGGGCCTGGTGGACGGGTGGCTCACCGGGTTGTCCCGCGAGCAGTTCACCGACGTGCTGCCGCTGCTGCGCCGCACGTTCGGCGGGTACGCGGCGCCGGAGCGCAGGGCCATCGGCGAACGGCTCCGCTCGTCCGGGCGGGACGACGGGGAGGCGGAACCGGACGTGGACGAGCGCCGCGCCGCGGCGGCCGTCGCAACGGTCCTGTCGATCATCGGAAAGGCGGGCGGATGACCGGGTCCCGGAGACGCGTCACGAGGGAGGCGGGCGAATGAGCGAGGCCCGGAGATGCGTCACGAGGAAGGCGGGCGGATGAACGCGGTGGATGAGCGGATGCGGCGCTGGCGGCTGGTGCTCGGCGGCGGCCCCGCCGACGGCACCGGGTGCGCCCTGGAAGGCGTGGACGCGCAGATGGACGCCGCCTTGGCCGCCGTCTACGACCAGGGCGGCGAGTCGGGCGGGAAGCGGGAGGGCGGCCTGGGCGCGTCGGCCCCGCGGGTGGCCCGCTGGCTGGGCGACATCCGTAGATACTTCCCCTCCACCGTCGTCCAGGTCATGCAGAAGGACGCGATCGAGAAGCTGAACCTCACCAGGCTCCTGCTCGAACCCGAGATGCTCGAGGCCGTGGAGCCCGACGTGCACCTGGTCGGCACGCTGCTCGCGCTCAACAAGGTGATGCCCGACCAGGCCCGCGAGTCCGCCAGGACCCTGGTCCGCAGGGTCGTGTCGGAGCTGGAGCGCAGGCTGGTCCAGAAGACCAGGGCGGCGGTGACCGGCGCTCTCGACCGCTCGGCCAGGACGCACCGCCCGAAGCGGGTGGCCGACATCGACTGGGACCGTACGATCAGGGCGAACCTCAAGAACTACCTGCCGGAGAAGAACACCGTCGTCCCCTCCCGCCTCGTCGGGTACGCCCGCAGGCAGCGCTCGGTGCAGCGCGAGGTGGTGTTGTGCATCGACCAGAGCGGCTCGATGGCGGCCTCGGTGGTCTATTCGAGCGTGTTCGGGGCGGTGCTGGCGTCGATGCGGTCGCTGAAGACCTCGCTCGTCGTGTTCGACACGGCGGTGGTGGACCTCACGGAGCGGCTGCACGACCCGGTGGAGCTGCTGTTCGGCACCCAGCTCGGCGGCGGCACCGACATCAACCGGGCCATCGCCTACGGCCAGGGCCTCATCACCCGCCCGGCCAACTCGATCTTCATCCTGATCAGCGACCTGTACGAGGGCGGCGTCAGGCAGGAGATGTTGCGCCGGGTGGCGGCGATGACGCAGGCCGGTGTGCAGGTGATCGTGCTGCTCGCGCTGTCCGACGAGGGCGCGCCGTTCTACGACCACGAGAACGCCGCCGCTCTGGCCGCGATGGGCGTGCCCGCGTTCGCCTGCACGCCCGACGCCTTCCCCGACCTGATGGCGGCCGCGATCGAACGGCGTGACATCACCCGATGGGCCGAACGCCACGCCGCTCCCTGAGCGTCAATGGGCCTGCTGTTCCGGCCTGGCACGCCGGGGCAGCAGGTAGGACAGCGCGAACGTCAACGCCAGCAACCCCACCTCGACCCACACCGTGACCTGCATGGACGAGCCGAAACTCCACTCGGCGGCGAGCAGGTTGAAAAACAGCGTGCCGAGTACGGCGGTGCCGAGCGCGCCGCCGAGCTGCTGGATCCCGGTCAGCGTGCCGGAGGCGGAGCCGGACTCGTGCGGCTCGACCCCGGCCAGCACGATGTCGAAGAACGGCGCCATGGTCAGCCCCATCCCGATGCCGACCAGGGCCAGGCCGGGAGCGAGCTGCCAGCCGCTGACCTCGACCCCGGCCAGGTTGATGGTCACGGCGAGCACCGCAGCGCCGGCCCCCATCACCAGGGTGCCGATCTGCAGCAGGCCACGGCCGAGCTTCTCCTGCAGCCCCGACATCGCCAGGGCGAAGCCGGCGACGCCGCCGATCGCCTGAGGCAGCGCGGCCAGGCCGGCTTCGAGCGGGGTGAACCCGAGGCCGATCTGCGTGTAGAGGCTGAAGACCAGGCCGAAGCCCATCATGCCGGAGAAGAAGGCCAGCCCGGCCACGAGGCCGCCGGTGAAGGCCCGCTTGTGGAACAGGCTGGGTGTGATCAGCGGGTCACGGCCCGAGGCGGCGCGGCGCGACTCGTACCGGCCGAAGAGGGCGAACATCACGACCGAGGCGGCCATCGAGACGAACGTCCAGGCCGGCCAGCCCAGCTCGCGGCCCTGGATGAGAGGGAAGACCAGCAGGAACGCGGCGGCGGAGACGAGCGCGACGCCGGGCAGGTCGAGCTTGGTGGCGTCGGAGAGGCGGTACTCGGGCAGGTAGCGCAGCGCGGCCAGCACGGCGGCAAGGCCGATCGGCAGGTTGATCAGGAAGATCATGCGCCAGCCCGTGCCGAAGAAGTCGGCGTCCACCAGCCAGCCCGCCAGGACCGGGCCGCCGACGGAGGAGATGGTCATGACCGGCCCGAACATGCCGAACGCCTTGCCCAGCTCCGACGGCGGGAACATCTCCTTGATCAGCCCCAGGCCCTGCGGGATCATCACCGCCCCGAACAGGCCCTGCGCCACCCGGCTGGCGATCAGCATCTCGGGGCTGACGGCGAGTCCGCACAGCAGCGAGGCGGCGGTGAAGCCGCACGCGCCGATCACGAACATGCGCTTCCTGCCGAACAGGTCGCCAAGTCGCCCGCCGGTGATCAGGCCGACGGCCATGGCCAAGGTGTAGCCCGCGCCGAGCCACTGCACGAGGCTTTCCGAGCCGCCCAGTTCCTTCCGGATCGTCGGGGCGGCGATCACGGTCACAAGGGCGTCGAGCAGATCCATGACCTCGGCGGCCAGGATCACGAACAGGGCGACCCAGCGCCGGCGATAGGGCTGGATCCCGGTCGTCGCCGCGGACGCGGTGACTGTCATAAGGACTCCTTCATAACGATGTTCGTAGGTAACGAACGACGTTCGTTACGAACACCGTTTTTATCGACGAACAACGTTCGTGTCAAGTAACACTGTTCGTGTACGCTGTTCGCATGGTGGATCGCAACGAAGGCGGCGTGCCCGCGCCGCCGTGGCGTAAGTCGCGCAGGTCGGCGCAGCCCAAGCGGCAGCTCAGCCAGGATCTGATCATCGAGGCCGGGCTGCGGATCCTCGACGCGGAAGGGCTCGACGGGCTGAACATGAGACGGGTCGCCCAGGAGCTCGACACCGGCCCCGCCTCGCTCTACGCGCACGTGGCCGGCAAGGAGGAGTTGCTGGAGCTGATCTACGACCGGGTGCTCGGCGAGATCCGGCTGCCCGAGCGCGATCCTGGCCGGTGGAAGGAGCAGCTCAGGGCCTACGCCATGGAGGCGCATCGCGTGCTGGGCGCGCACGCCGACGTGGCCAGGGCGGCGCTGGCGACCATCCCGTCGGGGGAGAACTCGCTGCGCGCCGGCGAGTTCGTCTTCGGGCTGCTGATCGAGGCCGGCATGTCGCCGCGCGAGGCGTCACTGACGATGGACCGGCTCTCCCTCTACATCGTCGGCGACGCCTACGAAGGCTCCCTGCACTACGCCCGCATGCGGGCGGCCGGGCTGAGCGACAAGCGGGAATACTTCGAGTCGTTCGTCAACCAGATCTCGAGCTACTACCGGTCGCTGCCGTCGGAGCGGTTCCCGCACGTGAGCAAATATGTGGACGACCTGGTCGCCGACGACGGCGAGGAGCGCTTCCGCTACGGCCTCGACCTGATGCTCGACGGCATCGAGGCCCGCATGGCGTGAGCGCGTGCTTAGGGCTAATTGCCTAGGCCCCACGCCCGATGTGCTGACCTGGGGCTTCGCCATAACTTGGCCGGTATGACAACGACTGTTGAAGGATCTACGGCCACCGCCCCGGCTGGCGTGCTGTCCCCGCGCTACCGGGCGCTCAGCATCGGACTGGTCGCGCTGGTCACACTGCTGGCCTTCGAGGCGATGGCGGTCGCCACCGCCATGCCCGTCGTGGCGCGCGAACTCGACGGCATGCCCCTGTACAACCTGGCCTTCAGCGCCACCCTGGCGGCCAGCGTGATCGCGACGGTGCTGGGCGGGCGATGGAGCGACGTGCGGGGGCCGCTGCAGCCCATCGGGGCCGGCGTGGTGGCGTTCGTGGCGGGGCTGCTGCTGGCCGGGTTCGCGCCGAGCATGGAGGTGTTCGTGCTGGGCCGGTTCGTGCAGGGGCTGGGCACCGGATTGACGCAGGTTTCGCTGTACGTGCTGGTGGCCAGGGTGTTTCCCGGCTCGTTGCATCCCAAGGTGTTCGCCCTGTTCTCGGCCGCCTGGGTGGTGCCCTCGATGATCGGCCCCGCCATCGCCGGGTTCGTGGTCGAGAACACCGACTGGCGGTGGATCTTCCTCGGCGTCACCTTGATCGTCATCCCGTCGGCGCTGCTGCTCTGGCGCGGCACGAGCGGCCGCGCCATCGAGAACGGCATCGCCGAACCCGCCCCCGGCCTCGGCCGCAAGCTCATCTGGGCCACGCTGACCGCCGTGGCCGCCGCGTTGATCCAGTACGGCAGCGCGCTCAAGCTGGCCGGCCTGCCCCTGCTGCTGGTCGGGATCGTGCTGCTGGCCGCGGGCCTGCCCAAGCTGCTGCTGCCCGGCTCGCTCAAGGCCGCCCGCGGCCTGCCCACCGCGCCCGTCCTGCGTGGCCTGGCCTTCGGCTCGCTGACGGCGGCCGAGGTGCTCATCCCGCTCATGCTGATGAGCGAGCGCGGCCTGACCCCCACCGGCGCCGGCGTCGTGCTCACCATCGGCGCGCTCGGCTGGTCCACCGGCTCCTGGATCAAGGGCCGTGGCGCCATCAGCCACATGACCGCCATCCGCGGCGGCTCCGCCATGATCGCCGTCGGCATCGGGCTGGTGACGCTCGTGCTGATCGACTCCGTGCCGCTCGCCGTCGCGTACGTGGGCATGGCCATCGCCGGGCTCGGCATCGGCGCGCTGCACCCCACGGTGTCCGTGCTGGTGCTGAAGCTGTCCAAGGAGGGTGAGGAAGGCCAGAACAGCGCCGCCGTGGGCGTGGGTGAGTCGGTGTTCACCGTGGTCGCCGTCGCGGTCAGCGGCGCCCTGTTCACCGCCGCCGGAGGCAGCTACGTGGCCGGGCTCGCCTTCACCGCCGCGCTCGCCGTCGTGGCCTTCCTTCTGGCCCCGCGTTTTGTGCACGCTTCCGCAGCAGGCACTATGGAGGAAACCGCGTCATAAAAGGGGGGTACATGCCGCGAGTGCGTGAGCTCGAGGTCTTCCGGCTGGTCCTGCCCTTCGGCAGGAGGTCGGAGAGCCTGCTCGTGAAGCTCACCGACCATGGCGGCATGACCGGATGGGGCGAGGTCACCTCGCCCCAGGCGAAAACCTGGTCGCAGCTGGAGGAGAGTCTCGCCGCGCTGCTGATCGGGGTCGACTGGGAACATCCCGACACCGTGCCCAGCGGCGACTCAGCGGTGGACATGGCCTGCTGGGACCTGTGGACCAGGATGCGCGGGGTGCCGCTCGCCGAGGGGATCGGCGGCACCCGCACCTCGCTCATGGCCACCGTCCGGCTGAGCCCCGACCCCTCGCTCGAAAGCCTCGTGGCCCGGGTCAACCAGCAGGTCTGTGCCGGGTACGGGCACGTCACGCTGGACATCCGGCCCGGATGGGACGTCGAGCCCGTGCGGGCTGTGCGGGCGGCGTACCCGGCCCTGACCCTCGCCGTCGACGGCGGCAACGCCTACTCGGAGCTCGGCCAGCTCGTCGCCCTCGACTCCTACGGCCTGGAGGTCATCGAGCGGCCCTTCCCGACCGCCGACGTCTACGCCCACGCCTCCCTCCAGGACGAGGTGTCCGCGTCGGTGGCGGTCGAGGCCGGCTCGTTCGCCGTGCTGGACGACTACCTGACGCTCCGCGCGGCCCGCGTCCTGCTGCTGCGGCCCGCCGCGTTCCCGTCGTTGTCGGAGGCCAGGCGCGCCCACGACCGGGCCGCGGCCGCGGGGTGGGACATCCAGTGCACGGGCGGGCAGGGTGCGGGGCTGGCCCGGGCGGCGACCGTCGCCGTGGCCAGCCTGCCGGGATGCACACTGCCGTGCGACGTGACCCAGCCGCCCCGGCAGAACCAGATCGTCACGCCCATCGTGGGGGCCAACGCCGGGGTCATCGCGGTGCCCCTGACGCAGTCGGGGCTGGGGCACGACATCGACGAGACGCGGGTGCGCCGGCTGGCGAAGGAATCGTTCCACGCCTGACGCCGGCGGCGTCCTCAGGATCGGACGCCCAGGGGCTCCACCTTCTTCAGGATCACCGCGTACGTGAAGGCCCCCAGCAGCGCCACCGCCGAGATCACCATCAGCGGCACGGTGAACGACGACGTCCGGTCCACCAGCACGCCGACCATGATCGGGCTGATGATGCCGGCGAAGTTGGAGGCGAAGTTCTGGATGCCGCCGATCGAGGCGACGTGCCGGTCGGCCGGGGCGACGTCGGCGGGCAGGGACCAGATGTTGGCGGCGGCGAACGTCGAGCCCGCGTACGCGATCGACAGCAGCGCCAGCGCCATCCACGCCTGGGGCACCAGCACCGCGGCGCCGATCACGGTCGAGACCAGGAACCCGCCCGAGATGAACATCTTCCTGACCTTCGTCACCGAGTCGCCCGCCGCGATGCGGCGGTCCGCCAGCCAGCCGCCCAGCCACTCGGCGCCGATCGCCACCAGCCCCGGCAGCGCCCCGAACAGCCCCAGCTTCAGCAGGCTGAACTCCCGCTCCTCCACCAGATAGGTCGGGAAGAAGGTGAGAAAGAAGTAGACGACCATGTTGAGGCAGAAGAAGCCGAGCATCATCGCCCAGATCGTGCGATAGCGGAACAAGTCCCGCCACCGGATCTTGTCCCCCTCGCCCTCGTCGTCGCCCTCGAACCCCCGGGCCCCGCCTTCGCGCAGGTACGTCAGCTCCTCCTCGGTGATCTTCGGGTGCTCCTGCGGATCCCGGTAGGTCCGCCACCACCCGAACGCCCACGCCAGCCCCACGACCCCGATGATCGCGAACGTCCACCGCCACCCCAGCCACGCGATCAGCGCCGTGACGATGGGCAGCGCGATGACCCCGCCCACGCGGGAGCCGGAGTCCCAGATCCCGGTGGCCAGCGCCCGTTCGTGCCGGGGGAACCAGCGGCCGACGACCTTGGCGCTGGTCGTGGCGGCCGGGCTCTCGCCGATGCCCAGCAGCAGCCGGACGCCGAACAACGACGCGAAGCTGCCGGCCAGCGCCGTCAGTGAGGTGAACAGCGACCACCACACGGCGGCGAAGGTGAACGTCCTGCGCGGCCCGTACCGATCCACGAACCATCCGGCGGCGAGCTGGAAGAAGTCGTAGGACCAGAAGAACGCCGCCAGGATCATGCCCTCCTCGGTCTTGCTGAGCTGGAAGGTCTCGCCCATGAACGGCAGGGCGACACCGAGGCTGGCTCGGTCCAGGTAGTTGATGACGAGTCCGGCGAAGACGTAGCTGATCATGTACCAGCGCAGCCGGCCGCGCACGGTACTCCGGAGGGTTGTGGTCATCGCGATCCTCAGTACTATTTCCTATTGGATATTTCGGACATGTTGCCTAGAGTTCACTGTGTCCGTCAAGAGCTGTCATGGGGAGCGTGATCGTGGCCAGTGAGCTGGAGGGCCGGCTGAAGGGGCGAGTACAGGCCGCGCGCCGCAGCGTTCTCACCGAAGACGTCTACGAACGCGTCAAGAGTCTGATCATGAACGGCGACCTGGAACCGGGCGCCCGCGTGAACATCTACGCCGTCGCCCGGCTCCTCGACGTCTCACAGACCCCGGTGCGCGAGGTGCTCGCGGCCCTGGAGTCGGAGGGCCTGCTCACCAAGGAGGCCCTGCGCGGCTACTCGGTGGCCTCCGTCCTCACCCCGGACCAGGTCGCCGACCTCTACCAGCTCCGCCTGCTCCTGGAACCGTGGGCCGCCGCCAGGGCCGCCGAGCGCGTCACTCCGGACGGCGCCGCCCGCCTGCGCGCCGAACTCGGCAGCCTCCCGCAGGCCCCCCAGGGCACCCGGTACGAGGACTACCACGACATCGCGGCCCACGACGCCCGCTTCCACGACCTGGTCGCCGAGCTGTCGGGCAGCCCCGCACTCCGCGATTCGCTCCAGCGCACGCACGGCCACCTGCACCTGTTCCGCATCGAGTACGAGGGCCGCAGCAGCGGCGAGCCCACGCTGGCCGAGCACGCCCGCATCTGCGCGGGTGTCACCTCGGGCCTTCCCGAAGAGGCGGAGCAGGCGATGCGCGACCACCTGACGGCTGCCCGAGAGCGCTTCCTCCGGATTGGACCATCTCAATGACGAAGATCGTCAGTGCCGCCGCCTCCCTGGTGGACCTCCCCGTGGAGACCGTCAGGACGGATGCCGTGCAGGCGTTCGTCAAGCAGGAGACCATCGTGGTGGACCTTCACACGGACGACGGACTGTCGGGGACCGGCTACTCCTACACGATCGGCACCGGCGGCCGCGCCGTGCTCTCCATGCTCCGCGACCACCTGCTGCCCCTGCTGGAGGGCCGCGACGCCCGCGACATCGAGGCGGCCTGGCGCGAGCTGTTCGCCACCACCCGCGCCACCACGGTCGGCGCGATCACCTCACTGGCGCTGGCCGCCGTGGACACCGCCCTGTGGGACCTGCGCTGCCTGCGCGCCGGCGAGCCGCTCTGGCGCCTGGCGGGCGGCTTCCGCCGCGCCGTCCCCGTCTACGACACCGAGGGCGGCTGGCTGCACCTGCCCACCGACGATCTGGTACGGGGTGCGCTCGCGGCCAAGGAGGCGGGCCTGTGCGGCGTCAAGCTCAAGATCGGCCGTCCGCGCCCCGAGGAGGACGCGGCACGCATCGCCGCCGTCCGCGCCGCCGTGGGTCCCGAGCTGGACATCATGGTGGATGCCAACCAGTCCATGACGTACGCGGAGGCCAAGCGGCGGGCGCACCTGCTGGAGCCGTACGGGGTGTGCTTCTTCGAGGAGCCGCTGCCGGCCGACGACGTCCAGGGGCACCGGGAGCGGTCACGCCGTCGCGCCCGATGCGGCCGGGCTGGGAATCGCCTGGGACCGCGATGCCATGTCCGACCTGCGAGTGGCCTAGTTCGAGAGCGATTCTCCGGTAAATGGTGGCCGGGGGAGGGGTCTTTGCGTAATCTTCCGTCGCTGACGCTATCTGGAACGCGAAAGGCGGAAATGAATGCGTGATGACTGCGTTCGACCGTGGACGGCGGCGGGGTCGAGTCTCCAGCCTCCCGAAACGTGTGCTTCGGTGCTCGGACGCGTTTTTCCGCCTCAAGAGGGTGAGGAAAGGACGCTTTCCCCCGCGGACGAATGAGGCGCGCCTGATCTGAACAGGCTCGGTGCCCTCTGGTCTTCAGCCCTTGGCGGAGGCGGAGGTGCCGCAGCCCTCCGTGATCCCCTTCGTCGGGTCGTCGCCGGTCTGCTTCGCCGGCTTCTTCGCGGACTTCTTCGGCGAGGGGGACGACGAGGGGGACGACGTGGGCGGGGCGGAGGCGGCGACCGGCTGCTTGACGCGGGCCGAGTCGCGGATCGCCTTCGTCGCGACGTCGCGGATCTTCTCCCAGTCGGGGTAGCCGGTGTTGATCAGCGGCGGTACGAACTGCACGCTCGTCACCTGGGCGTCCTTGACCTTCAGGGCCAGCGGCACCAGGTGCCGGAGCCACGTGCGGGGGATGTCGGTCCTGATCAGTTCCTTGGTGGCCAGCGCGATCTGGTTGAACCTGGTGAGCACCGTTCCCGGGTCCGCCTGGCCGAGGATGGCGCCGAGCACGCAGCGCTGGCGGCGCATGCGGGTGTAGTCGTCGCTGTAGGTGCGCGAGCGGGCGTACCACATGGCGTCGGCGCCCTTGAGCTTGCGCGTGCCGGCCTTGACCAGGCCCTCGTTGTACTTGCCGAACACGACGTCCTGCTCGACGGTGACCGTGATGCCGCCGAGGGCGTCGATCAGGCGGGCGAAGCCCCACATGTTGACCAGGGCGTACCAGTCGACCTTGAGGCCGAGGGTGTAGCCGATGGTGTCCATGAGGACCTTCGGGCCCTGGTGCTGCTTGCCGCCGAAGATCTCGGGGTGGGCGTCGGCGTACTCCCAGACGCTGTTGAGCAGGTCGCTGCTGCCGCCGTTCGCGTCCTTGGGGAGGTCGAAGCCGCTGGGGAAGCGGCGCGCCATCGGCGTGCCGGGGCGGAAGCGCACGTCCTCCAGGTTGCGGGGGAGGCTGAACAGCACGGTGTTGCCGGTCTTCACATCGACGCTGGCCAGGTTCATGCTGTCGGTGCGCACGCCGACCCGGTTGTCGTCGGCGTCGCCGCCCAGCAGCAGGATGTTGACCCGCTGCCGGCCCGCCCAGGGGTCCTCGGGCTTGGGCTCCGCCGCCGGGCTCTCCTCCCCGTCGTCGGTGGGCTGGAAGATCCGGTCGATGGCCTGCCGTGAGGTGTTGACGCTCTGGGCGGCGTACCCGAACGGCACCACGACCACGACGGCGAGCAGGCCCGCCAGGGTCCCGGTGAGGATCTGCCCGGACTGCGCCAGCCGGCCGGGCCGCAGCACCACGAAGGAGTGGACGATCAGCGCGAACCAGGCCAGGCCCAGCACGACGGCGCCGGCCGTGATGGAGATGAGCCAGGAGTCCTGGGTCGCCGAGCCCGCCAGCGTGCCGATGTCGTTCATGAGGACGAACGCGAGCAGGGCCAGCAGCGCGGCGGCATAGCAGGAGATGAGGACGAGGCCGGTCCTGCGCCAGCCGGCGCGCAGATGGGCGGCACCGGGTACGAGTGCCGCGAGCACCAGCCACCCGAGGACCGCTCCGGCGCTCATCGATTCCTTAGCCTGCCGCACGCCTTCCCCGTTTCCCCGCGATTACCACCATAGGCGTAAACTCCGCAACCTGCGGTGAACCGCTCGGGCGCGGTCGCCGCAGGCTTCCATAGAGGCGGCAGCCTACGCATCAGATACGAAATATGTCTTTATCAGAGGGTGAACATCAGTTACCGAATAAGATTCGGGGCATGGCCTTCTCTGAGATCGAGTACGGGGTGACCGATCGCATCGCCACCGTCACATTGAAGCGTCCTGAGCGGCTCAACGCCTTCACCTTTACGATGCGCGGAGAGTTGATCGAGGCATTCGACCTCGCCGACGCCGATGACGACGTACGAGCCGTGGTGGTCACCGGGGCCGGACGCGCGTTCTGCGCCGGCGCCGATCTGGGCGGCGGGGGCGGCACATTCGGGCACCGTGGAGAGGGCGAGACCGTGGACGGCGCCCCGCGCGACGGCGGCGGCACGGTCGCGCTCAGGATCGCGCGATCGCTCAAACCGGTCATCGGCGCCATCAACGGGCCCGCCGTGGGCGTCGGGGTCACCATGACGCTGCCCATGGACATCCGGCTGGCCTCGGAGACGGCCAGGTTCGGGTTCGTGTTCGCGCGGCGGGGGATCGTCACCGAGGCCGCGTCGAGCTGGTTCCTGCCCAGGATCGTCGGCATCGCCCAGGCCATGGAGTGGGCCGCGACCGGCCGGGTCTTCCCCGCCTCGGAGGCGCTGGCAGGGCGGCTGGTCTCACGCCTCTATCCGGCCGGCGAGCTGCTCCCGGCCGCGTACGCGCTGGCCCGCGAGATCGCCGACAACACCTCGGCCGTCTCCGTGGCCGCCATCCGCCGCCTGATGTGGTCGGGCCTGTCGGCCTCCTCACCCTGGGAGGCGCACGCGGCCGACTCCCGCCTCATGGCGGAACTGGGCGGTGCGCCCGACTCGGTGGAGGGCGTGACGGCGTTCCTGGACAAGAGACAGGCCGACTTCCCGATGAAGGTGAGCGAGGACCTGCCGCCCGCTGTGCCGTCCTGGCCGGACAGTCCCTATGGTGTCTAGCATGTACGAGCTCACCGTGCTGCCCCTGCCCGACGACTTCGAGGGCGAGGTCGTGGCGACGCTGGTGTCCAGGAGGACCGAGAAGAGCGGCACCCGCAGGGCGGTGCTCTACCTGCACGGGTTCACCGACTACTTCTTCCAGGACCACCTGGCCGAGCACTATGTCCAGCGCGGCATCGACTTCTACGCGCTCGACCTGCGCAAATACGGCCGTTCACTGCTGCCGCACCAGACCAGAGGCCTGATCAGGAGCATCACCGACTACTTCCCCGAGATCGACGAGGCCGTACGCGTCATCCGGCAGGACCACGACGAGCTGACGATCAACGCCCACTCCACCGGCGGCCTGATCGCGCCCCTGTGGGCTGACCGGGTTCGTGGGCGCGGCCTGGTGCAGGGGCTCGTGCTCAACAGCCCGTTCTTCGACCTCAACGTGCCCACCCCGATGCGGCTGGCCGCCGACCTGCTCAGGACGCCGCTGGCGTACACGCGCAGGGCCCTCCCGCTGGGCTCCAGCACCGTCTACGGGCAGACGCTGCACCGCAGCGAGCAGGGCGAATGGGACTACGACCTGGAGCTCAAGCCGCTGGGCGGCTTCTCTGTGCACGCCATGTGGCTGGCCGCCATCCGGCGGGCGCAGCGGCGGCTGCACGCGGGCCTGGCGGTGGACGTGCCGGTCCTCGTGCTCGCCTCCTCGACCGGTCTCCGGGTACGCGACTTCGTACCGGAGGCGCGTTCGGCCGACATCGTGCTCGACCCCCAGCACATCGCCCGCTGGGCCACCGCGCTCGGCCCCCACGTGACGTGCGTGCGCATCGCCGACGGCCTGCACGACCTGGTGCTGTCGGCCGAGCCCGCGCGCAAGCAGGTGTTCGCCGAGCTGGACCGGTGGATGAACGCCTTCGTCTACCAGGGGAACGAGAACAACCCGTAGTAGGCCGCCGCCACCAGCAGCAACCCCGTGCCGCCGAGCACCCCGGCGACCGTCACGTGCTGCCACCGGCCCGGCCTCAGCCCCTCGCGCAGCGCCGACACGAACGCCGCCACCGCCGTGACCTCCTGGATCAGCATCAGCACGGCCAGCACGCGCACGACCAGCCAGCCCGCCAGCACGGCGGGCCAGGCGCCGGCCTGGTTGACCGAGAACAGCACCAGCACGGTGATGAACGCCACCACCGAGGCCAGCAGGCCCAGCGCCGTCCACGCCATCCTGCGCAGCCTGCGCCTGATCGGCGGCCACAGCCGGGCGTTGGTGTCGACGGGGGTCTGGTTGCGGTGGCGCAGGCGTACGACCATGGCCGCGACCGGGCCTGCCACGTAGCCGACGGCGGCCAGGCAGATCGTCAGCCCGAGCATCGTGCCGCCGGCGTACCAGGGGGCGGCGGGCACGTCGCTGGCCTCGAACCGCTGGACCGGGGTGGCGCCCGCCATGTGCACCGTGGGCGCGGCGGTGGCGGGCAGGCCCTTGACCCAGTTGGCGAGGGTCTCCAGGTAGCCCGTGGTGAAGTTGCCGCCGTTGACCCGCATGGCGTGGTCGCCCTTGGCCATGAAACGGATCGTGTAGTCGTCGTTGCCCGCCTTGCCGAGCGCCGTGATGAGCGCCTTGGTGGACTCGACGAAGGGGATCGAGGGGTCGGTGGTGCCGTAGAACGCCAGGACCGGCTGCTTGACCTGGCTTAACGCGGGCATCGCGTCGTAACGCAGGAAGTCGAACCCGACCCCGCCCATCGCCCTGGTCAGCAGGTCACGGGAGCCGATGGGGGCGCGCAGGCGCAGGAGCTGCTCGTTCAGCGCCCAGGCGACCTGGCGCAGCGGGGAGACGTTCGGGGAGGACACCAGCACCATGAACCCGACCGCCGCGCTCTTCGCCGCCGCGATCGGCACCACCCAGCCGCCCTCGGAGACGCCCCACACGCCGACGCGGGCGGGATCGACCTCGGGGCGTGTGCGCAGGTATTCCACCATCCGCAGCGCGTCGTCGGCCAGCAGCCCGAAGTCCCGGTCACGGAAGTTGTAGCCGATCGTGCGCTTGTCGAACGCGATCGTCACCACGCCCGCCTTGGCCAGGAACTCCGCCTGCGGCGTGAACTCCGTACGCGAGCCGTTGCCCGACCCCGACACGAACACCATCGCCGGATGCCGCCCAGGGGTGAGCGGCACCCGGACAGTCCCGTCCAGGCGCTGGCCCTCCGCCGGGAGCGAGATCTCCTCACGGCGCACGGGATCGACGGCCACCACCGGCTTCAGCTCGCCGGACGGCTGAGCCGGGATGGCCTGGAAGGCTGGTTCCACCTTGAGTGGCGGTGGGTCGAACGCCGGCGGCAGTACGTAGCCGACCGAAGCGAGAGCCACCAGCACCAGACCGGCGGCGACGCTCAAGGTGCCACGGCCAGTGCGCATTGGCCTCCCCATGTGCGTTGGTTTGCCCGCTGATCTTCCAGACTACTCCCAGCGCATGGGGCAGGAGAGCCCGCATTTGTCGGTGGGAACTGTTAGCTTCCTGCGACATGCGGATCCTGCACACCTCCGACTGGCACCTGGGTCGCTCCTTCCACCGGGAGAGCCTGCTCGCCGGGCAGGCGGCCTTCGTCGATCACCTGGTGGAGACGGTGCGGGCCGAGCGGATCGACGTGGTGGCGGTCGCCGGCGACGTCTACGACAGGGCGCTGCCCCCTGTCGACGCGGTGGCCCTGCTCGACGAGGCGCTCGGGCGGCTGCGCGCCGCCGGTGCCAGGGTGGTCATGATCAGCGGCAACCACGACTCCGCGCTGCGGCTGCGGTTCGGCTCGGCGCTGTTCGAGGCCGCGGGCGTCCACGTGCGCACCTCGCCCGACCAGTCCTGGGAGCCGGTGCTGGTCGACGACGTGGCCTTCTACGGCATCCCCTACCTGGAGCCCGAGCTGGTGCGGGCCGCCTGGGAGCTGCCCGACCGCAGCCACACCGCCGCGATCTCCCACGCGATGACCCGCATCAGGGCCGATTCCGTACGCCATCGCGCCTCGGTGGTGCTGTCCCACTGCTTCGTGACGGGCGGCCAGGCCAGCGACAGCGAGCGCGACATCAGCGTCGGCGGGGTGGCCCACGTGCCGCTGACGGCCTTCGACGGAGTCTCCTACGTGGCGCTCGGCCACCTGCACGGGCGGCAGCGCATGTCCGAGACCGTGCGCTATTCGGGCTCGCCGCTGGCCTACTCCTTCTCCGAGGTGGGCCACGTCAAGGGCTCGTGGCTGGTGAGGCTGGGGGAGGAGACGGAGTTCGTGCCCGCTCCCGTGCCCCGCCCCATCGGCCGCCTGCGCGGCGACCTCGACGACCTCCTCGCCGACCCCCGCCACGCCTCCTACGAGGACCACTGGCTCCAGATCGTCCTGACCGACGCCGTGCGCCCCAGATCCGCCATGGACCGGCTGCGTGCCCGCTTCCCGCACACCCTCGCCCTCACCTTCGACCCGGTCGGCGCCACCCCCTCCACCGCGCCCGTACGCCTCAGCGGGCGGCCCGAGCCGGAGGTCGCCCTCGACTTCGTCCGCGAGGTGCGCGGCGAGCCTGCCGCACCTGAAGAGGAAAGCCTGCTAAGACAGGCCATCGAGGCGTCCAGGGTGAAGGAGACGATGGCGTAGATGCGGCCTCACAGGCTCACGCTGACCGCGTTCGGGTCCTTCCCCGGCACGGAGTCGGTCGACTTCGACGCCCTGGCCGAGGCGGGCCTCTTCCTCGTCCACGGGCCCACGGGCGCGGGCAAGACCACGATCCTCGACGCGCTGTGCTTCGCCCTCTACGGCCAGGTGCCCGGGCAGCGCAACAGCGCCCGCAGCCTGCGCTGCGACCACGCCCCGCCCACGGCGGGCCCCTCGGTCACCCTGGAGGTGACCCTGCGGGGCCGTTTACTGCGCATCCAGCGCTCCCCGGCCTGGCAGCGCCCCAAGCTCCGGGGCACGGGGTTCACCGAGGAGAAGTCCAAGGTCGTCCTGTCGGAGTGGCAGGGCGCCGACTGGCACGGCCTGACCACCCGCCTCGACGAGGCAGGCGACCTGGTGGGCGGGCTGCTCGGCATGAACGCCGCCCAGTTCTGCCAGGTGGCGATGTTGCCCCAGGGCGACTTCGCCAAGTTCCTGCGGGCCGACGGGGAGGAGCGGTCGAAGCTGCTGGAGCGGCTGTTCACCGTCAAGATCTTCACCCTGACGGAGTCGTGGCTGGCCGAGCACCGCAAACAGGCCTGGCGGGAGGCGCAGGAGCTGCGGCAGCAGGTGGACTTCGCCGTCAAGCGGGTGGAGGAGGCGGCGGGCACCGACCTGCCCGCGCTCGTGGCGGCGTCCACAACGCCCAGGCCCGCGTCGGACGAGGCCACGTCCGCGCCGGAGGGGCTCGCCGCGCCGGCCGCTCCCAGCGCCTCCGTGGCCGCTTCGGAGACAGCCGCTTCGGAGACAGCCGCTTCGGAGACACACGCGGCTTCGGCGGCGCCGGCCCTCTTCGAGATGCCCGCCGCCACCGCACCGTCAGCCCCGGCGGCGCCGGGAGGTGCCCGGCTCAGGCCGGTTGCCACCGGTGCCGGGGGGAGCGGTGTCTCGACGGGCGACGACTGTGACATGCCGACGCCGGAGTCCGATCCCTTGCGGTGGGCGGGAGCCCTGCTCGATGCCGCGCGGGCCGTCGTCGTGCGGGCCGATGGGGAGCACGTGGCGGCCGGTCAGGCACTGGGGGAGGCGCGGACGCGGTTCGAGCGGGCCGCCGCGCTCGCCGATCGCCAGCGCCGTCACGCCGAGGCGCTGACCCTGCGCCGCACCCTCGACGAGCGGGCCGACGAACGCGCCGACCTGCAGGCCATCCTCGACGACGCCGCCAGGGCGGACCGGGTGCGCCCGCTCATCACGGCGGCCGGTCAACGCGCGGAGACCGCCGCCAAGGCCCGTACGATGGCCGCCGACGCCCTCGCCCGAGCCCGTCACCTGCTGATCACCACCGCGCCCACCCTCCCGCCCCGGCCCGAGGGGGCGAGCCCCGGCCCGCATCGGCGCGAGGGCGCCTCCGCGACGTCCGGGTTGCGAGGGGGTGAGGACACCTCCGCAACGGCTGGCCTGCTGGGGCGTGAGGACGCCTCCACCGTGGCTGGCCCGCGGGGCCGCGAGGACATCGCCGCAACGTCCGTCGGTGCCACGGTTTCGCCTGATCCGCGACGCCCCGGTTCCCCCACCTCATCACCGTCCCAAGCCCTGCCCGAGGGCAGCGGGCTGTCCGTGGTCGAGCTGGCGGGGTTGGAGCGGCGGCGGCAGGATGAGATCGCTCGGCTGCAGGAGTTGCTGACCGAGGAGGCCAGGCTGTCGGTGGTCCGGCGTGACCTGCTCAGGGTCGAGGAGGAGCTGGCCGGGCTGGTGCGCGCCGACGAGGCCGTGGCGGCGCGGTTGGCCCTGCTGCCCAAGCTGATCGAGGAGGCCGAGGCCCGGCTCGCGGAGGCGCGGGTGGACGCGGCCAGGGTTCCGGCCGCCCAGGCCGTACGCGACGCCGCCGCCCACCTGATCGGGATCGACGGCGAGCTGGCCAGGCTGGCGACCGAGCTGGATGCGCTGGCACAGCGCGAGGCCGCGGTGTCCGCCGCGGAGGCGGAGCTGCCCGAACGGGTCGCCGACGCCGGCGCGGCGCTGACCGAGGTACGCGCCCAGGCGGCGGCCAGCCCGGCGGCGATCGCGAGCCTCGACGCCGCCAGGGCCGCTCTGGAGGCCACCCACCGGCGCGAGAGCCTGGCCGCCGAGCTGGAGGCGGCCGTCGCCGCGCACCAGGTGCTCGTCGACCAGGCCCAGAGCCTGCGCGAGCGGTGGCTCGACCTGCGGCAGGCCCGTATCGACGGCATGGCGGCCGAGCTGGCGCGCGACCTGTCCGAGGGGCAGCCGTGCGCCGTCTGCGGCTCCGAGCACCACCCCCACCCGGCCTCCCCTACCGCGAGCGCCCCTTCCGCCGACGACGAGCAGGAGGCCGAGGCCGCCCACGAAGCCGCCCTGGCCGATCGCGAGGCCGCCGAACGCATGCTCGCCTCGCTGGAGTCCCGGCACGCCGGCGCGGTCGAGGCCACCGGGGAGCTGGATGTGGACACGGCCGCGGAGCGGGTGGAGCTGGCCGAGCAGGAGGCGGCCCGCCTCCAGGCGGTGGCCGACCGCGAGCCCGCCCTGGCCGCCACCCTCGAACGCGTCGAGACCGAGCGCGAACGGGTCAGGGACCAGGCCAGGGAACTCGCCGAGACCCTCGCCGGCCACCGCGCCCAGCGCAAACACCTCGAATCGGAACGCACCCACGTGCGCAACCAGCTCACCCAGGCGACCAGGGGCGGCGACGAAGGACACCGGGGCGCGCTTGACAGCGGCGTTCCGGGCGCGGCAGGCGAACCTGTGCCACCGCCAGTGCCTGCGGCGGATGGTATCGCCGTGCCAGGCGCGGGCGGAGCGGACGGCGAATGGGTTCCGGGTGCGGCGGATGGCGGACGGGGTCCGGGCGCGGGTGAGGTGGACAGTGGACGGCTGCTGGCCGCGGCTGAGCGGGAGTTGCGCAGGCTGAAGGCGTCGGCCGGTCGAGAGCCTGTGCTGGCCCAGGAGGCGGGCGGGCTCAGCCGGGAGCGGCTGGAGCTGGAGGAGCGTGGGCGGCGGGTGGCGGCGCGGGTGGCGGCCTGCCGTACCCGGCACGAGGAGCTGAGCGGGGACGCCGGGCGGCTCGGCACGCGGCTGGACGCGGCGCGCGGCGACGATGCCACCCTGACCGCCCGCCTGACGAGGCTGAACGACGAGGCCGAGTTGCTGCGGGAGGCGTCGGAGGCCACGCAGACGGCGGTGGCGGCGCGGGAGGAGCTGGAGGGGGCCGGGAAGGCGGCCGAGCAGGCGGCGGCCGAGGCGGGGTTCGGGGATGTGCGGGAGGCGGAGTCCGCGTACCGGAGCCCGGCGGAGCGGGAGAGCAAGGCGGAGCTGCTGCGGCGGCTGGACGACGAGCATGCGGCCGTCAGCGGCGTGCTGGCCGACCCCGAGCTGGTGGCCGCGGCGGCCGAGCCGGCGCCGGATCTGGCGGCGATCGGGGCCGAGCGGGACGGGCTGGAGGAGACGTACACGAGGCTGTCGAGCGCGCGCGACCGAGCCGAGGCCAGGGCGCGGCGGCTGCGGGTGTTGCACGGCGAGCTGTCGGACCGCATCGAGAGCTGGCGTCCGGCGGCCGACCGGCACCGGCTGGCCGAGCGGATGGCGTCGCTTGCCAGCGGCACCTCCGGCGACAACCAGTGGAGCATGAGCCTGTCGTCGTTCGTGCTGGGGGAGCGGTTGCGGCAGGTGGTGGACGCCGCGAACGAACGGCTCGACCACATGTCGGCCGGACGCTACCTGCTGCGGCACGATCTGCGGAAGACGGCGGGCGCCCGGGGTCGCGCCGGTGGCGGGCTGGGGCTGCGGGTGGCCGACGGCTGGACCGGGGTCGACCGCGACCCGGCCACCCTGTCCGGGGGCGAGAGCTTCATCACCTCCCTGGCCCTGGCGCTGGGGCTGGCCGACGTCGTCACGGCGGAGGCGGGCGGCGCGGAGCTGGGCACGTTGTTCGTGGACGAGGGGTTCGGGACGCTCGACGAGGACACCCTCGACGGTGTGCTGGACATCCTGGACGGGCTGCGAGACGGCGGGCGGGCCGTGGGCATCGTCAGCCACGTGGCCGAGCTGCGATCCAGGATCACGGCGCAGCTCAAGGTCACCAAGACGCGCACAGGGTCCACGCTGAGCGCGGTGGGAGTCGGCATTACGCTGGAGCGCGCCGAAATCTACTCATGAGGAGCGGTTCATGCGCGTCGTCGTCACCGGTGCCCACGGCAAGGTAGGCAGGGCTGCCGTCAAGGCCCTGACCGAGGCGGGTCACGAGGTGACCGCCACCGATCTCACCCGCCCGGTCTGGGAGCGGCCCGAGCCCGGCACCCCGCGCTACGTACAGGCCGATCTGACGGACGCGGGGCAGGCGTTCGCCGTGACGCACGGGGCGGAGACGGTGGTGCACGCGGCGGCCATCCCCGATCCGACCGCCAACCCGCCGCAGGTGGTGTTCCAGAACAACCTGATGGCCACGTTCAACATGATCGAGGCGGCGGTGCGGTTCGGGGTGCCGCGATTCGTGAACGTCTCGAGCGAGACCGTGCCGGGGTTCTTCTTTCCCGAGCGGCCGTTCCTGCCGGACTACGCGCCGGTGGACGAGGAGCACCCGATCCGGCCGCAGGACCCGTACGCGCTGGCCAAGCACTTCGGTGAGCAGCTCATGGACGCGGCGGTGCGGCGTTCGGACATCAGGTGCATCTCGCTGCGGCCGAGCTGGGTGCAGCACGAGGGCAACTACGAGCGCAACCTCGGCCCGCAGGTGCGTGACGTCTCCGAGGTGGGGGCGGGGTTGTGGAGCTACATCGACGTGTACGACCTGGCGGACGCGATCGTGCTGGCCGCCGAGTCCGACCTGCCCGGGCACGAGGTGTTCTACATCGCCTCGCCGGACAATGCGGGCGGGCACGACTTCGCCACCGCGCTGCGGCGCTACCACGGCGACCGGATCGAGCTGCGGCCCCTGGCCCGGCCCGACGCCTCCGGCATCTCCTGCGCCAAGGCCCACCGCCTGCTGGGCTGGAACCCGAAGCGGTCGTGGCGCGACTACCTGGACGAGAACGGCCGCACCCGCCAGGGGTGATGACGACGGCCAGAGGTGACGACGGCCAGAGGTGACGACGGCCAGAGGTGACGACGGCCAGAGGTGACGACGGCCAGGGGTGATGACGACGGGCGGTGGCGCGCGCGGCACCTCCCACCGGCTGACCCGGCCGCGGTGCGCGGTGCGGCCGATCAGTCGAGAGAGCCGATCAGGTCGGGCAGCTTGGCGGGGTCGTGGAAGAGGGTCGCGCCGAGGCCCGTCAGTCGGGAGGCGGGGGTGAGGCCGCCGGCGAAGGCCAGGCAGCGCATGCCCGCGCTCACCGCCGCCGTCACCCCGAACGGGCTGTCCTCCACGACCACGCAGCGCTCCGGCTCGGCCCCCATGGTGGCCGCGGCGTGCAGGAACAGGTCGGGCGCGGGCTTGCCCCTGGCCACGTCCTCGGCGCTGAACACGCGCCCGGCGAACCTGTGGGCCAGCCCGGTCAGCTCCAGGCTGCGGCGGATCGTCCGGTGGCGGCCGTTGGAGGCCACGCAGAAGGGGATGGAGAGCTGGTCGAGCGCCTCCTCGATGCCCCGGACCGTGCACAGCTCGGCCGTCACGGCGGCCACGTAGTCGGCGTTGAGCTGGTCGCGCCAGCCCGGCGGGGTCGGGCCGATCTGCTCCGCCCAGTACTCGTTCGTGCAGCCGACGAAGCGCTCGGCGTACTCCGCCTCGTCGATCGTCCAGCCCAGTCGCCGTACCGCGGCCGTGCCCACGCGTACGGAGATCGGCTCGCTGTCCACGAGCACCCCGTCACAGTCGAAGATCACCAGGTCAACCGCCAACTACGTTCCCTCCAGAGGTCCATGAAACGTAACATTGCGCAGGTGGTAGCGTCTTTGTATCGCTTTCCAAGACGCTAGTCCGCATAGTGAGACAAGAATGACGACATCCCCCCATACCGAGGCCCCCAGCACGACGCGGATCGCGGCCGCCAGCCTCATCGGCACAGCGATCGAATTCTACGATTTCTACATTTATGGCACCGCGGCGGCCCTGGTGCTCAACACCGCGTTCTTCCCGGGCATGGACCCGGTGGCGGGAAGCCTGGCGGCGTTCTCGACGTTCGCGGTGGCGTTCATCTCGCGCCCGCTCGGCTCGGCCGTGTTCGGGCATTGGGGTGACCGGGTCGGCCGCAAGTCCATGCTGGTCGTGTCGCTGCTGGTGATGGGCCTGTCGACGGTCGTGATCGGGCTGCTGCCCGGCTACGCGACGATCGGCGTGATGGCGCCCGTGCTGCTGGTGCTGCTGCGCTTCACACAGGGCATCGGCCTCGGCGGTGAGTGGGGCGGCGCGGCGCTGCTGGCCACCGAGCACGCGCCGCCGGGCAAGCGCGGCCTGTACGCGATGTTCCCGCAGCTCGGCCCGTCGGCCGGGTTCATCGTGGCCAACGGGCTGTTCCTCATCCTCGGCGAGACGCTGGGCGACGGGGAGTTCCAGAGCTGGGGATGGCGGCTGCCGTTCGTGGCCAGCCTGCTGCTGGTGATCGTCGGCCTGTACGTCCGGCTGAAGATCTCCGAGACCCCCGTCTTCAAGGCGGCCATGGACCAGCACCGGATCGCCAGGGTGCCGTTCGTCGGGCTCATGCGGAACCAGTGGCGGCGGGTGCTGCTCGGCGCCGGGGCCATGACGGTCACGTACACCCTCTTCTACACCGCCACCACCTACTGCCTGTCGTACGGCACCAAGACGCTGAAGATCCCGCAGACCACGATGCTCGGGGTGACCATGGTCGGCGTGCTGTTCATGGCGGCGGGCACGGTGGGCTCGGCCCTGGTGTCCGACCGGCTGGGCCGCCGCCGCACGCTGATCGCCGGCACGATCGTGGCGATCGTGTGGGGGCTGGTGATGTTCCCGCTGATGGAGACCCGTTCGGTCGTCCTGGTCGGGGTGGCGCTGGCCGGGGCGCTCGCGCTGATGGGGCTGATCTTCGGGCCGATGGGGGCGTACCTGCCGGAGCTGTTCAAGACCGAGTACCGCTACAGCGGCGCCTCCGTCGCCTACAGCCTCGGCGGCGTGCTCGGCGGCGCGGTGCCGCCGCTGGTGGCCACCAGCATGCAGGCGAGCGGGCTCGGGGTCATGGGAGTCGGCGTGTACGTCTCCGCGATGGCCGTGCTGAGCCTGCTCTGCCTGCTCGCCCTGCCCGAGACCGGCGACAGAACTCTCTAGCAGCCGAGGCCCGGGACCGGAGGCGATCCTCTGGCAGCCGGGGTCCGGGACCGGAGGCGATCCTCTGGCGGCCGGGGTCCGTGATCGGTGGCAGGATCCTCTGGCGGCCGGGGTCCGTGATCGGTGGCAGGATCCTCTGGCGGCCGGGTCCCGTGACCGGCGACAGGACCCTCTAGCAGCCGGGTCCCGGGACGGGCGGCAGATCTCTCTAGTAGCCGGGGAACATCAGCGACAACTCATCCGGGTAGGCCGCGATCAGGCGTAGCTCGTCGTCCGTGAGCGGCCTGCCCGTCATCGCGTTGCAGAGCTGGACCAGGCGGAACGACAGGTCCTCGTCGGTCACCTCCACGCCGAGGCCGTCCATGACGTGGCGGAAGCCGCTCTTGCCGCCGTACTCGCCGGTCAGCACCACCCGGCCGCTCCTGGTGTGCCAGTCGTCGGGGAACGGGCCCAGCGTCGCCTCGTCGTACAACTCGTAGTTGCCGTGGTCCTTCAGCGCGCCGTCGGCGTGGATGCCCGACTCGTGCGCGAACGCGTTGCGCCCCACCCCCACCTGGTTGTACGGCAGCGGCTGCCCCAGCGCGTAACTCGCCCACAACCCGAACCTGCGGGCCCACTCCATGTTCAGCGCGTCCCCGATCCGCGCTGTCTCGAGTCCGAACCCGTGGCGGAAGGCCAGGATGGTGGAGAGCAGGTCGGCGTTGCCCGAGCGCTCGCCGACGCCGTTCACGCAGGTGTTGATCCACGCGTCCTGCCCGGCGTCGAGGTCGCCGAGCGCGCCCGACACCGAGTTGGCCACGGCCATGCCCAGGTCGTTGTGGCAGTGCGTCTCGACCGGCATCGAGGTGCCCGCGGCCAGCTTGGCGAAGCGCTCGCGGATCCGGTCGGGGGTGTCGCCGCCGATCGTGTCGCAGTAACGCACGCGGTCGGCGCCCGCCTGCTTGGCCGCCAGCGCGAACTCCAGCAGGAACGCGTCATCGGTACGCGAGCCGTCCTCGGCGTTCACCCCCACCGTCAGCGCGCCCGCGTCCTTGGCCACGCGCACCGCCGCCGTCATCTCCCTGATGATCGCCTCCCGGTCCAGGCGGCCGCGGAACTTGTTCTGGATCATGTAGTCGGAGGTCGAGATGGACAGGTTGTAGTGCTTCAGCCCGAGCGGCGCCGCCTTCTCCACGTCCTGCGGCACGCCCCGGCACCACCCGGACAGCCGCAGGCTCCCGAACGCGCCCGCCTCGGCCAGCGCGACCTGCGCCCTGACGTACGGGACCTCGTGGAAGAGGAACGGGAAACCGATCTCGGACTGCGCCACCCCGAGCTTGGCCAGATAGAAGTTGACCATGGTCTTGCCGAACTTCGAGAGACCGGTGCGCGCGGTCTGCACGCCGTCCCGGTTGGTCACGTCGAGGAAGTGAACTTTTGGCATGCCCTCACGTTGACATGCTCGTTCAACATGGATCAATATTGATTTTCATCAACCTGTCGGGAGGTGCGCCCGTGGTGGAGTGGATCGACGCGGCCACGGCGGCGGAGCGGCTGGGCGTCAAACCCGCCACGTTGTATGCGTACGTGAGCCGGGGGGTGCTGCGGCGGCGGCACGGGGAGGACGGGCGGCGCAGCCTGTTCTCGGCCGAGGAGGTCGAACGCCTCGCCCGGCGGGGCCGGCCGCGCAGCCAGCCGCCTGAGCTGGTCATCGAGTCGGCCGTGACGGCGCTCGGCGTGGACCGGCCCTACTACCGGGGGATCGACGCGCTCGCGCTGGCGGGGACGGCGTCGTACGAGACCGTGGCGGAGTGGTTGTGGACGGGCGACCACGCCGTCTGGCAGGCCCTTTCGGACCGCGAGCCCCCGGTGCGGCCGGGCGGTCACGCCATCCGGCAGGGCCCTTCAGAAGGTGCGGACCGCGAGCCTCTTGCGCGGTCGGGCGGCCACACCGTCGGGCGGGGCCCTTCAGAAGGTGCGGACCGCGAGCCTTCTGTGCGGTCGCGCGCTCGCGGCGGCGCCACCTCTTCCGAGGGGTGGCGGCGGGGGCCGGAGGAGGGGCTGCGAGCCGCCGTCGCCGCCCAGCGCGGGCTTCCCGGCGACCTGCTGCCCCTTGACCGCCTCCAGGTGATCACCACGGTGCTCGGCGCGTCCGACTCCCTGCGCTACCAGCTGGACCCCGCCTCGGTCATCGCCACCGGCCGGCGTCTGATCTCGGGTCTGGTGGACGCGCTGCCCCTGCTCGGCGACCCACCCCAGGACGGGTCGATCGCCGGGCGCCTGTGGTCCCGCCTGTGCCCCCGCCCCGCCGCTCCGGCCCTGCTCGACGCGTTGCGGGCCGCGCTGGTGCTGCTCGCCGACCACGAACTGGCCGCCTCGACGCTGGCCGCCAGGGTCGCCGCCTCCGCCAAGGCCGACCCGTACGCGGTGGTCCTGACCGGCCTCGGCGTCCTGGGCGGCCCGCTGCACGGCGGCGCCTCGTACGGCGCGGAACGCCTGCTGGCCGAGATCGCCGAGCCCTCTCAAGTCGCCCGCGCCATCGCCGAGCGGGTGCGGCGCGGCGAGCGGATCCCCGGCTTCGGCCACAGCGTCTACAAGAACGGCGACGGCCGGGGTGAGATGCTGCTCGACCTGGTCAAACAGGCCGTGCCGGGGCACGATCGCATCGCCGCCGCCGAGGCGGTGCTGGCGGAGATGCGCCGTCGCCGCCTGCCCGACCGCAACGTCGACTTCGCCCTGGCCGCCCTCACCACCGTCAGCGGCATGGTCAGCGGCGCGGGCGAGGCGATCTTCGCCGTGGCCAGGGTGGCGGGCTGGCTGGCGCACGCGATGGAGGAATATGAGCGCGGCTCCCTCCTCCGCCTGCGCGCCTCCTACACAGGCCCACCGATCACGTAGCCGCGCGGCTCACGGAGCCGTGCGGTCGACCTGAGTGCCCAGCTCACGTAGCGTGCGTCCACCCGAGCGCGCCCAGCCCACGTAGCCGCGCGTCCCCGGGCGCGCCCGGCTCACGTAGCCGTGCGGTCCACGAAGGCGGCCAGCGCGCGGACCCGTTCGGCGTGCTGGTCGTGGCCGACGATCACCGGCGGCTCGTTGTACGGCATCGCGTCCGACGACCGCCGCAGCTTGACGTATTGCCCGCAGGCGTCGATCGCGTACGGCTCCATGTCGTCCTGCAACGCCCCGATCACCGTGATCCCGTAGGTCTCCCCGATCCTCCTGAACAGCGCCACCGCCTCCCTGCGGTGCTCCTTGCCCAGGTTGCGCCCCAGCTCGTCGAGCACCAGGCACAGGTGCCCGCCTCCGGACGAGGCGATGGCCGCCGAGCACACCAGCTTGACGGCCTTCTCGTCCATGAGCGCCGTGTTGGCCCGCCGGTTGTAGGGCACGAACCCCTGCCCCTCGCCGCGCCGCCACTTCGGGGTCACCCGCCACTGCCAGCGCTGCTCGGGGTCGGCGGGCGCGGGCGGCACCGGGAACTCCAGCGTCGCCCCGTAACCGCCGTAGGAGGTGTCGAGCTTGTCGAACTCCTCGGCCACCCGCGTGAGCCGCGCCTTGATCGCCGCCGTCAGCGCCGCCCGGTGCACGGCCGTCGACTGGGCCGCCTCCTCCGCGCCCCTGGCCGCCGCCGCCAGGTCGCGCTGCCGGGAGCCGATCTGCGCCTCGATCTGCCGCCGCTGATGCCGCTCGTACTCCTCCTGAGCCCGCAGGTATGACGCCAGCGCCCCGCACACCCCCGAGAACGTCGCCTGCTCGCGCGCCGTGCTGCCCTCCCGCTCGCTCAGCAGGAACCGCAGCTCCTCCGGGATCTCCGTCTCGTCCTGCGAGGGGAACGTGTCGCGCAACGCCTGGTCGAGGTGGCGTTCGGCGATCCGCCACCACTCCTCGGCACCACGGGGCCGCTCCTCCTCCGGCAACGCCTCCAGCCACTCGCGGGCGGTCTCCACCGTGCCGCCCCAGTCGGCGGCCAGCGCGGCCAGCTTGAGCGCCTCGCGTTCCGCGCCGACCTTCGCCTCCTGCTCGCGCGCCTGCGCCCGCTCGCCCTCGTGCCGATGCCGGCGGCCCTCCAGCCGCTCGATCTCCATGTCCCGCGTGCGCGCCCGGAAGTCCAGCGCCCCCGTCTGCCGCTCGGACTCGGCCACCTTCGGCGTCAGCTCATCGAGGGCCGCGTTCAGCTCGCCCAGCCTGGCCCGCCGCTCGCCGAGCTTCGCCTCCAGCTCGGCCAGCCGCACCCCGGCCCTGGCCCCCTCCAGCCGCCGCTGCGCCTCCGCGACGGCCTCCTCCCCGTCGTGGACGGCCTGCGCCGCGCTCTCCTGAACGTCCTTGGCCCGGTTGAGCCGCTGCTCGGCGGCCTTGATCCGGGCCTCGCGCCCGGTCGCCACCCCGTGGAAGGCCCCGACCACGCTCACCCCGGCCGCGCTGACCAGCACGGACCCTGGCAGGTCCGCCAGCGCGGCGGCGGCCTCGTCGAGCCGCCCGGCGTCGACGATCACGGCGTGCTCGTTGGGCCAGCCCCGCAACTCGCCGATCGCGGCCCCGGGAGCGGGCGCCTGCCCCTTGCCGTAACGCGCCTTGAGCGCCTCGCCCAGCGCCTGCCCAGATCCCGGGTCCCTGCCGTCGCCAGGAGGCGGGGTGTGGGCGGCGTCGCGGGCCTGTTCGGCCACGTCGAGGGCGTCCAGCACGCCGGTCGCGCCGATCCCGGCCGCCGTCAGCGCGTTGAGCTGGGCCGCGGCCGGGCCGCCCTCGGCGTCGTCGAGCGCGGACTGGGCCGAGGAGACCTCCCGATCGGCCACGCCCAGCGCCTTGAGCGCCTCGTTGAGCCTGAGCCTGACCTCACCCAGCTCCCGCTCCGCCGCCGGGATGTCGCGCCCGTCCGCGAACCGGCGGGTCTCCTCCAGCGCCGGGATGAGCCCGCGCAGCTCGTCGGCGGAGTTCTCCGCCACGGCGCGGTCGGCGTCGAGCTTGGCCGCCCGCGCCTGCATCGCCGCCAGCTCCTTGCGGGCCTGCGACACCTGCCGGTCGAGCGTGTCCTCGCGCAGGGTGCCGATCTCCGCCTTGACCATGGCGATCGCCTCGCCGGCCGCCTCGCCCGCCGCCTGGTGCCGCTGGAGGTCGGCGGCCAGCGACTCGTCCTTGTTCGCGGCGTCGGCCAGCTTGCGCGCCTGCCGCCCGCGCCAGCACCGCAGCCCGTCGGCCAGCCGGATGCGCGCCTGGTCGCGCCGGTCGAACGTCGTCACCAGCGCCTTCGACTCCGCCTCGAACTCGGCCAGCCGATCGGCGGCCTGCGCCGCGCGCACCCGCTTGGCGTGCTCGTCGCGGCGGGCCTCGCGCTCCAGCTCCAGCTCCGCGTCCAGGCCGGTGAGCGCGGCGATGGCCTCGAAGACACGCTCGGGGGAGATCTCGTTGAGCGGCTGGGAGAGCAGGTTGGTGGCGACCTTGCTGCGTACGGACGTGGACAGGAACGACACGCACCTGACCCGGTCGCCGTAGAGCACCTTGGTCAGGTCACGCGCCACGACGTCGCGCCGCCCGGCCGACTTCGGCAGCGACGACCAGATCTCATCGGCCCGCGCCACCCGCTCCGCCTCGGACGGCGAGGCCGCCAGGTGCACGCCCTCCCGCCAGCGGACCTCCAGATGCGGCGCCTCCTGGTTGACCTTCAGCCACACGGTCAGCGCCCCGCCAGAGGTGTCGGGCACCTCGAACAACTCCCCGCCCGGCTCCTCGGACTCCCCGGGAACGAGCTCCCCGTCCGTGGCCGTCGCAGCGTCCTCGGCGTCGAGCTCGAAGCCCTCCATCCCGGGCGGCCCGAAGACCCCCACGATGTAGCCGTGATCGGCGCTCGCCCACTGCCGGGCCCCCGCGCCACTGGCCAGCTCGGCGTTGAACAGCAGCTCCGACACCGCCTTGGCGCCCGAGGCGAAGCGCCACTGCTCGTCGCCGAGCAGCGCCGTGATCGAGGCGATGAACGAGGACTTACCGGCCCCGTTGGAGTCCTTCGGCCCCGCGCCCGCCACGACGATGAGCGTGCCGGGGACGGTGGGCACCGGATGGGTCGACAGCCGTGAGATGTTGACCGCCTGCACGGCGATCAGCACCCGGTCCCCGACGACGTTCTCCATCTGCGACACCTCGAACCCCCGTTACCCTTCCATCCATGATCGACGGCCTCATCTGGCCGACCTCCGAGCCTGTACGGCGGCCGCCAGCGGCGTGTTCGGCCCGGCCGCCAGGATCAGCTCCTCCTGCAACCGCCGCCGCGCCGCCGGTGTGAGCCGGTGGAACTGTGGCCCGGGAACGTATCCGCCCGCCTCCTCGCCCGCCTTCACCTGGCCGATCAGCCCCGCGTGCCGCAACACCCGCAGCGCCGCCTCCAGCTCGCCGATCGGCAGCTGGGTGTGGCGGCGCAGCTCATCGACCGGCGTGGGGTGCGGCGACATCCACGAGTCCTCGGGCAGCAGCCCTTCGGCTCGCGGAATGGCCACGGAATGCACCAGGACGAGCGTCAGCACGGCCCGCTCGCTCACCCCCAGCCGCGGCTGCTCGCCCCCGGTGACGAGCCCGGTGACGACGGCGTCGGCGTAACCGGAGGTCCAGCGGTCGCGGTGCTGGATCAGCGTACGGCCGCGCCTGGCCAGCATCTCGCCCAGCGTGTGACGCAGCGCCGGGTCACGCAGAGCGGCCAGGCGCATCTCCTGCACCGGCTCGGCCGCATGCTCGACCACCATGAACGCCGCCACCAGCTCCGCCCGCCGCCGCTCGTCATAATGGCCCAGCAGGTCGTCGAACCCGGCCGAACCCCCCTCGGCCCGCCCCGCGACCCCTTCGTCGCGAACCGCCGCGGGGGTCTCGGATCGGGTGGCGGCCACGATGTCGGCGTCGCCCACCACGGTCAGCTCGGGCCGCTCCGGCTCGGGCAGGCGGCGTACGAGCTCCTGGAGTTGCGCGTGCGACTCCACCGGCCACAGGGCGCAGCGCGGCCCGAGCAGGACCACGCCGTCGTCCATCACGACCCAGGCGGAGTCGTGCAGCCGCCGCAGCGCCCCGATCGCCCAGTTGCGCATCAGGTCGTCGGAGCGCCCGATCAGCTCACGATAGGTGTCCAGCACCAGCTCCACGGGTGCGGGATCGCCGGGCCACGGATCCACGGAAAGGTCGCTCCAGCAGCACTTGAGCACGGCCGCCAGCACCCGCCGCGTCTCACCGGACCGCTCCACGGCCACGGGCGCCACCTGGTGCTCATCCAGCAGCGAAGGCGTCACCCCGTCGGGCCACACGGCCAGGGCCTCGCCGGTGGAGTCGGGCCGCGTCAGCCGCACCATCCCGGGGGTGGCCGGCGCCCCGGCCGCCAGCCGCAGCGGCCCACCGGCCCGCGCCCGCGCGTGCGCGACGGCGCTGTCCTCGAATGCCATCAGATGCGCTCCAGGTAGCCGTCGGAGAGCCAGGCGGGCTCGCGAACGGGGTCGATCGTCAGCCCGTCGGCCCAGGCCAGCCGGTAGGGCAGCTCGGGCCGCAGATCCAGGGTAGTCAGGTCGGCGAGCACGCGCCGCGCCGACGGCCAGTCGGAGCCGAGCACGTCGGCCAGCGGGACCCGATCGGCCTCCCCCAGCAGCGACTCCGCCATCTCCGTCAGCCGTACGAGCGCCGCGTTGGGCGAGGAGTCGAGTGAGGAGCCGGGGCCCGGGTCGGGCAGGGTGGAGCGCGGGGGAGTGGGCTGGGCGGGGGCGGGTCGCGGGGCCTCGTCGACCGCGCGGGCGATGGCGGCCGGGTCGTGCCAGGGCGCGGGCGCGTCGAAGACGAACCCGTCGAGCACCGCCGCCAGCCGCTCCCTCGACGCCGTCTGCGTGAACGTCCGCCACGTCTCCGTGGGCAGCAGCGTCAGGTTGCGGGTGGTGCCCGCCGAGTCGGCCAGCCGCCCGGCGGCGCGGCGGGAGGCGTCGCTGTAGGAGTAGATCGAAGCCCGCAGGTCGGTGCAGACCCGGTCGAGCTCCGGCCACCGGGTCAGGATCGTGCCGTGCAGCCCCTGCGCGCGCCGGGCGATCTCCTCGGTGCCCCACAACTTGGGCGCCTGCTCGCGCAACTCCTCGATCGTGCCCGTGGTGAGCGTGATCAGCTCCAGCGCCCACAGCCGGAACGCCCGCGCCAGGTTGAGCGCGCTCTGCCTGGCCTCCTCCATCGTGGTGCGCGGGTCGGCGACGTTGAGGTCTTCCAGCGCCAGCAGCCGGTGCATCTCCGACTGCCCGCCGTCGTCCATCATCCGGCGGATGAACATCAGCCCCACCACACTGGTGAACGAGGCCCGGTAGCGGAGCTGGTTGGGCTTGGGGAACACCTCGCGGACGGCGCCGAGCCCCTTGAGCACGCGCAGCCGGTTGTCGAACTGGTCGGTGGGGTAGGCCCGGCAGGCGAAGCGCATCTGCTCGTGAGTCAGCCACTCCTCGCCGGCCTCCGCGAACGCCGCGAACAGCGTCTCGGCGATGTCGACCAGGGCCGGATCGTCGACCACAGCCCCGCTGTCGCGGGCCAGCGCGGCGAACATCCGGCGGTAGGTGGACAGGACCGCCTCGTCGGTGAGGACGGAGTCGAGGGTCAGGGGCTGTTCGGACACGGGGACTAAGGTACGGCTTCGCACCGACAGTCTTGGCACGTCCGCACCGTCAACCTCACAGCTACCAGCCAGTACATACGCGCAAGGGACTGCTGAACGCTAGTGTGATGCCCGATAATACGTGGGCAAAAGCTCCCTACTCGTACATACCGAAGTGAGTGACGCGTGCGCATGCTCCGAGGCGATCGCGCCACGGCGCTGATCGCCGGCGCGGTGGCCGTGGTCCTGGTCGCCGTGGCGGCGTGGTTCGGTGTGGGCGTGTCCAGTGCGAATCCCAAGCTGGCCGACGTTGGGGCGTGGCTCTGGACCAAGGCCAGGGGCAAGATCGTGCACGTCAACGGCCTGTCGGGCGAGGTGGACGGCTACCTGAACGACAAGGCGGGCCGGCAGCTCCGCGTCGTGCAGGACGGCGGCAACGTGCTGCTCGTCGACGACCGCACGGGATACGTCAGCCGCGTCGAGCCCAGCCAGCTCAGCGTGGCCCAGACCCGCGACTTCGGCGCGGCCGGGCTGCAGCTGGCCGTGTCCGGCGCCACCGGCTACGCGGTGGACCCGGCGGCCGGCAAGATCCAGCAGATCGACCCGGCCACGCTCAACTCCGTCGGCGCCCCGATCACGCTCCCCGGACCGCTCGGCGCGGCGCGCATCGACGGCGGCGGGCGCCTGTGGGTGCCGGTGACGGCGAAGGGTGAGGTCGTACCGGTGTCGAACGGCGCGGCGGCCGACCCGATCAAGGTCGGCGAGCCCGGCGAGGAGCTGTCGGTCACGATCGCCGGCGGCCTGCCCGTCGTGGTCAACAGCCGCGCCGCCACCGCCACGATCATCGGCTCGGACGGCGGCGTCGGCGAGATCACGCTGCCCAAGGGCGTCGCCCAGGCCGCCAAGGGAGGCGCACTCACCCCGGCCGCCACCGAGGGCTCCCTGGTGCCGATCCTGACGCCCGCCGATTCGGGGCTGCTCGTGGTGATCGACACCGGCTCCAACTCCGTGCTCAGCACCAAGCTCGCCGCGGACGACCCGACCGAGCTGGCCGAGCTGGGGGTGCCGCAGGTGCTGGGCTCCAAGGTGTACGTGCCGGACCGGAGCAGCGGCTCGCTGATCGTCTGGGACAGCGCCGCCGGCGGCAGGCCGACGACCCTCCAGGTGGCGCGGGAACCGGGCCCGGTGGACGTGTTCGTCAAGGACGGCCTGCTGTGGGCGAACGACGAGAACGGCGACAAGGCCGTCGTCATCGACCCTGAGGGCCGCAAGCACGACATCGACAAGGACGACGCCGACGTACCGGGGCCGACCAGCACCCCCAAACCCAAGCGCACGCCCATCCCCGACCCCACGCGCACCGACACCGATCCCGACCCCGACCCGGTCACGACCACTCCTGAGCGTCGCCCCACCCCGACCCGCGAGCCCACCAGGACCCCGACGCGCACGGCCCCCCCGGCGCGGTCGGCGCCGTCCGCGCCCGGCGCCGTCGCGGCCAGGTCGGGCCCCGGCAAGGTGACGGTGACGTTCAGCCCGTCCGACGGGGGCAAGGTCGAGCGCTACACGCTTCAGACCTCCGGCGAGGGCAGGTCCGTGCCGCAGGCGGTGGACGCGAACGGGCCCTTCCAGTTCGAGTTCACGGGCGGGGACTGCGCGGAGGAGTACACGTTCGTGGTGGTCGCGCACTGGTCGGGCGGCGAGGTCGAGTCGGAGCCGAGCGCGGGGGCCAAACCCTGCGTGGCGCCCGGCTCACCGGGCGGCTTCACGGCCAAGGCCAGGAACCGGGGCGCCGAGCTGACCTGGACCGCCCCCGAGGGCGCCGATGACGCCACCACGTACGAACTGACCGGCGCCGCCACGAACAACGGTATCAAGGGCACCTCGTTCACCGTGGACGGCCTGAAGAACAACCAGAAGCACACCTTCGAGCTCAAGGCCAGGAACGCGGCCGGAGAGAGCCCCGACGTGGCCACCACCGAGGTGGACCTGGCCTACCCGAGGCAGCAGTACAAGAACGCCAGCAACAACGACACCAACACGATCATTCGTCCCGGGCCGTCGACCAGCGGGGAAGGAAACAAGATCCCCCAGGGCCAGTACATCACCCTGACGGTGATCTGCCAGGTCAAGGGGACGGCGTACACCGACAAGTCGACAGGCAAGTCCAGCGACATCTGGAACCGCATCGAGAGCCAGTACGGCAACGGCTACCTGAACGACACTCTGGTGGCGACTCCGGACGGCGGCGGCTTCCCCGAAGCGCCGCTCTTCGAGTGCACCGACTGAGAAGGGGACTCAGTTGACCCAGTACAACTATCAGGACCAGTTCGAGCAGGGCGCGCAGCCGTACCAGCAGCAGTTGCAACAGCAGCCTCAACAGCAGCCGCAACAGCTCGCCGGCCAGTTCGCCCAGCGGTTCCAGCTTCTCGCCGGCAACATCGAGCGCATCATCCGGGGCAAGCACGAGGCCATCGAGCTGGCCCTGGTCTGCCTGTTCTCCGAGGGGCACCTGCTGGTGGAGGACGTGCCGGGGACCGGCAAGACCACGCTCGCCCGGTGCGTCGCGGCCAGCGTGGACGCGGAGTGGCGGCGTATCCAGTTCACGCCGGACCTGCTGCCCAGCGACATCACCGGCGTGTCGATCTTCAACCAGGCGCACCAGAAGTTCGAGTTCCACCACGGGCCGGTCTTCGCCAACATCGTGCTCGCCGACGAGATCAACCGCGCCTCCCCGAAGACGCAGGCCGCGCTGCTGGAGGTCATGGAGGAGCGCCGGGTCACGGTGGACGCCGAGCCGCATCCGGTGCCCAGGCCGTTCCTGGTGGTGGCCACCCAGAACCCGGTGGACATGGACGGCACCTACCCGCTGCCCGAGGCCCAGCTCGACCGGTTCCTGATGAAGATCTCCGTCGGGTACCCGGACCACGCCTCCGAGGTCGAGGTGCTCAAGGGCATGCCGACGGGGCCGCAGGTCGAGCGGCTGCCCGTGGTGGCGCGGGCGTCGGACGTCGCGGGGATGATCGACTTCGCCTCGCGCATCCACGTGGCCGACCCGGTCTACGACTACATCGTGGCGTTGTGCGGCGCCACCCGTACGAGTGCGCACCTGAGGCTCGGCGCCAGCCCGCGCGGGAGCCTCGCGCTGCTGCGGGCCGCACGCGTCAAGGCCGCCGCCGCCGGGCGGCACTTCGTGGTGCCGGAGGACGTGAAGGCGCTGGCCGTACCGGTGCTGGCGCATCGCCTGATCCTCACGCCCGAGGCGGAACTGCGCGAGGTCACCGCGGCCGTCGTGCTCGGCGAGATCCTCGCCGGGATGCCGGTGCCGCAGGCGGCATGAGGTGCGGCCGACCGCGGTGCTGACCCCGCTGGGCTGGGGCACGCTCGCCGGGGCCGTCGTCCTGTACGCGGCGGGGTTCGCGCTCGGTTACCCCGAACCCGTCGTGCTGGCCACCGGAGCCCTGCTCGCCCTGGCCGCCGCGCTGGCCTGGACCGCTCCGAGGCCCAGGCTGGAGGTCCACCGGGAGGTCACGCCGCTCAAGGTGCCACGCGGGGACGCCGCCGTGGCCGTGCTCAACGTGGCCAACCTCGGCCGCCGCGGCCTGTCCGGCCTGCGCGCCCAGGACAGGATCGGGACCTCCGAGCACACGATCGACCTGCCCAGGCTGCCCAAGGGGTCGGCGCGCACGGTCTCGTACCCGCTGCCGACCGGCGAGCGCGGCGAGATCCCGGTGGGGCCGCTCGTGCTCGTGCGCGCCGACCCGTTCGGCCTCACGCGCCGGGTCCGCGAGTACGGCCTGCCCACCACCCTCCTGGTACGCCCCCGCACCCTCCCCCTGCCCGTCCCGCCCTCCGGCAGGGCCCACCACCTGGAGGGCCCCACCAGCGACAACGCGCCCAGCGGCACCGTCACCTTCCACACCCTGCGCGAGTACGTGGTGGGCGACGACCTCCGCCACGTGCACTGGCGATCCAGCGCCCGCACGGGCACCCTCATGGTCCGCCAGCTCATCGACGCCAGCCTCCCCACCACCACTGTCCTCCTGGACACGCATGACCTGACGGAGACCGCCGTGGACGCGGCCGCCTCGGTCGCGGTCGCCGCCGCCCGGGCCGGCTTCCCCGTACGCGTCCTGACCGGCGCCGGCCTCCCCGACACCAGGACGGACGCCGACACCGTCCTGGACCGCCTGGCCCTGGTGTCACCCGGCCCTGGCGGGGTCACGGAGGTCCTGCGGATGGCGCGGGGCGGGGGCTCGCTGGTGCTGGTGACGGGGGACCCGTCGGAGGCGGGGCGGGTCGCGGGGGTGCGCCGCCGGTTCGACCGCGTCATCTGCGTGTACGTCGGCCCCGAACCCGGCCCGACCGGCCCGCCCGGGGTCACGGTCGTGCGGATCACCTCGCTGGAGGAGCTGCCGCTGCTCTGGGGGGCCCGATGACGCACGGCACGTGGAGCGGCGACCAATCCGCCCGGCCCACCGACCCACCCGGCCCCCCACCCGCCACGGCCCCCTACACGCCACCACCCGGAGGCCCGAACCAGGCCACACCGCCGCCCTACGGCCCGCCGCCGGCCACGACTCCCTACGACCCATCACCCGGAGGCCCCGCCGCGCCACCGCTATACGGCCCGCCACCTGGAGGCCCGAACCCGGCCGCAGCGCCGCCTAACGGCTCACCACCCGGAGGTCCGGACCTGGCCGCAGCGCCGCCTTACGGCTCGCCTCCTGGAGCTGCTGTGCCGTCCTACGGCCCGCCGCCGGGAAACCCGGGCTCGGCGCACGGCGGTGGGCCTGTGGGCGCCCGGTCGTCGAATCGTGGCCGCGCGGGGTCGCGCCGGCGCGCCAGGACCGGCGCGCCGGGCGATGGCCGGCAAGGCGCGACGAACGCGGGCGCGGGCACAGGCGCGACGAACACGGGCGCGGAACGGCAGGACGGCCCGCTGTGGCGGCGGCTGGCGTGCCTGGCCCTGGCAGCGGCCATCACGGGTGTGGCGGGCTGGGGTTTCCACCGGGTCTTCCCCGGCACGGAGCTGCTCCTGGCCATCGTCCCCGCAGCCATCGCCCCAGCCGCCGTGGCGGCCCTCACCAGGAGCCGCCCCCTCTGGCTGGCCCTGGCCCTGGACGTGATCGTCTGGCTGGCCGGCACCGTCCCGCTCTACCGGACCCTCACCCCCACCGTGTTCGCCGACGTGGCGAACTCCTGGCACGCCCTGCTCACCACCCTCCTCCCCGCCCAGCCCGACCCCGAGCTGCTGGTCCTCGTCCACACGCTCGTCTGGGCCGCCGCCACCATCGCGGCCGAGACCCTGACCCGCACCAGGACCAGGATCGCCGCCGTCATCCCCGCGCTGATCGTCTACGGCGTCTCCCTGCTGCTGGGCGTGGACGGCGAGGGCTCGAACCTGCCGGTGGCGGCGGCGTTGTTCGTGCTCATCGCCGCCCTCGCCCTGCTCCGCGACGACCGCCCCCCGGTCTGGCTGCTGGCCGGGATCCCGGCGGCCGCCGCGCTGGCCGCGCTGGCGCTGGTCGCGGGCCCGCTGCTGCCCGTCGCCGCGCAGCCGTACAACCCGAGGAAGGACGTCGACCTGCCCCCACCGAGACGCGTGGACAGCGTCAGCCCGCTCGACCGCGTCTCGGCGTGGTTGCAGATCCCCGACCGCGACCTGTTCACCGTCAAGGCCGACAAACCGCTCAACTGGCGGCTGGCCGTGCTCGACCGGTACGACGGGGTGCGCTGGACCTCCAGCGCCCGCTTCCAGCCCACCGGCGGCCGGGTCCCTGAGGGAGAGTGGACGGGCGCGGCGGACGTCGTCCATCAGAAGGTGACCTTCGACGGCCTGCCCGGCACCTGGCTGCCCGCCGCCGAGCGGCCGGAGGAGGTCACCGGCGTGCGCGGCCTGGCGGTGGACCCCGGGAGCGGGGCGCTGCTGGCCGCCGCCAAGCCCGGCAAGGGGTTCAGCTATGAGGTGACCTCGCAGGTGCCCAAGCCGTCCAAGGAGGACCTGCTGGCCGCCACGCCCGTACGGGATCCGGCCCTGACCGCCTTCCCCGACGGCCCTCAGGAGCAGCTCTTCCGCAGGCTCGCCCAGCAGGCCGTCAAGGGCGCCGACGAGCCGATCAGGCAGGCGTACCGGCTCCAGAGCTACCTGCGCACCAACGCCACCTACGACGTCACCGCGCCCCCCGGGCACTCGCTCAAGGGCCTGGAGTTCTTCCTGCGGACCACCCACCGGGGTACGTCGGAGCAGTTCGCGGCCACGTTCGCCCTCATGGCCAGGACGCTCGGGCTGCCGTCGCGGGTGGTCGTGGGGTTCCGTCCTGGGCAGGCGTCCGGCGGGGTGTACCACGTCAAGTCCGGCCACGTGATGGCCTGGGCGGAGATCAAGTTCGACAAGCTGGGGTGGCGGCCGTTCTACCCGACGCCGGGCCGGGGCGGGGCCAAGGACGACCATGAGGTCGTGTCGTCGGCGATCGAGGAGAGCGAGGAGCTGGAGGGCGAGTTCGCCAAGGGCGGCAGCGACCGGCCCAAGACGTCCCAGCCGCAGGCCGGCGAGCAGGACGAGCAGCCGTCGAGCGGTCCGTCCGCGTGGGTGGTCGCGGGGGTGGCGGGGGGCGCGCTGCTGGTGGCGTACGCGGGCGTGGTCGTCGCGGTGCCCTGGTGGCGCAGGCGGAGCCGCCGCCGCGCCCAGGGGCCCGAGCAGCGGGTGCTCGGAGCGTGGCGGCAGACATGCGACGACCTGGGGCTGAAGGGCGAGCACGCGCTGACGGCGGGCGACGTACTGTCCCGCCAGCCGGGCGACATTTCCACACATCTCCGGCCGTTGGCCGAAATTTCAAACTTCGTCCGGTACGCCCCCGAAGCCGGCACCGAAGCCGCCGCCACCGAGGCCTGGCGCCACAGTGACGCCATCCGCAGAGCCGTACGAGCCCGCACCTCTCTCACGACCCGCCTCCGCAACCGGATCGTCCTGAGATGAGAAGCGTCGAGGCGCAACTCCTGCACCGCCCGCCCGGCCTGGCGGCGGGCGAGATCGTCCGGCACCTGGCGGCGATGCAGGCCCAGGACGTCCCCTCCGCCCTGCTCGCCTTCCGCGCCCGCTCGGCCACCCTCACCCCGGCGGACGTCGAGTCAGCCTGGCACTCCCGCGAGATCGTCAGAACCTGGGGCCCACGCGGCACCCTCCACTTCATCCACGCCGACGACCTCCCCTGGATCCACCCCCTCACCAGCCGGACCCCCGCGAACACCCTGCGCCGCCTCACCGAGGAGGGCATCACCGCCGCCGACCCGCTCGCCCTCATCACCCGCGCCCTCGAAGGCCAGGGCCCGCTCACCAAGGCCGACCTGGAGGAACGCCTGTCAGGCCAGGCCCATGGCCAGGGCATCGTCCACCTGGTCGCCCTGGCCGCCCACCACGGCCTCGCCGTCCTGGGCCCGCTCCGCGCCGGCAAGCCCACGTACGTACACGCAGAAGACTGGCTGGGCGCCCCCATCACCCCCGAACCCGACCGCGACCGCGCACTCGGAGAGCTCGCCACCCGCTACCGCCGCTCCCACCACCCCTCCACCCCCGAGGACCTGGCCACCTGGTCGGGCCTCCCGCTCGGCCAGTCCCGCACGGCCTGGCGCCTGAGCGCGTCGGTCCCGCCGCCCCAGGAGGAGGAGCAGCCGCTGGTACGCCTCGCGCCCGCCTTCGACGAGTACCTGATGGGCTGGCGAAGCAGAGCCCCGATCCTGGCGGCCGAGCACACGGGCAAGGTGTTCCCCGGAGGCGGCGTCCTCCGCCCGGTCGTGCTGGTGAACGGCCTGATCAGGGGCGTGTGGGGACGAAAGGGCGCCCAGGTGGACGTGCGGCCGTTCGACGCGTTGCCACAGGGGCCGCTCGACGACGAGATCGCCGACGTACGGCGATTCCTGAGCCCGCCGTGAAAGCGATCCGGTGTATCGGGTGATAAGAGATGACACTGATACATCGGAAGGTTGCACATGACGGGGGAGACCATCGCGGCCATGGCGCCCTGGGCGGCCCGCGCGCCCGTGGCCCTGGAGGACACGGAGGCGTTCGCGGGCGGCGCGCCCGTGGCCCTGGACGACGAGGAGGCGTTCGCGGGTGGCGCGCCCGTGGCCCTGGACGACGAGGAGGCGTTCGCGGCCGTGTTCGACGCCCACTTCGGCGAGATCCACGCCTACGTCGCCCAGCGCCTCGGCCCCGACCTCGCCGAGGACATCGTCGCCGAGACGTTCCTCACCGCGTTCCGCAAGCGCGCCCAGTACGACCCGTCCCGCGCCGGAGTGCGCGCCTGGTTGTACGGCATCGCCACCAACCTCATCGGCAAACACCGCCGCCAGGAGGCCCGCGCCCTGCGCGCCCTCGGCCGTTTCGGCCCCGACGCCGACTCGCCGGGCCACGAGGAGTCGGTCGCCGTCCGGGTCAGCGCCCAGAGCCTGCGCCCCGAACTGGCCGCCGCCCTGGCCGGACTTGACCGGCGCGACCGCGACGTCCTGCTGCTGGTCGCGCTCGCCGGCCTCAGCCACGACGAGATCGCCACCGCGCTCGGCATCCCGTACGGCACCGTCGGATCCCGGCTGAACCGGGCGAGAAAGAAGCTGCGCGCCCTGCTCGGGGAGGTGGCCGTCGGTGGATGAGCTGATCCGCGACCTGTACGGCAAGCCGCGCCCCGACCCGGGAGCCCAGCACCGGGTGTGGCGCCGGGTGACGGCCCGGCGGCGGCGCAGACGGCTGACCTGGCTGGCGATCCCCGCCGCCCTCGCCACCATCCTCCTGTACACGACGTACGTGAGCCCCGCCACGCCCAAGCCCGTGAACCCGGGCACGTCGGAGTCGGTGGCTCCGGGCACGTCGGAGTCGGTGGCTTCGGGCACGTCGGAGTCGGTGGCTCCGGGCACGTCGGACCTCGTCCAGGGCCGATCGATCCTCCTGGCGGCCGCCACCTCCGCTGCCTCCTCTGCCACCGACGGCACCTACTGGCATGTCAGGAAATTTCGTGACAGCGGCGGAGAGACCGACCTCTGGGTGACCAGACAGGGTCAGGCGTGGACCGCCGAACAGGGCCGGACCAGCCGCGTCACCGGGCGCTCGCCGTTCACCATGGCGGGGCGCGACCTGACGTACGAGCAGATCCAGGCCCTGCCCTCCGACCCCGGCGCGCTGCGCTCGCGCGTGGCCGCGATGTTGCCGGCGGGCTCCTCGAAAGGGCTGCTCGCCGACGCGCTGAGCGGCCTGCTGTGGACCAAGCCGTCCGCGCCCGGCGTACGTGCCGCCGCCTACCGCGCGCTCGCCGACCTGCCCGAGGTCCGCTACCTGGGCGACGCCACGGACACGCGGGGCCGCGCCGGGCAGGCGTTCGCCTTCGACCTGCCCTCGGGCGTCTCGCGGACGCTGATCATCGACCCGGCCTCCTCACAGGTGCTATCCAGCACCGACAGCGACGGCCACGCGGAACTCGTCCTCACGGCCGGCTGGACCGACCAGGGCCCCGCCTGACCGTTCTCACGGCTGGCTGGACCGACCAGGGCCCCGCCTGACCGTTCTCACGGCTGGCTGGACCGACGAGGGCCCCGCCTGACCATTCCCATCGAGCACCGCGCGTAGGCCCCGCGCCGCCTTTTGAAGGCGAGTGCGTCGTACGTGGGTCCCGCGCGCCCGGAAACAGGAGCCACGAGGTGTTCTGGCGTGCCCGTACGACCTCAGGCAGGGTCATCTGCCTGAGCGACCAGTTCCCCGGGATCAAGACGGAGGAGGTGATGCGCGGCCTGGTGACGTTCGCCGGCCTGCCACCCGTCCAGCTCGGCGCGGACATCGACTGGACCGCGAACCCGCACGGCAACCGCACCTGGGCCCTGAACCTGCACACCTTGCGCTGGATGGGACGCCTGGTGGGCGAATACGAGAAGACGGGCGAGCAGGCGTACCTGGACCGCGCCGCCACCGTGACCGACCACTGGCTACGCTCGAACCCCCTCGGCGGCAGGAACGTCAGCCCATGGGCATGGGCCGAACACGCGGTGGCCCTGCGCGCCCCCGCACTGGTGTGCCTGAGCGAGCACATCCACACCCAGCGCCTGTGGACCGCCCTGGCCGACCACGGTGAGGTCCTCGCCGACTCCTCCCTCTACCGCCAGGGCCACAACCACGGCCTGGACCAGGACATCGCCCTGCTCGTCGTCGGCTGCCGCCTGGACCGCCCCCGCTGGCGCGACCTCGCCATCCGCAGAATGACCGCCTCGGCCGAACTCGCCATCGACGCCCAGGGAGCGCTCCACGAACAGGCCCCCCGCTACGGCCTGTACGTACACCGCCGCCTCGGCGTCGCCCTGCGCGCCATCCGCGAGAGCGGGGCCGAGGTGCCGGAACGGCTGGTGTCCAGGCGAGAGGCGCTGGAGGCGTACGTGGCCCACGCCACCCAGCCCGACGGCCACCTCGTCCCCATCGGCGACAGCCCCGCCGACACGCGCGCACCCGGCTTCCCCACGCCCGGCCCGACGGCGCGCGTGTTCGACGCGGGCTACGCCTTCTGCAGAACCACCTGGAACGACCCCCGCTCCGCCTACTACTCGATCCGCTTCGGCCCCGGCCGCCACCTCCACGGCCACGAGGACCACCTCGGCATCACCTACTCAGCCCAAGGCCACCGCATCCTGGTCGAGGCGGGCTTCCACTCCTACGAACAAACGGGCTACGTGAGCTGGACCCGCTCCCCGGAGGCCCACAACGTCCCGATCCCCACCACCGGAAGCTTCCGCCCCGGCACCCCCACCCACCTGCTCAATTCCTCCATCGCCCCCTCACACCAGTCCTTCGAGCTGACCGACGACGCCTACGGAGTGCCCAGAACCCGCCGCGTACTCGCCGACCACGCCCCCGACCGGCTGACCATCCACGACTCCGTCCCCTCCGGCACCCTACGCAGCCTGTGGCACTTCGACCCATCACTCAAGGTCCTGTCCCAGCACGACGGGACGATCGTCCTGGGCGACGACGACGGCTTCCGCGTGACCCTGCTCCACTTCCCCGGCGCGGGCCAGGCGGTGCGCCCAGGCCTGATCGCCCCCGGCTACCTGCGCACCACCGAGAACGTGACCGTCCTGTCCCCGGAGGCGCCGAGCGTACTCACGGTGATCGTGCCCGGCTCACCTTGAAGCTCATGCGCTCGGGCGAGCGCGGATTGTGGCCCATACCCTGTGCCCTGTCTCATCGCCGCCTTCGTACCCGACTTCCTCGGCGAGCGCCGCGACGATGGCCAGGCCGCGGCCGTGCTCGACGTCCGTACGGCAGCGCCTGCCGAACAGCGGCACGCCCGTCCAGCCGCAGTCGTAGACGGCGATGGTCACCTCGGCGGCGGTTCGGGTGATCTCGATGATGAAGGTGCCGCCAGGGTCGTTGCTGGCGGTGTGCTGAACGGCGTTGGCGGCGAGTTCGGCGACGACCTGCTCGGCGTCCTCATGACAGAGGGAATCGGCCAGCAGGTAGCGGACGAAGTGGCGGGCGTGGGGGATCTGGTCGAGTGTCCCCCGGAAGGTACGCCGCCAGGTGAGGCCGCCGGGGTACAGGTCGATCATCGCATCGACGTGCTCGCGCGAGACCAGGGTCGGGGACCGGTCGCGTTGGCGGGGGATGAGCGTGATGTCAGGCACCGCAATCCTCCATGCGTACATAGGCCGTTGGTTCGTCGCCACAACGGTGCCGTGAGCTGAGCGCACGGTGGATCCCCATCGCATCCGATCAACCACCCGTCCCCATATCCCGCTGACCTGCAGGAATGCGCCAGCGTCTGGAGTAGCGTCCCGATGCGGCCTGACGGACTCTCCACGGCGCTCGTGCGGAACGTGACCAATGCTTTACAATCAGTGCGCGCTTGCAGGTCAAAGGGGGCACGGATGTCCGGTGAGGGCTACCGCGTGCTGCTCCAGGCCCGCGCCTGGAGCAAACGGCTGAGGGAAAAGGGCTTCACGTGGGAGCAGGTCGCGGACGTGCTCGCGCTCACCCACCGGGTCAGCCCGCTGCGGCTGTACCGACTGGCGCACGGCCGCACCGCCGCCGACGTGGTGGCCGCCGTCAACGACGCCGACCCGGCCGGCACCGCCACACTGCGGGATTCACGGCTGTACGACTACGAATCCTGGCCAGAGGCGGGCCGCCGGCCACCCACCTGCCTCCTCGCCCGACTGGCCAAGATCTACGAGATCGACGGTCGCAGCCTCGTACGCGACGAGATCCTGGTGTCGTACGGCGCCGCTGACCGTGAACTGATCTGCGCAGCGGATTTCCGCGACCTGGACGCCAACCGGCTTTCGTCTCCCCGTCGTGTCACCATGGCAGTAAGTGCAGCAGTCAAATCCCCTGACACGTCGCACTTGGACGCCTCAGAGTGCATCCGGTTGCTGCGCGCCACCAGCGCGGAGGAGGCTGACGTGAGGCGGCGGGAACTACTCTTCGAGTTGGCTCTGGTCCTCGGCGGGAGCCGGGCGCTCGACCTGTTGCGTACCCTCACTCCAGAAGAGGGGGAGCGCCTGGCTGGAGTGCTGCGCAACACGTGGCGGGTCGACGAGAGCACAGTGCGGACCTTCGAGAAACTCTCGTTGCATGCGCGACGGGCGGACGACGTGTCAGGCCCCGCGCCGCTGTTGCCCATGGTCAACGGGCAGCGGGCGGCGATAGGCAGGCTTCTTGCAAGGGAGTCGATGCCGTCCAGCCTGCGTAACCGGCTTCTCGATACCTACGGGCAGATGGCCCAGCTGGCGGGTTTCCTCGCCTATGACCTCTGCGATTACGCGGCGGCCGAGCAAGCACTGCGTGACGGGCTGCGTGCGACGCTCGACCTTGGGGATCCTACGCTGGTCGCCTACATGCATTACTGGCTGGGCAGAATGGCAGCCGACCAGAACCGCACCGGTGCGGTCCTGGACCATGCCTTCGCGGTTCGAAGCTGGGCCGCCCGCTCTCCAAGCAAGCGAGTGGGGGCGCTGCACGAAATGTTGTTCTCGCGCGCCTACGCCGCCGAGGGGAATACGGCTGCGAGTGCCCGTGCGCATGAAAGGGCAATTGCGTCAGCAGGAACGTCTAACGACAACCATCCGGATTACCTTTCCTGGGCTACGCCGTCGGTGGTGGAGACCGTGAGCGGAGCCTTGCAGGTCAGGTTGGCTCAACCCGGACTTGTAATAGCGGCGGCGGAGCGTCTGCTGGCCGGTATCGACCCTAAGTTCAAGCGGCGTCATGGACTGCTGCTTGCTCGGTACTCCAGCGCCTTGACCACGGCCAAGGAGATCCCGGAAGCAGCGGCCAGGCTGACGGAGGCTGCCCATATCACCAGGCAGCACAGTTCGGCCCGGCTGAGTCAGGAGATCGGCCAAGCGCGAGCCCGACTGGAGCCTTGGGCGGCGACCAGCTACGTTCAGCAGTTGGATGAGGTTCTGCGCTCCCGGGGCCTCACTTCGGAGCGATCAGCAGTAGAGGCTTGAGCTGGCGGAAGAACTCGGTTGCGTCGGCCAGGGAGTCTCGGCCTGGTGCGTTTTCGATGATGTTGATGGTGAGAAGGCGCTTGTAGTCCGGTGTCCAGCCGTAGACGAATGCGATGCTCTGATCTTGGGCGTTCTTTCGTCGAGCTGCGAAGCCAGGACCAAATTCGTAGGGCAGGTTATAGCCCTGCGTCGTTGATTTGGTATTTTCCAGTCCTTCCGGGCTGATGGGGGAAGGCTCAAAGACTTCGATCAAGAGTCTTTGCCTGCCCTCTGTACCCAGGTCCTCGCTCACGGAGCACGACCCGAAACGTCGGCCCAAGTCAATTTTTGTTCCGAAAGCTTTGTAGTCCTTAAGTCCGGTAGCGATCTTGATAGCTCTTGTCGAAATAAGGCCACATTCCTGCGGGGCTGTGGTCACATTGCCCAGTGGACGTGCATCTGGCGGTAGAGTGAGCGTGCATGCCGTTGCAAGGGCAATCATGGCTATGGCAATGAAAGGTTGAGCCTTCATTGGCCGTGCTCGGAATAGACGTTCTTGGCATCTTGGAAGCCGCTCGTGATGGCCGCATCAGGCCGACCGAAAACGCGGCCGGTATCGTTTAGTCTTAGCCACTCGTCGTAGGCAACGCGTTGATCGGCACTCATCTCGGCCCATGGCCTTATTTCCCCATTGGCCAAAAAATGGCCGACGGCGCCTGGGGCGAAGTCTTTATGGCGATATGGGTGGGTCTTGGCGGCCGCTGATGCGTCCCCGAAGAGGCCGTGGCGCATCATGGTGGCCGCCGTAAGATCGGCGAACATATGCTTAGTCATCCCTAGTGCAGTGTCCGCGTCCTCACGAGCTTGTTCTTCGAGGCTGGACTTGACCCCTCCGAAGACCGTCCTCCTGGCTGAGTCAACCATCAGGCCGATGAACTTCCCCTGAAGTCCTGGGGTCGATCCAACGACTTCCTCGGCCATTTCTTTGAAAGCAGCGAAGCGTGCATCGTTCTCCTTTGCCGCGCTGATATCGGAGATGTTGGCAGCATCAGTGATGACCCACGTCGTCATGCTGAGGTCGCTAGCCGCCCGGGCGAATGCGGCCCCTCCACTGCGACTCATACGCTCTTCGAGTATGTCCTGTCGCATGGCGTCGAGTTCCTGCAGCGTGGCTTCAGGGTGCGACTTCCGCCACACGGTGAAGTCGGCTCTGACTTCCATAGCCACCATGTCAGCCAGTTCGTCGAGCATCTTGGCTGAATACAGCCCATGCGCGGCGACTACGCCGTCGAACACTCCGTTATCTTTGAATGCCCATGTCATGGCCCGCTTGATGTCGCTCCCATTAAATCTGGCGCCATAAGGTTCCTCGCCGCGTAGGTTCTTGTCCGGGTCCAGGCTCATTGCCACGCCCGGCAACTCGCTGCTGAATGCCTGCGTGTCTCGGTGCACGTCTCCAACGTACTGAGCAAGGATTTTACCGAGGTGGGCTCGGGACTGCGGCAGGTTTGCCTGAACCCTTGGATCGCTCCAGAATCGAACCGCCCAAGAAGCAATCAACGCCGACTTGTACCCCCGCGACCCACCCGATGGCAAGTCATGATCCCGAAACTCGGTAGCAGCCGCCTCGATCGCCCACCCCAGATCGGCATCCGCGTTCCCATTCCAAGGATGCTGCCGCATCAGATAAGCCAACGGCTTGCGCTGCGGGTCGGTGAAGAAGTCCTGGGCGACGGCGGGGTGATGGGCCAGCGCGGCGAGGGCCGTACCCATCGGGCTGAGATCGCTGGGTACGGCGTCCCTTGGGCCCGGCATCGTCCAGGGATCCCGCGGGAGGCTGAGGTCAGGGGGGTGTGCCACGTCCTTGTCGTACAGCTTCGTGACCACCGTGAGCAGGAATGTATGGTCGAAGTCGCCGTCCTGGAGCAGCTTCTTGACGGCGAACGCGTCCTGGGGGTCCTCGACGTTCTCCACCAACCGGTCGGCGTAGTCGGTGGCCAGCCTCATCCGGCCCACTCCGCGCGAGGCCGTGCCCAGGATTGTGCTCAGCATGGTCGCCAGCCGGTCCTGCGTGGCGGCGTCGTACTGCAGCGGCCGGCTCGACGGCGACAGGCCGGACCCGTACGCCCTGGCGATCAGGGACTTGAGTTCGCGAGGCGGGATCTCCTTGGTGAAGGCGAGGGCGAAGTACGGGTCGTTCTTGTGCCGTTCGATCTCGGCGACCGTTTTGGCGTCGAGCGAGTGGCGGGCGATCTGATCCCGGAGCTTCGTGGCCAGGGTCTTGGCGGAGGCCGCGCCCTCGGCAGGGGACTTCGAGAGCCAGGCCGATTCGTCCGCCCAGAGCAGGCCGCCCTTGCCGGAGTTGCGATCCGGGGCGGCGAGGATCAGGTCGAGGCGGCCCTGGAGTGCGGGGATCTGGTCGCTCAGTTGGCGGGCGATGGCGTGGAGTTGGGTGGGGCCCCACAACTGCACTCCCAGTGAGGTAATGGAGCGTTCCAACTGGAAGCCGATGTCGGGGAGAGTGCTGCTGACCCGCTTCATGCCGTTGATCAACTGGATCATCAGTGTGGGGTTGATGCCGACCTGAGGGCTCACCGCTGGACGCCTGGATCGGACGGCTGGAGGGTGGCGAGCAGTGCCAGGGAGCGGGTGAACAGGTCCTTGAAGGCTCGGTCCCACGCCCGGAGATCGGCGGCGAGCCTGTCGCCGGCCGGGCCCTTTAGTGCGCCGGCATCGACCAGATGGGCAAGCGAGATCACGTCGCCCGCATGCTGGTCTCGCAAGTGTTCAATGTGCCGCCTCACCGTCTCGATCTGTTCCTGTGTTGCCATCTCGCCGATCTCGTGAAGGTGGGGGAGCGCCGAGCCGCAGGGCATCGTAAGCGCAGGTAGGGGTCCCTTGGCGGGGGAATGCTGCTAACCCAGCGAAATGACTATGGAACAGGAGAAAATGGTCTAGGGAACGTGTGTACTTGTATTGAAGGCGTATCTAAGATCAACCTTGAACGTCCCGGCCGATATTCGTAAGACGGTCGGGCTGGCTGCTCGCCAGGCACGGCTACCCACCTGAAGAGGAGAAGAATGCCATCGACAAGGTCATACAGCAGTTGCAGACCTCCGCCGACGAATGGTCGCCAGTCTCAGAGTAACGATGGACGATTTGGCGCCAGAGCGGGTTTGAAGAGGGCGCCGACCCAGGTCTTCCAGTTATGCGGCGTGGGTATCGGTGCTGCGCAGGATGTACAGGTCATCACCGAACACGGCCGAGATCTGGAGTTGCCCGCCGAGGGCCTGCACGTAGCGGGCGATTACCTCCACCGTGGACACCTCGCCGCGTTCGATCTGGGAGACCCGGCTCTTCGTCACCCCATCAGGTCGGCAACCTCTGTCTGTGACATGCCCAGGCTCTTACGCCGTTCTGCCAGCCGGTAGCCGTCGATGTATGCCTGATTCCGCCGCCGAGCCTCAGCCACGGCCTCCTCGCCGCCGGAGGCGGCCACGATGTCGGCACGGACGTCGCTCCACTTGGGAAAATCCGTCATCGGTCCTTCTCCTCCGCCTCGCGTTCGGCCAGATATTTCTCATACAGTTCTTCGGCACGGGGGATGGCCGGTCGGTACCAACCTGACCAGTTACCGGACTTGTCTCTGTCGAGCAGCAAGATAGCCGACCGCCATGGATCGAACACAAACAAGATCCGTGTTACCTCAGAGCGACCTGCTTAGCCGGGTCGCAGTTCCTTCAGGTTGTGGAGCTGGGAACCTTCCAACTTGTCGACCAGTGGGCGGCCCAGACTCATCCTGGCGGGCGTCTTCACCACCGACCCGGGTGCGGGGTTCCCGCCCGGCGCGCCGCTCGGCGCGCCCGGCCAGGTGAGCTGGCACGGTGTCCTGCACGAGGTCGGGTTCGCCGTCTCGGCCCTGGCGTGGATCGCCTTCTGCGTCGTGCTGGCCCGCCGCTTCGCCGCTCTCCGTGAGCGTGGCTGGGTCGCCGCCTGCGTGGCCACGCCGGTGGCGGTGATCGTGGTCGACGCCCTGCCGGACATGGACAGCCTCAGCCTGCGGCTGGTGATCGGCACAGCCATCCAGTACGTCTTCCTGGTCGCACTGGCGATCCGCCTGCTCCGCGAGGTACGCGCCCCGCGACATGCCGCCCAACCCGGATAACTCGTACAACCACACAGACCGGCCGGTCGTCACGTCACTGCACAGGCACCTCGAGGTCGCGGAAGGAGGCGATGCTGACCTTGAGGGTCGTGGCGTTGTCCGGGAGGGCGAAAAGGCCCCAGAACGTGCGGGTCTGCCCCGGGGCGAACTTCTCGGTGCTGATGCGGACGCCGGAGACGTCGGTGCAGGCGCAGTAGTTGGTCGCGCCGTCATCGGTGGGCACCTGCAGACGGCCGGGCAGGTACTGGCGGCGCGCGGCGGCGTCGGTCAGCCGGACGTTGCTGGCGGCCTGGTACTTGTAGCTCTCCCAGTCCTGCGCGTGGTGGAGCTCGTTGTACCAGGTCTCGGCCGTGCCCTCGTTGGCGATCGTGTACGTCAGGAGCCCCAGGCCGCCCGGCAACCGGCGCAGCCCGGTGACCTCCATGGCGATCGGCTGTCCCTCGGCCTTGCCGGTCGCCTTGAGTTCGCCTGTGTCCGGCGCGGGCGGGTTCGAGGCGGCCGCCGGCTGGGACGTGGGCTTGGCGAAGGTGACGGTCACGCGGCGGTTGCGGCGTTTGCCCTCTTCGGTGTCGTTGCTGTAGAGAGGCCGGCGCGAGCCGTACCCGCGGGACTGGAAGCGCACGCCCTCGCGGGACAGCAACCCCGTCAGCGCGCGCTGCACCGCCTGGGCGCGACGCTGTGAGAGCGGGTCGTTGATGGCGTCGTTGCCGGAGGAGTCGGCGTGGCCCTCGACCTTCACCACGGTGGCCGGCGAGGTGTCGATGAGCTTGCCCGTACGGGCCAGGACGGCCTGGGCCCGGCGGGTGAGCGTCGCCTTGTCGACGGCGAACAGCACGTCGGAGGAGAGGTTGACCCGCAGGTCCGTCCCGTCGTCCGCGGTCTCCTCCGACTTGTCCAGGGATTCGGAGGGCAGCAGGATGCGCCGGGTGACCGGGGTGACGGGCTCGGCGTCGGGGTCGGGGAAGTCGCCGGCGGGTGGGTCGTCGCTGATGGGCACGTTCAGCATGGGCGGGGCCACGGGAGTGACGACGGTGGTCGTGGCGGGGTTGCCCGAAGGGGCGGGCAGCACGCCGTACACGGTGATCGACTCGCTGGGGTGGATGAAGTAGCCCAGGTCGTCGCGGTCCTGGTCACTGCACAGGCATGGTGAGCCGGCCGGCTGGTACGGCAGCAGCCACGTGTGGGCCGCCGCGTCGAGGACGCCGATGCCGGACGCCCAGTTGATCTTGCCGAGCGGGCGGGTGTTGTCGCCCATCTCGCCGGTCCATGACAGGTTTTTCGTGCCGGTGTTGGTCAGGCGGATCTGTACGACCAGGTGTTTGCCCTTGACCCGGTTGAGGCCGACGACCTCGAGCTTGAGGTTCTCGGTCATGGTGCTGCGGGCCTCGGCGAGGGCCTGCGCCTGCACCGGCGCCGCACTGGGCGATGGCGTAGCGGCGGCGGGGGTGCTCGACCGCGGGGCGGCGGAGTGGGACGGTGGGGCGGCCTTGCTCTCAGGCAGTAGTCCGCACCCCGTCGCGACCAGCATGAGGGCAACGGCCAGAGCCGGATTCCGGTTTGGCATGCGACAGATTGTGCCATGCCCGAAATTTCGTGAACTGCGTAATGCCGCGTCCGCGGAAGGCGGCCGGTGGTCACGAAGGGGCGTCCGAGTGTCGGTGACCCTGCGTACGATCACTCGTCATGAAGATCACCGACTCGCCCGGAATCGGACGGGAAGCGTTCGAGCAGGCGCTGCGGGCCGCGGACTGGACCGCGTTCGCCCCGGAACACGACCTTGTTCCGCTGCGCGCCGCACTCGCCGGCCTGGAGCGTCGCCACGGTGTGACCGATGCGCACCGGTACGCGACCGAGCGGATCCGTGAGCATGGCGCGCTGCTGCGCCATCCGGACGTCCACCAGGTCGAGATCACCGCACAGGCGCTCAGCCCGTCCGGCCGGTATCTGGCGGTGGGCGACTTCGGCGGCGACGACTACGACCGCGGAGCCACCCTGCAGATCTGGGAGGTGACCACCGGCCGGTGCGTCAACGTCATCGACTGGATCGTGGGCGGGATCGGCTGGCCCGGCTACGGCGAGGTCATCCAGTGGTCGGCGGACGAGTCACGCATCGCCCTGGCCTACAGGTCGAACAACGTGGGCGTCTGGGACCCGTTCGGCGAGGACAACAAACCCGTCGGGACCGCCCGCCTCACCTACTCGGGACGCCCTGACCCGTTCGCCCTCGCGCCCGGCGGCGAGCGCGCCTACGTGCGTCAGGAGGACGATCCCGGCGCTCACGGCGCCATCGTCCCGCTCGACGACGGGGAGGTGTGGCCGGGCGACGCCAGGATCAAGCCGCTGTCAGACGCCGACCAGGACGCCGACCAGGACGAGGATGAGGACGAAGATGAGGACGAGGCCGAGGAAGAGTTCGTCGAAGTCTTCGAAAGGGTCGTCTGGTCGCGGGACGGGCGGCGGCTCTACGGACACCTGTACAACGGGCAGGTCCGCTCGATCGACCCCGCGTCGGGTCGCGTCACGTGGACGGCCGAGGGCGACCGTGACCACAAGCCGGCCGAATGGAGCCGGGACGAAAGCCTCCTGGCCTTCCACCACGACGGCCGCCTGGTGATCGCGGACGCGCTGACCGGCCGGCGGGTGTCGGAGGGTCCCGGGTACGGCAAGGTGACGTTCATGTCGTGGAGCACGCGGCTGGCGGTCGTCGAATGCGGTTCCCACGTCGCAGTCGTGGACAGAACCGCACGGCACCGCTACGACCTCGACGTCGCGCCGCGGTCGCCGAGCTACGACCTGGACGTGCGGCCCTGGACGTGGGGTCCGGACGGCGAGCAGGCCGCGTGCCTGACGGTGGAGGGCCGCGTCGAGATCTGGTCGCTCGGCGACGAGGCAGGCGAGAGGCTGCGCTCCTTCGACGCGCCCGACGGGGCCACGGGAGTGCACTGGGGCGCCGACGACGTGCTCGTGGTGCTGGGCACGAAAGTGCTGCGGTTCCTGCGCGCCGACTCCGGCGAGGTGATCGGCGACTTCAGGTTGTTGCGGCAGCCGTCCGCGCCGCGTCCCCTGATGCTGGACGAGGAGGATTTCGGGAAGGACATGTACCCCGAGCCCGACCCCACGTTCGCGCTGGACGATGAGACCTGGGCCGTCGCCCTGCCGCCCGGCGTCGTGATCGCCCCTCCCGGACGGGAGGACGACCTGGCCGCGGTCCTCACGTGGGCGGTCGACCGGCGTTTCGCCTGGCCCGTGCACTGGGGCGAGCTGGAGGTCGTCCCGGACGCGCCCGCCGCGGCCGAACGCGTGCCCGCGCCGCTGCGCGAGTATCTGGAGCCGTTCCGCGGCCGGGTGATGCGGGAACCGCCGACGTCGGTCCCCGTAGTCAGAGCCAGTCGCGGCGCTTGAACACCGTGTAGAGCACCAGGCAGACGACCCCCATCAACACGATCGCGAACGGGTAGCCGAACGCCCAGTGCGTCTCCGGCATGAAGTCGAAGTTCATTCCGTAAATGGTCCCCACCAGCGTGGGGGCGAAGAGGATGGCGGCCCAGGCGGAGATCTTCTTGACCTCCTCGCCCTGCTGGATGCTGGCCTCGGTCATGCGGGCCATCTCCGCGTTCTGGGCCTGGGTCACCAGCGTCGAGTTGACGATCAGGATGTTCTGCAACATCTGCCGGAAGGAGGAGATCCGCTCGGTCACCGTGATCGCGTGGTCGGCCACGTCGCGCAGGTAGCTCTGCAACTCCTCGGCCACCCCGTATTTCCGCGCCCCCGCGATGAACCCGTGGATCATGCCGACCAGGGGCGCCGTGGCCCGCTGGAACTCGATCACCTCGCCGGACAGCTCGTACACGCGCCGCGACACCGACGGGTCGCCGCTGAAGACCTCGACCTCGATCTCCTCGATGTCCTTCTGCAGCCCGGCCACCACCGGGGCGTAGCCGTCGACCACGGCGTCGAGGATGGCGTACAGGACGGCCTGCGGGCCCTGCCGCAGCAGGTCGGGGTCGGATTCCATGCGCTTGCGCACGCCCTGCAGGTCGGGGGCCTCGGCGTGGCGTACGGTGATGACGAAGTTGGGGCCGACGAAGACGTGCAGCTCGCCGAACGCGACCTCCTCCACCTCATCCAGGTAGCGCGCGGCCCGCAGCACCACGAACAGGGTGTCGCCGTAGCGGTCGGCCTTCGGCCGCTGGGAGCCGACGATGGCGTCCTCCAGCGCCAGTTCGTGCAGCTCGAACTCCTCGCCGAGTTTGACCAGCTCCCACTCCTTCGGCCGGTAGAGCCCGATCCAGGCCATGGCGTCCGGCATCTGCTTGAGGCGTTCGAAGGCGTCGGCGAGCGAGCCGGGATTGTCGACCCGCTCGCCGTTCTGGTAGATGGCGTTGTCGATGACCGTGGGCCGGTAGGGGGGCTCCTCCGCGGCACGCGGGTCCATCGAGTGTTCCGGCGCTTCCTCGCGTACGTCCCCGCTGCGCCTGAACCCCTTCACCCTGGCCATCGGCCCTCCCCAAGCGACTATGACGGACTGAACTCGTTGAGCTGCTGCGTCGCGCGGTCCCTGATGCTCTTGCGCCACATGGGCGTCCAGCCGAACAGCAGTCCGTGCGGTCTGCCCAGTGCCATCTTCGACCACCGCTTGAAGTCGAACTCGTCGTGGTGGCGCACGATCAGGTCGTCCTCGAACCTGAACAGCGCGTCGATCTCGTTGACGACCTCGCGCCCCGTGCTGGAGAAGGTGTAGCGGGCGGTCCAGTGCGCGGTGCCGCTGAACTCGTCGGCCGTCACGTCACGGTATTCGGACTTCAGCCCGTCGCGTACGCCGAGCTGCAGCCGCCACATTCTCATCACCCTGTCGCGCCCCTCGATCTCCTGGAAGATGGGATCGCCGAAGCTGACCTCAGGGTGGTAACAGCGCTCCATGGCCGCGTAGTCCGCGGTCCCCAGAGCGTCGTAGAAAGCGCTGATGAGCGCCACGTACCGATCGTTCACCCCCCTATCAGACCATGGCCGAACCGTTGTCCCAGCACACAGCCCGCAACCAGGCGTCGCCGAGGCCGAGCCTGGCCAGAGCTTCGAGCTGATGGGCATAGGGGTAGGGAATGGTGGGGAAGTCACTGCCGAGCACCACCTTCCCCGCCAGGCCGAGATCACGCAGCGCGGGCAGCAGCCGGGCGGGGAACGGCATGCCCCGCTCGCTGAAGTCGGTGAACGCCATCGTCGTGTCCAGCGCCACCCGCTCGTAACGCGCGGCCAGTTCGAAGAACGGGCCGTATTCCGGCATCCCCAGATGCGCGATCACCACCCGCAGCGCCGGATGCCGCCGCAGCACCCCGCCGATCGGCTCCGCCCCGAGGAACCCGCTCGGTACGGGCACCGAACTCGCGTGCACCACCACCGGCACCCCGGCCTCCGCCAGCAGCCCCCACACCTCGTCCAGCTCGGCCGCCCGCGGATCGAACCCGCCCACCTGAAGATGCACCTTGAAGATCCTGGCCCCGTCCTCCAGCGCCCGCCGCACGTACCCCACCACCCCAGGCTCGGGGTAGAAGGTCGCCGACGGGAGGCATCCGGGTGTACGGCGGGCGAAGTCCAGGGTCCAGGCATTGAGATCGCGCGCCATGTCCGGTTTGTGGGCGTAGGCGAGAGCGGGAAACGTTCGTACGCCCATCGCCCGCAGCCGCTCGACCCGTCGTTCGACCGGCCACTCGTACACGATCCCCCACCCGCCCCCCATGAGCGGCCCGCCGCGGTTGAAGTGCTCCCACACCCGCCGCTCCATCCGCTCGGGCAGGAAGTGCACGTGCAGGTCGATCAGCCCGGGGAGCCCGAGCCCCCGCCACCAGTCCGGCACCCGCTCGTCTGATACCACGGCGCAGACCCTACCCGGAGGTCACCAGGTGGAGATCTCGGGGATCACCCCCGTGCCCAGCAGGTCGAGGACGGGCATCGGGTCGTTGGCGCGGACGGTCACGTACACGGCGGTGAAGCCGTGCTCGTGCAGTGCGCGCAGCCGCTCCAGCACCTCGCCGGCCTCGTCGGACGGCTCGATGGTCAGGACCGTCGTCTTCTCGATCTCGTCGTAGTCGCGCTTCTCCCGCTCGCAGTGCTCGCGCAGCACGTCGAGCTTCCGCCCGACCTCGGGGCTGTTGAAGATGTTGCAGGCGTCGGCGTACTTGGCGACCAGGCGCAGCGTCTTCTTCTCCCCGGCGCCACCGATCATGATCTTCGGATGCGGCCTGCTGAGGTTCTGCGGCGAGTTCAGGGTGCGTTCGAGCCGGTAGTGCGCTCCTTCGTACGCCTTCTGCTCGCCGCTCCACATCTGCAGGCAGATCTGGAGGGTCTCCTCCAGTCGCTCGAAGCGTTCGGCGAGCGGCGGGAACGGCAGGCCGAGCCCGCGCGCCTCCTCCTCGTTCCAGGCCGCCCCGATGCCGAGCCCGGCGCGGCCGCCGGACAGCACGTCGAGCGTCGTGACGGACTTGGCGAGCAGGCCGGGCTCCCGGTAGACCACGCCGGTTACCAGCGTGTGCAGCAGGACCCGCTCGGTGTGGGCCGCCAGGAAACCGAGCGCGGTGTACGGCTCCAGCATGTCGTCCTCGGGCGGCCCGACCACGCCGATCTGCCACACGTGGTCCATGACGGTCAGCCGGGTGATGCCCGCCGACTCCGCCGTCTGAGCTATCCGCACCAATGTGGGGGCGATCCGCGCGCCCCCGCCCGGCCAGGTGAAGTTCTGGGTGTGAAGTCCGAGTTCCATGGGGATGCCCTTTCTTAATCGGAGGGGTACCTCCGGTAATTATGCGTCGCTGGAGGGGATCGCCCGGCGCGCGCAGGTCGGCATCGGAACGCTCTACCGGCACTTCCACAGCGGCCGCGCGGCGATCCACGCGGTCGGCGAGCCCCTGCTGCGGCACGCCCAGGAGGCGGGCGCCGTCCGGCCTGACGCGAGCTTCGACGACGTCCTGCGGCTCGTCGCGGGCATCACCATGGTCCACTTCACCGGGCCGGGACAGCTCGACCACGTCCTGAGCCTGGCGCTCGACGGCCTGCGCCCCAGGCTTTCATAGGAAACTCTCAACCCCAGGAAGCCGGTGGACCGGTTAGGGTTTCTCCTCGATGGACAACTTCTGGGCGCACCTGATCAAGGTTCAGCCTGACCCCGACCCCTGGGTCGTGGGGGTCTCGGCTCTCGCCGCGCTGGTGATCGTCGGTTTCCGCATGCCCTGGCAGGTGTCCAGGGGCCTGATCACGATCGCCCACGAGGGCGGCCACGCGCTGATGGCGCTGTTCACCCGGCGCAAGCTCGAAGGCATCCGCCTGCACTCCGACACCTCCGGCGTGACGCTGACCAGGGGCAGGCCCACCGGCCCCGGCATGGTCCTGACCGCGCTCGCGGGCTACCTGGCGCCCCCGCTGCTGGGGCTGGGCGCCGCGTGGATGACCGAGCAGGGGCTCATCACGTTATTGATCTGGGGCGTGCTGCTGCTCCTGGTCTGCATGTTGCTGCTGATCCGCAACCTGTACGGCGCGCTGATCCTCCTCGTCACCGGCGGCGCCGTGTTCGCCCTGATCATGTACGCGCCCGCCGACGTCCAGCAGGTCGTCGCCCTGGTCGCGGCGTGGTTCCTGCTGTTCGGCGGGATCCGGCCGATCATCGAGCTGCAGCGCAAGCGGAGCCGGCGGCAGGCCAGGGACTCCGACGCCGACCAGCTCGCCCGGCTGACGGTCCTGCCCGGCGGCTTCTACGTGTTCTTCTTCCTGCTGGTGTCCGTGGTCTCCGTGGTGTTCGGTGCATACCTCATGAACCCGCTCTAGTCCCGAAATTTCCCACTACACTCCACAGCAACAAGGGGGAGTGCAGTGCTGCCAGTCGAGGACGCGCCCGGTTACCGGGTACTCGATCAGGCCGGCCAGGGCGGATTCGCCGTCGTGTACCGCGCCTACCAGGAGCGCCTCGACCGGGTCGTGGCGCTCAAGGTCCTGTCCGTGGACCGGGTGGACCAGCGCACGATGCGCCGCTTCCAGCGCGAACTCCAGCTCACGGGTCGCCTCACCGGCCACCCGAACGTCGTGACCGTCTTCGACACCGGCGTGACCAGCTCCGGCAAGCCGTACATCGCGATGGACTTCTTCGAGAACGGCTCCCTGCGCGACAAGATCCGCAAGGAGGGCCCGCTGCCGGTGCCCGACGTCCTGCGCGCCGGGGTCAAGCTGGCCGGCGCGCTGGCCGCCGTACACGAGGCCGGGGTCCTGCACGGCGACATCAAGCCGCAGAACATCCTCATCTCCCGGTACGGCGAACTCGCCATCGCCGACTTCGGCGTCGCCAGAGTCGTGGACTCCTCGGAGATCTCCGCCACCTCGCAGGCCTTCACCCCCCTGCACGCCGCCCCCGAAGTCCTCACCGGCCAGCCCCACTCCTCCTCGACCGACATCTACTCGCTCGGCTCGACCCTCTACCACCTCCTGGCCGGCCAACCCGCCTTCCACAACCCGGCGGACCCCTCGATCGCGCCCCTGATGTACCGCGTCCTCAGCCTCGAACCGCCGCCCATCAACCGCCCTGACATGCCCCAGGTGGTCTTCGAGACGGTCCTCAGGGCCATGTCCAAACAACCCGAGCTCCGGTACGGCTCCGCCCGCGAGTTCGCCCGCCATCTGCAGGCCATCCAGGCGGACCTGGGCCTCTCGGTGACGGACCTCGTCGGCCAGGACCCCGGCCCCGGCCCCGCGATGTCCACGGTCCCCCGCCCCGACCCCGCCGACGGCGGTTCCGCCCCACTCCAGGAAACCTTCGTCCCGTCCCCAGGCACCCCCTTCCCCGCCACGGGCCACCACGCCTCTCCAGGCGCCAACGCCCTCCCGGCGACGGGCCACCACGTCCCCCCGTCCGGCGCCTTCCCGGCCACGGGCCAGCACCTTCCCCCGAGCAGTGGCGCCTTCCCGGCGACAGGCCAGCACCTCCCTCCGACCAGCACCGGCACGCCCCCCACCGGTTACGGCCCCAGCACCAGCACCGGCACGCCTCCCACCGGTTACGGCCCCAGCACTCAGCCCACCGGCGCGCCCGGCGCCTACCCCGTCGGCCAGGGCCCCATGGCCGGCCCGCAGGACGCCTATGCGGCGCCGGGCCGGCGAGACGATGGGCGGCGGAGCGGGGCGCACGCGGCCGCCGGCCAAGGGTCGAAACGTGTCAGGAACGGCATCGTGATCGGCGGCGCGGTGGCGGTGGTGGCGATCGGAGGCACGGCCCTGGCCGTCTACCTGTCGCTCCCGCCGAAGACCACCCACCCGAGCACCACGACCTCCCAGCAGCCCGAAGCCGACACCCCCATAGCGGACCAGGACGTAGCAGCCCTGGCCCCCCGCCAGCTCAAGGTGACAGCGGATCAGGGCGCCCTGGTGGAGCTGAGGTGGACCCTCCCGGCATCGTCCCGCGAGTACCCGGTGGTCCTCCAGCGCTCCCCGATCAAGAAGGGCGAACAGGCCATCACCGCCCTGGGCCAGGGCACCACCTCGACCCGCGTCGCGGGCCTGTCCCCGGACAGCGGCTACTGCTTCCTGGTGGGCGTCCCCTTGCGCATCTCCGAGAACTCCACGGTCGCCTGGTCCAAGCCCACCTGCATAAGAGGCGCAGTCGCCAAGTCGGCCCAGTAGCCCAGCCGACCGACCCAGCTGACCGACCCAGCCGGTCGACCCAGCTGACCGACCCAGCCGGCCGATGACGAGATCAACCCAGTAGCTTGCGAGCCGCCTGCTCGATCTCCTCCTCCGACAACAGCACATGATCGGCCGCCCCACCGAGCGGAATGAAGCTGTCGGCGGAGGTGACCCGCGCGATGGCCCCGGCGAACCCGGCGTCGACCAACTCGGCCACGATGCCCTCGGACACCCCACCGGTGTGCCGGGTCTCGTCGGCGACCAGGACCTTGCCGGTCAGCTCGGCCGCCCGCAGCAGGTCCTCCATCGGCAGCGGCGCCAGCCAGCGCAGGTCGAGGACGCGGCAGCCGTACCCCTCCTGGGTCAGCCGCACCGCGGCCCGCAGGCTCATGCGCAGCCCGTTGCCGTAGGTCACGATCGTCAGGTCGCGCCCGTCGCCGTAGGAGCGCGCCCGCCCGATCGGCACGTGCGTCTCCGGCCACCGCGAGGGCGGCGCGTACGGCGCCACCCACCCGCCGTCGCCTTCGTCGAACAGGTCGCGCGTGTGGTAGAGCGCGATCGGCTCCAGGAACACACACACGGAACCCGCGGTACGGGCCGCCGCCAGGCACGTGCGCAACATGCCAGAGGCGTCGTCGGGCCGCGCCGGCGAGGCGATGACCAGCCCGGGGATGTCACGCAGCGCGGCCACCGCGTTGTCGTTGTGGAAGTGCCCGCCGAACCCCTTCTGGTAGGCGTAGCCGGCCACCCGCACCACCATCGGATTGGTGTAGGCGCCGCGAGAGAAGAACGACAACGTGGCCGCCTCGCCGCGGATCTGGTCGAGCGCGTTGTGCAGGTAGGCGAGATATTGGATCTCGGGCACGGGCAGCAGCCGCGACACCCCGGAGCCGAGCGCCAGCCCCAGGATGGCCTGCTCGTCGAGCAGCGTGTCGAACACCCGCCCCGCCCCGAACCGCTTCTGCAACCCCCTGGTCACGCCGTACACGCCGCCCTTCTTGGCGACGTCCTCCCCGAACACCGTCATCTCCGGATAGACGGCGAGCGCGTCGGCGAGCGTGCGGTTGATGGACTGCGAGAGCGTCATCGGCTTGTCGTTCTCGGGCAGCGCGCCGGCGAACGCCTTCTCCCTGACCGCCGCCGGGGCCGCCATCGGGGCGATCTTGGCGATCAGCTCGGGCCTGCGCGGCGCGATCGGCTCCATGACCTCCTTGGCCGAGCCCAGCCGCGGGCTGCGCGTCGTCTCCTGGGCGATCAGCAGCACGTGCTCGCGCGTGCGCTCGTAGATCTTGAGCAGCTCTTCCGGCGTCTCCAGCCCGGCCTCCACCAGCAGCGCCGCCGTGCGCACCAGCGGGTCGCGCTCCAGGTCGGCCCTGAGCTCGCGCTGGGTGCGGTACGCCGACTCGACGTCGGACCCGGCGTGCCCCATCAGCCGCACCGTGGACAGGTGCAGGAACGCGGGGGAGCGGCGCTCGCGTACGTGATCGACGGCACGCAGAGCGGCGTCGTACGCGGCGGTCAGGTCGCAGCCGTCGGCGGCGAAGTATTCGATGCCGGGACGCCGCGCGGCCGCCTCCACCCACCCCTGGGGTGTGCGGACGCTGATGCCGATGCCGTTGTCCTCGCACACGAACAACACCGGCACGCCCTGCCCCTGGAACGTGGCGTAGGCGGCGGTGTTGAAGCCGGACAGGGCGCTGGCGTGGTTGATCGAGGCGTCGCCGAAGCTGCACACCGCGACCGCGTCCTCCGGCCAGGCACTGCGAACCCCCAGCGCCCGCGCCCGCTCGATGGCGAAGGCCACGCCCACGGCCCTGGGCAGATGACTGGCGATCGTGGAGGTCTGCGGGATGACGGCCAGGTCGGGATGGCCGAACACCTTGTGCCGGCCGCCCGCGATGGGCTCGTCGGAAGCGGCGGTCAGGCCCATCAGCACGTCGCGGATGCCCTGCTCGGGCAGCCGCCCGGCCTGCTCGGAACGGGTCAGGTAGAAGGCCCCGGAGCGGTAGTGGAGCAGGGCGGGGTCGCCGGGCCGCAGGGCGGCGGCCACGGCCGCGTTGCCCTCGTGACCGGCGGAGCCGATCGTGTAGTAGCCCTCGTCCTGCCCGCGCAGCCAGCGGGCCGCGATGTCGAGCAGGCGGCTGTCGAGCTGCCGCCTGAACAACGTGCGGCACTGCTCGCCGGTCAGGGACGTGCCCGCGTGGACCGGCAGCCCCGGATCTCGCGCCGGGCCCACCTCAAGTGTCGCAACCGCCTGGGTGAAATGAGTCTCAACAGTGTCGCGCGCCACCCATCGATTATGTCTTTGATCGGCTCTGACGTCTGCCGGACACCGGTGAGATGTTGTGGAGCGGTCCGTTTGACCCCTGACTATAACTGTTTGTCAGAATCCTCAACTTTCCCGGCGGCAGGCACGTCTACTGGGAGGACACACGTGGCACCCTCAATGCCGCGTTGAACCAATGGGGTCTCCAGAAAGGAACCCGCATGTTACAACGCACTCGTGTCGCAGCCCTCGCCCTCGCACTGGGCGCCGGGGCATTCGCCTCGGCCCCCGCCACCGCGACGGCGGCAGCCGCCCCCACCATCAGCGAAGTGGGCATCAGCCCGGCCCCTCCGGTCGTCGTCTTCGACAACGACGTCAGCGTCACCTTCACCTTCACCACGACGAACGCGGCCACCGCCGATCTCAAGCTAAACGGAGACACGGTCCCCGTCACGTCGTCGACCGTCACCGGCGGCCTGAAGTGGACCGGCACCAAGTCCTTCGGCGCGGGCGCCGCCGGCAAGTGGAACTTCACCGCCACCGGGCACGGTGACGGCGACGCCGCCAAGTCCGGCACGTTCGACGTCGTCAAGGCCCTCTCCACCAAGATCGTCGACTTCGACGCCAACCCCGATCTGGTCGACAAGGGCGACACCATCCGCGTCTCCGGCCGGCTCCTGGCCGACGGCAAGGGCTACGACGGACAGAGCGTCTCCGTCACCTTCCGTGAGCGCGGCTCCGACAACTACCGCGAGGTCACCAAGGCGACGACCGGGCGTGGCGGCTGGTTCGGCGCACGCGTACGCGCCGACGCCACCGGCTGGTGGCGCGCCGACTTCGCGGCCACCGGCGCCGCCAGGGCCTCCGTCAGCGACACCGACCGCGTGGACGTCAAGCGCGCCAACCTGGGCAGCCGCATCGTCGGCTTCGACGCCCGTCCCGAGCCCGTGGACAAGGGCGACCGGCTCTCCTTCTCCGGCGCCCTGCGCGTCGAGGGCCGAGACGGCCTGTCCGGCCAGCGCGTGTCCGTCTTCTTCAAGGCGGACGACTCACGCAGGTGGGAGTACGTCACCAGCGACGTGACCGGCCGCCACGGCCGCTTCCGCGCCTCGGCCACCGCCGAGACCTCCGGCTGGTGGCGCGCCGAGTACCGGGGCGCCCGCGGCGTCAACGGCTCGGTCAGCGACGCCGACTGGGTACGCGTCAACCAGCCCGCCCCGCCGCCCGAGGAGGACAAGGCGGACACCCGGTTGATCAAGTTCAACGCCTACCCGGAGCCGGTCAAGCGCGGCAAGTACCTGAGGTTCAGGGGCGCGCTGCAGATCGACGACGAAGGCTCCTGGGAAGGGTACGCGGGCAAGGTCGGCCTGTACTTCAAGCCGCTCGGCTCCAAGAAGTGGCAGTACGTCAAGACGACCCGGTCAGGTGACAGCGGCCGGCTCTACACCAAGGTCAAGGCCTGGAACTCGGGCCGCTGGAAGTTCGTGTTCGGCGGTGACGAGGACACCTACGGCGACGGCAGCCGCAGCGACTACGTCCGCGTGAGGCGCTGACAACCGGACGAGGCCCGGGGGACACCACCCCGGGCCTTCGTCTCTGGATACGTGCTCAGTTGGGCTGCTGGTCGGGCAGCTTGGCGTCGATCCGGACGAGGATGGCCTCGAGTCGGTCGAAGCGCTCGTCATGCGTGTCGAGCCGCCCTTCGAGCTTGTCGATCCTGAGGTCGCGGAGGCCGCTGTCGTTGTGGATCGTCTGCACGATCTCCGTCACCTTGGTGAGCTCCGTCTGGAGCAGCTTGAGGCGGCCATCGACCTCGGTGAAGCGCTCGTCCACCTCGGCGAAGCGCTCGCCGAGACGTTCGTCGACGGCGGCGAAACGCGCCTTCATGTCGAGCCTGAGCGCGCCGACTTCACGCTCGATCTTCGAGTTGATGTTCATCCCGACTTCGGAGATGCGCTCGTATTGCGTATCGAAGCGGGCGGCGATGCTCTGCTTGGGCACGCCGCTCACTGTAGTGGCCTCAAGGGCCTTCACCCGGACTTCCAGGTCAAGGTACTTCTCTTCGAGGTCCAACATCGGGTGCGCTCCTTGCGTACGGAGGGAGAAGGGGACGAGCCGCGCGGCACATCGGGAAAGCTACCGTCCGTACATGATCGCTCGCAGTCAGATGCGAAAGCCAGTCCTATTCCGCTCGTCTGAACTCCGCAACCCCCACCGCCAGCAGCAGAGCCCCGAGCGCGGCCACGATCCCGAGCTCCAGGGCCACCGGAACCTGGTAGGTGAACCAGAGCACCCCGGGATTGAGCACCGCGTCGACCTGGGCGGGCACGTTCAGGTGGGAGAAGACGGCCTGCCGCATCGGGTCGACCGCGTACGTCATCGGGTTGATCACGGTGAGGACGTGCAGCCAGGAGGGGAGGTTCGCCAGCGGGAACATCGCCCCCGACAGGAACATCATCGGCATGATCGCCATCTGCATGAGCCCGAAGAAGGTCTGCATGTTCTTCATCCGGGCGGCCAGCATGACGCCGAACGCCGTGATCGTGAACGCCGCCAGGAACATCTCCGCCAGCAGCGTGAGGAGCAGCGGCGGTGAGTACGGCACCCCCACCAGCCCCGCCATCGCGAGGATGACGATGCCCTGCCCGGTGGCCACGATGGCCCCGCCCAGACACTTGCCGACCACGATCGCCCCTCGTGAGACGGGCGCGACCAGCATCTCCCTGAGGAAGCCGAACTCGCGGTCCCACACGATGGACCCGGCCGAGAACATGCCGGTCATGATCACGGTCATGGAGATCATGCCGGGATACATGAACGTCCGGTAGTCGATGCCGGGGATGGAGCCCTGTACCAGCGACCCGAGCCCCGTGCCCATGACGAACAGCCACAGCACGGGCTGCATGAGCATCGACAACATGCGGGTGCGGTCGTTGACGAACCGCAGCATCTCGCGATGAAGCACGATCTTGATCGCCCGGACGTCGTGCCCGGCGCTGCGGACGGGCACCCGGACGCTGATGGCCTCTGTAGCCATGACTACCGCCTCGCCATCGCTCTCATCCACGTCATGTTGTCGGCGCCGGTCTCGGCGTCGCGGATCGTGGAGCCGGTGTAGGACATGAACACGTCGTCGAGGGACGGACGTGAGACGCTGACGGACTTGATCGGCATCCCGAGCTCGGCGAACAACTTCGGCACGAACTCCTCGCCGGAGGCCACCGCGAACGTCACCGCGCCCTCGCGCACGGCCGCCTCCAGCCCGAACCGCTCACGTAACGCCTTGATCGCCTCCGCGTCGTCGGCGGTCTGGATCTGCACGCGGTCCTTGCCGACGCTGGCCTTGAGCGCCTCGGGCGAGTCGATGACGACGACCTGACCGTGATCGATGATCGCGATCCGGTCGCAGTACTCGGCCTCGTCCATGTAGTGGGTGGTCATGAAGATGGTGATGTCCTCCAGGAGCCTGAGCTGGTTGATATACCCCCAGATGGCCGAGCGGGTCTGCGGGTCGAGGCCGACGGTGGGCTCGTCGAGGAACAACACGCGCGGTGAGTGCAGCAGTCCGCGGGCGATCTCCAGCCGCCGCTTCATGCCGCCGGAGAACGTCATCACCTTGGCGTCCTTGCGGTCCCACAGCGCGACCATCTCCATGACCTGCCGGATGCGGTCGCCGACCACGCTCTTCGGGACGCCGTACAGTTCGGCGTGGAAGCGCAGGTTCTGCTCGGCGCTGAGGTAGCCGTCGAGCGTGGGGTCCTGGAAGACGAGGCCGATGTTCCTGCGTACCTCGTCGCGCTCCTTGACCACGTCGTGCCCCGCGACCGCGGCGCTGCCGCCGGTGGGGTTGACCAGGGTGCAGAGCATGCTGATGGTGGTGGTCTTGCCGGCGCCGTTCGGGCCGAGGAAGCCGAAGACCTCGCCGGGGCGCACCTCGAAGTCGACGCCCTTGACGGCCTCGACCTTGCCGTAGGTCTTCTTCAGCCCGCGTACGGTGATCGCCGCGTCCTCGCTCATCAGTCCTCCGCGAGGATCTGGAAGACGGACTTGCGGGTCTGCTTGATCAGTTTCTTGGCCTCCGCGAGCTGCTGGTCGCTGCCCGTGCGGACCAGGTGGGAGAAGGCCTCGTTGAGCTGGGCCCAGAGCAGGCGCAGTTCGTGCTGGTCCTCGGGGACCGTGCGGGCGACCTCCTCCCATGGCGCGTCGTCCGCGTGCCTGGCCGCCTGCTCGCGGCCCTGTTCTGTCAGCCGGTACGTACGGCTCCCGCCCGCCTCGTCGGCGGCCACCAGGCCCTCGTCCTCGAGCTGCTGCAGCGCCGGATAGACCGATCCCGGGCTGGGCCGCCACACGCCGCGGCTGCGCCCCTCGATGCCCTGGATCATCTGGTAGCCGTTCCGCGGTCCCTCGTGCAGCAGCGCCAGCAGCGCGGCTCTGACGTCGCCGCGGCGGATCCGGGGCGCGGCCGTCTCCCAGTGGATGTCGAAGTGGTGGGGCGGCGGCCCTCCGTGGAACGCGGGCCCCGGCGGCGCTCCGGGTGGTCCCGGTGGGAACGGCGGTGGTGGCGGCGCTCCTGGCGGTCCGGGTGGGAACGGCGGCGGCGGGGGAGCGTCCCAGAAGTCGGGTTCGCGCATGATTGCCTCCAACTATCGAGATATGGCGACGATATATCTAGATAGTTGACCCAACAAGGCCCATCGATGAAGACGGCTGGAAGTTAGCGAGCCTTAACAGAGGCGATGATGGCGGCCCGGGCCATCGCGTGCAGCAGCGGCCGCATGTCCTGCGCCGGCAACTCCCCGGCGCTGTGCGGCGTCGAGTTGAGCAGCCCGAACACCGCGTGCGTGGCCGCCCGCAGCCGGGCCGCGGGGCACGCGGGATGCAGTTCGGCCAGCACCGTCACCCACTCCTCGACGTAGAGCCGCTGCAGCCGCCTGATCTGCCGCCGCGCCGGCTCCGGCACGTTGCCCAGCTCCCTGTCGTGCACCGTGATCAGCGCCGGCTGCTCGATCGAGAACGTGATCTGCACGTTGAGCAGCGCGTCGAGGGTCTCCTGGGGGCCGGGGGAGGAGGTGACGACCGCGCCGGCCGACTCTCTCAGCCGCGAGCTGACGTCCAGCAACATCTCCGACAGCAGCGCGTCCTTGCCGTCGAAGTGCCGGTAGAGCGCGGGGCCCGAGACCCCGACCGCGCCGCCGATGTCCTCGATCGAGACGCCGTGGAAGCCGCGCGCCGCGAACAGCCGGGCGGCCGCCTCCAGGATCTCCGCGCGCCTGTTGCGCCGGTTGCGGGTAGATGGGGCGGAGACGCTGGTCACGTCTCACATGCTAGACGATGAGGTTAATGGTGACTAACATCTGGACCTATGAGTAGCGATTGGCCGGTGCTGAAATCGGCCGCCGAGCCTGGGGACGAAGCGCACAAGCGCAACGCCGAGCTCAACGAGCGGCTTGCCGCCGAGCTGCTCGACCGCCTGGCCACCGCCGCGCTCGGCGGCCCCGAGCGGTCGCGGCGGCGCCACGTCGAGCGCGGCAAGCTGCTGCCGCGCGACCGGGTGGACGGCCTGCTCGACCCGGGCTCCCGCTTCCTGGAGCTCTCGCCGCTGGCGGCGAACGGCCTGTACGACGACCAAGCGCCCGCCGCGGGCATCATCACCGGCGTCGGCCGGGTGGCCGGCCGCGAGTGCGTGATCGTGGCCAACGACGCCACCGTGAAGGGCGGCACGTACTACCCGATCACGGTCAAGAAGCACCTGCGCGCGCAGGAGGTGGCGCTGCTCAACCGCCTGCCGTGCGTCTATCTCGTGGACTCAGGCGGAGCCTTCCTGCCCAGGCAGGACGAGGTGTTCCCCGACCGCGAGCACTTCGGCCGCATCTTCTACAACCAGGCCACGATGTCGGCGCGCGGCATCCCGCAGATCGCCGCCGTGCTCGGCTCGTGCACGGCAGGAGGCGCGTACGTGCCGGCGATGAGCGACGAGGCGGTCATCGTGCGCGGCCAGGGCACGATCTTCCTGGGCGGCCCGCCCCTTGTGAAGGCGGCCACCGGCGAGGAGGTCACGGCCGAGGAGCTGGGCGGCGGCGACCTGCACGCGCGCGTCAGCGGCGTCACCGATCACCTGGCCGAGGACGACGCGCACGCGCTGGCCATCGTCCGCGACATCGTCTCCACGCTGGCCCCGCGCGCGGAGCGCCCCTGGGAGACGATCGCGCCGGAGCCGCCCCGCCACGACCCCCGCGACCTGTATGGGATCGTCCCCGCCGACACCCGCCGGCCCTATGACGTGCGCGAGGTGATCGCCAGGATCGTGGACGGGTCGCGGTTCCTGGAGTTCAAGGCCGAATACGGCTCGACGCTCGTGACCGGCTTCGCCCACGTGCACGGCCACCCGGTGGGCATCCTGGCCAACAACGGCATCCTGTTCGGCGAGTCGGCCATGAAGGGCGCCCACTTCATCGAGCTGTGCGACCAGCGGCGCATCCCTCTTCTCTTCCTGCAGAACATCAGCGGCTTCATGGTCGGCAAGGCCTACGAGGCGGGCGGGATCGCCAAGCACGGGGCCAAGATGGTGACGGCCGTGGCGTGCGCGCGGGTGCCCAAGTTCACGGTGGTGATCGGGGGGTCGTTCGGGGCGGGGAACTACGCGATGGCGGGGCGGGCGTACTCGCCCAGGTTCCTGTGGATGTGGCCGAACGCCCGCATCTCGGTCATGGGGGGCGAGCAGGCCGCGAACGTGCTCACGACCGTCGGCGACGCCGATCCCGACGCGATCAGGGAACAGTACGAGCACCAGGGCAATCCGTACTACTCCACGGCCAGGCTCTGGGACGACGGCGTGATCGATCCGCTCGACACCCGCACCGTTCTGGGCCTGGCGTTGTCCGCGGCGGCCAACGCGCCGCTCGAACCCGCCGGTTACGGCGTCTTCCGGATGTGAGCGAGCGATGAAGCGAGCAAGGGAAAACGCGCGACGCGCCGAGCTTTCGGGGGGAATGCGGGGGGCCGGCCCCCCGCAGGGGTTCGACCGGGTTCTGATCGCCAACAGGGGTGAGATCGCCGTGCGGATCGCGCGTACGCTGCGGTCGCTCGGCATCACGTCGGTGGCCGTGCACACGCCGTCCGACGCGGGGGCCAGGCATGTGCGCGAAGCGGACATTGCCCTTGAGGTGCCGAAATATCTGGATATTGAGGCGATTGTGGGGGCGGCTCGGGATTCGGGGGCGCAAGCCGTACATCCGGGGTATGGGTTTCTCGCCGAGAACGGCGCGTTCGCGCGGCGCTGCGCGGAGGCCGGGCTGGTGTTCGTCGGGCCACCCGCGCAGGCCATCGACGCGATGGGCGACAAGATCCGCGCCAAGGCCACCGTGTCGGCCGCCGGGGTGCCCGTGGTGCCGGGCAGTACCGAGCTGGAGGGCTGGCGCGACTTCCCCGCCCTGATCAAGCCGTCCGCCGGCGGCGGGGGCAAGGGCATGGTGCTGGTACGGTCGGCGGCCGAGCTGCCCGGCGCCATCGAGTCGGCCCGGCGCACGGCCCTGGCGGCGTTCGGCGACGGCACGCTGCTGATCGAGCGATACGTCGAGAACCCGCGCCACATCGAGATCCAGGTGCTGGCCGACACCCACGGGAACGTCGTCCACCTGGGCGAGCGCGAATGCAGCCTGCAGCGCCGGCACCAGAAGATCATCGAGGAGGCGCCGTCCCCCTTCGTGAGCCCCGAGACGCGCGCCCGCATGGGAGCGGCGGCGGTGGAGGCGGCCCGCGCGGTCGGATACGTGGGGGCGGGCACGGTCGAGTTCATCGTGGACGGGACGACCGGGGCCTACCACTTCATGGAGATGAACACCCGGCTGCAGGTGGAGCATCCCGTCACGGAGCTGGTGACCGGCCTCGACCTGGTGGAGCTGCAGCTCAGGGTGGCGGCGGGGGAGCGGCTGCCGTTCGGGCAGCAGGACGTGCGGCTCGACGGGCACGCGGTGGAGGCCCGCGTGTACGCCGAGGACCCCGCGCGCGGCTTCCTGCCGACGGGCGGCCGGGTGCTGGTCCTGCGCGAGCCCGGCGACGCGGCGGCTCCCGGCGCCGCGGGTCACGATGGGCGTGTGGTCGTCCGCGTGGACTCGGGGCTGGTCGAGGGCGGGGTCGTGGGGAGCGAGTTCGACCCGATGCTCTCCAAGGTCGTCGCCTGGGGGCCGGACAGGGCGTCGGCGCTGCGATCGCTCGACCAGGCGCTCGGCCGGACCACGGTCCTGGGCGTGGTCACCAACATCCCGTTCCTGCGGGCGTTGACCACGCATCCGGCCGTCCGGGCGGGCGAGCTGGACACGGGCCTGGTCGAGCGGGTGCTGCCCGAGCTGGTGCCGGACATCGAGGTGCCGGAGGCGGTGCTCGTCGCGGCGGCGCTCGTCTTCCACGCCCTGCCCCAGGGCGACGACCCCTGGGAGGTCACCGACGGGTGGCGGGTGGGGGAGCGGGCGTGGACGACGTGGCGGCTGGAGTCGAGGGACGGGGCCCATCCGGTCCAGGTCCGTGGGTTGCCTGAAGAATCCGCCGAAGTCCAGATAAATGGCGAAGTGGTGCCGGCGCGGATCAGGCTCGGCGAGGACCTGGGCGTCACGATCGGCGGGCGTACCGAGCGTTATCTTCGCGTACGCGACGGCGACACGCTCTGGCTCGGCAAGGACGGCGCGTCCTGGTCGTTCACCCGGCACCTCATCGGCGACCCTGGCGACCGCCCGGGGGCCGCGGCGGCGGGCGACGGCGTGGTCAGGAGCCCCATGCCCGGCACGGTCCTGCTGGTCAAGGCGCAGCAGGGCGAGCAGGTGAGCGAGGGGCAGCCGCTGGTCGTCGTGGAGGCGATGAAGATGGAGCACACGGTCACCGCCCCGTGCGACGGCGTGGTCTCCGAGCTGCCCGTGCGCGCGGGACAGCCGGTCGACATGGACGCCGTCCTGGCCGTGGTCAGTCCAGTGGCCAGTCCAGTGGTCAGTGCCGAGGAGGCGTGATGCCGTACCCCATGCGAGATCTTCCGCACCAGGTCACGATCTACGAGGTCGGCCCGCGCGACGGTCTGCAGAACGAGTCCGCGATCGTGCCCGTCGAGGTGAAGGCCGAGTTCATCGACCGGCTCGCGGGCGCGGGGCACAAGGTGATCGAGGCGACCAGCTTCGTCCATCCGAAGTGGGTGCCGCAGCTCGCCGACGCCGAGGAGCTCCTCACCAGGCTGCACAGGAAGCCGGGCGTGCGCTACCCGGTCCTGGTGCCCAACGCGCGCGGCCTCGGCCGGGCGCTCGACCTGGGCGTGGACGAGATCGCGATCTTCGCCAGCGCGACGGAGACGTTCGCCGCGAAGAACCTCAACCGCAGCCTGGAGAGCCAGTTCGAGATGTTCGAACCGGTCGTGGCCAGGGCCCTGGACAGCGGGATCAGGGTGCGGGCGTACGTGTCGATGTGCTTCGGCGACCCCTGGGAGGGGCCCACGCCGATCGCGCAGGTGGTCGCGGTCGGGGAGCGGCTGCTCGGGCTCGGCTGCTACGAGCTGTCGCTCGGCGACACGATCGGCGTCGGCACGCCGGGGCACGTGACCGCCCTGATCGAGGCCTTCCGCACGCCGGAGCGGCTCGCCGTGCACTTCCACGACACCTACGGGCAGGCGCTGGCCAACACCCTGGCCGCGCTGAGGGCCGGGGTGAGCACGATCGACGCCTCCACGGGCGGCATCGGCGGCTGCCCGTACGCCGAGTCCGCCACCGGCAACCTCGCCACGGAAGACCTGGTCTGGATGCTCCGCGGGCTCGGCATCGAGACCGGGCTCGACCTGGGCAAGCTCGTGGCCACCAGCACCTGGCTGGCGGACCTGCTCGGCCGGCCCAGCCCGTCCCGCGTCGTACAGGCGCTTTCGAAAGGCTGAGACATGCTCAACGACGAGTACGAAGAGCTGCGCAAAACCGTCGAGGCGTTCGCCCGCGAGGTGGTCGCGCCGGTGATCGGCGACTTCTACGAGCGCGAGGAGTTCCCGTACGACATCGTGCGGCAGATGGGCACGATGGGGCTGTTCGGCCTGCCGTTCCCCGAGGAGTACGGCGGCATGGGCGGCGACTACTTCGCCCTCTGCCTGGCCCTGGAGGAGCTGGCCAGGGTGGACTCCAGCGTGGCGATCACCCTGGAGGCGGCCGTCTCGCTGGGCGCGATGCCGATCTTCAGGTTCGGCACGCAGGAACAACGCGAGACCTGGCTGCCCAGGATGGCCTCGGGCGAGCTGCTGGGCGCGTTCGGCCTGACGGAGCCGGGCGGCGGGTCCGACGTGCCGGGCGGGATGCGCAGCACGGCCGTGCTCGACGGCGGCGAATGGGTGATCAACGGTACGAAAGCGTTCATCACGAACTCCGGCACCGACATCACCGGCGTCGTCGCCGTGGCCGCGCTCACCGGCGAACGGGAGATCTCCACGATCCTCGTGCCGAGCGGCACGCCCGGATTCACGGTCTCCAAGAAATACTCCAAGGTCGGCTGGAACGCCTCCGACACCCGCGAGCTGGCCTTCACCGACTGCCGCGTGCCCGCGGGCAACCTCCTGGGCGAGCGCGGCCGCGGCTACGCGCAGTTCCTGCAGACGCTCGACGAGGGCCGCGTCGCGATCGCGGCCCTCAGCGTGGGGCTGGCGCAGGGCTGTGTGGACGAGTGCCTGAAGTACGTCAGGGAACGCAAGGCGTTCGGCCACCCGATCGGCCACTACCAGGCCATGCAGTTCAAGATCGCTGACATGGAGGTCAGGACGCACACCGCGCGCCTGGCCTACTATCACGCGGCCGAGAAGATGCTGGCCGGGGTGCCGTTCAAGAAGGAGGCGGCGATCGCCAAGCTGGTCGCCTCCGACGCCGCGATGGACAACGCGCGGGACGCGACGCAGGTGTTCGGCGGGTACGGGTTCATGAACGAGTTCCCCGTCGGCCGCTTCTACCGCGACGCCAAGGTGCTGGAGATCGGGGAGGGCACGAGCGAGGTGCAGCGCATGCTCATCGCCCGCCAGCTCGGGCTCGGTGACCTGTGAACGCGCAGGTTTGCGCAGGCCGGGCGGGACGATCTAGTGTCGTTGCTCATGACGGCTGACGATCTTCTGATCAGGAAGGCGGAGAAGGCGGACGCGGAGGAGGTGTTCGCGCTGGCCCGTGAGTTCGGCCTGACCTTCAGGCCCGAGCGCGAGGCCTTCGACGCCGCCCTGCCCGCGTTGCTGGCCAACGACGACGCCCTGCTGCTCGCGGCCGTGGTGGGCGGGCGTGTGCGAGGTTACCTGCTGGGGTTCGTCCATCTGACGTTGTTCGCCAACGGGCCGGTCGCCTGGGTGGAGGAGGCCATGGTCCAGTCGGGGGCGCGGCGGCAGGGGGTCGGGCGTTCGCTGCTGGAGGAGTTCGAGCGGTGGGCCCGCTCGCGCGAGGCCGGTTACGTGGCGATGGCGACGCGGCGGGCGCCGGAGTTCTATCACGCGCTCGGCTACGAGGCGTCGGCCACGTTCTTCCGCAAGGTCCTGCGCTGAGCGTTCCCCCGCGCTTCCAGCGGTTTCACGGGTGAGCCTGGCGGGCGTTTCTGTCGTCCGCGGATGGCATCCTTGGGGGCGTGAGTATCCATGCCGTGAGCCCCTTGTTCGTCGGGCGTGCCCGCGAGCTCGCCGCTCTCGGTGACGCCCTGGTCAGAGCACGTTCCGGAGTTTCGTCCACCGCGCTCGTCGGCGGCGAGGCCGGGGTCGGCAAGACCCGGCTGATCAAAGAGTTCACCGCCCACCGGGCCGGCGACGCGCTGGTGCTCGTGGGCGGCTGCCTGGAGCTGGGCACAGAAGGCCTGCCGTTCGCGCCGTTCACCGCCGTGCTGCGCGGGCTGGTGCGCGAGCTGGGCCGCGACGGCGTCACCGCGCTCGTGCCCGGCGGCAGCTCGCGGGGCCTGGCCCGGTTGCTGCCGGAGTTCGGCGAGCCGGGCAAGGACGGGGCCGAGGCCAGGGCGCGGCTGTTCGAGCAGGTGCTCGGGCTGCTGGAGCGGCTGGCGGAAGAGCGTCCCGTGGTGCTGATCGTGGAGGACGCGCACTGGGCCGACCGTTCGACCCGCGACCTGCTGACGTTCCTCGTCCGCTATCAGCGCACGGCGGCGCGCCTGCTCATCGTGGTGACCTACCGGACGGACGAGTTGCACCGCACCCACCCGCTGCGGCCGTTGCTGGCCGAGCTGGGCCGGGTCGAGTGGGTGACCAGGACCGAGCTGCGCAGGCTCACCCGCAGGGAGGCCGTCGCGCTGGCGGCCGGGATCCTGGAGCGCGAGCCGTCCCCCGCCGACATGGACCTGATCTACGCGCGCAGCGAGGGCAACCCGCTGTTCGTCGAGGCGCTGCTCAACGAGGCGGGCGCCGGCGAGGCGCTGCCCGAGTCGCTGCGCGACCTGCTGCTGGCCAGCGTCGAGCGGCTGCCCGAGGAGACGCAGGAGCTGCTGCGGGTGGCCAGCGCCGGCGGCCAGCGCATCGAGCACGACCTGCTCAGCGCCGTCGCCAGGCTCGACGAGAGCTCGTTGTCACGGGCGCTGCGGCCCGCGGTGGCCGGCAACGTGCTCGTGGTCGACGGCGAGGGCTACGGCTTCCGGCACGCGCTCATCCGCGAGGCGCTCCACGACGACCTGCTGCCCGGTGAGCACACCCGCCTGCACACCCGCTACGCCGAGGCGCTGGAGAGCGACCTGTCGATCCTGCCCGCCCCGCGCGGCGCGATCGAGCTGGCCCACCACTGGCACTCCGCCCACGACTCCACCTGGGCGCTGGTCAGCGCCTGGCGCGCGGCGGGCGAGGCCCGCAAGTCCACCGCCTACGACGAGCAGCTCAGGATGTTGTCCCGGGTGCTGGAGCTGTGGGACCAGGTGCCCGACGCGGCCGAGCGCATCGGCTGCGACCGGATCGACGTGCTCAGGCAGACCGCCACGGTCGCCCACCAGGCCGGCGAATACGAGCGCAGCATCGCCCTGGCCAGCGCCGCCCTCGACGAACTCGACTACGACGCCGACCCGATCAGGGCGGCCCTGCTGCTGCGCCAGCGCGGCCTGACCCGCTACGACCTCAGCCGGCCGGGAAACGTCGAAGACCTGCGCCAGGCGGCCGCCCTCGTGCCCGACGACCAGCTCAAACTGCGCGGCCAGGTGCTGGAGAGCCTGGCCCGCATGCTCCACCGGCCGGAGGAGCGGTCGGAGCGGCAGGCCACGGCCCGGCTCGCCATGGAGATCGGGCACGCGGTGGGCGACGCCAGGGTCGAGGCCCACGCGATGATCAGCCTCACCTGGGGGCATGCCTGCTACGCCGACATGGACCAGCAGCTGGAGGCGTTCGCGCAGGCCCGCCGCATCGCCTACCGCGACGACGCCTACAACGCGCTGATGCGCTGCGCGATCTCCGAGTCCGACGCGCTCGAAGGCTCCGGTCAGCACGAGCGGGCCGCCCAGGTCGCCCGCGACGGGGTCGAGGGGGCCGTTCAATACGGCCTGGCCCGCACCTCCGGCACGTTCCTGTCGATCAACCTGGCCGAGCCGCTGGTCTCGCTCGGGCGCTGGGACGAGGCGCTCCAGGCGATCGAGCAGGCCCTCGACCTCGCGCCGCCCGCCCCCTACCGGGCCAGCCTGCAGGGTCTGGCCACCGACATCGCGCTGGCGCGGGGGCACTTCGACCGGGCGGAGCAACTGCTGGGGTCGTCGCGGAGCGTGCTTTCGCGGGGCAACTACCGGGATCAGACGGTGTTGCCGCATCTGTGCAGGGAGGTTCAGCTGCTGGTGGCGCGCGGGCAGTTGAACGAGGCGGTGGAGATGGCGGCCCGCGCGCTGGAGACCCGTGACCTGGTGAGCAGTCCGCGCTACTCGTGGCCGGTGCTGGTGACCTTCGCGCAGCTCGTCTGGGCCGTGGTGCCTTCGACGCAGCTCCTGGAGGTGGTGGCGCCGTCCGGGCGTGCTCCCTCCGGTGGAGGTGCTTCGCTCGGGGCGCTGGCGCGGTTGGCGTTGTCGTTGCTGCCCGGGCTGCGCAAGATCGGCTGGGACCTCGGGGCCGAGGGTGACCTGCAGCACGCGCAGCGGCTCACGTTCAGCGCGCTGACCGGGCCCGAGACGCCGCTGGATGGCGCCTCGGAGCCGGTGGCGTGGCAGTTCGAGGCGTGGGACCTGGCGGTGGGGGCGTGGGGGGCGCTGCGGCAGCCGTATGCGGAGGCGCGGTGCCTCGTGGGGGCGGCGCAGGCGGCGCTCGCGTCCGGGGACCGGCAGGGGGCGGCGGCTCGGCTGGTCCGGGCGCGGGAGCTCGCCCGTGAGCTCGGTGCCACGCCACTGCTGGAGCAGCTCGACGTCTTCGCGCGGCGGGCCAGGATCGCGGGGTCGGGCGGTGGGTCCGACGAGGGGGGCGATGGGCAGCCGCTGGGGTTGACGGCGCGGGAGCAGGAGGTGCTGCGGGAGGTGACGAACGGGCGGAGCAACCGGGAGGTCGCCGAGGTGCTGTTCATCTCGGTCAAGACGGTGAGCGTGCACGTGTCCAACATCCTCGCCAAGATGGGGGTCTCCACGCGCGGCGAGGCCGCCGCCACCGCCCACCGCCTCCGCCTCTTCGACCTGGAGCCGTGAGACCGCGACGTCATGGGCGTGAACATGGTGGCCGCCTCACTCACCCGCTTCGCCGCGCAGCGCCGGCGGGCAGGCCCACACACGCCCAGCCGGTAAGGGGGCCTGGCTCACGCGTAGGTCGCGTGGCTCAGGCGGTAGGTGGCGTGGCTCAGGCGGAAGGTGGCGTGGCTCAGGCGGTTAGCTGGGCTTCCAGGCGGTAGCCGTCGACCGTGACGTAGACCTGGTCGCCTGGGCGGGCGTTCAGGCGCATGAGGACCGGCTGGAGTGAGTCGAAGACCGGCTGGTGGCCCTGCCAGACCAGGACGATGGCGTTGTCACCGGGGCCCGTGACCGACAGCAGGGTGCCGGGGCGCATGCCGAGCTGGGCCGCGTACCCCTCGGGGACCGGCACCGGGCCGCCCCTGAGGTGTTCGGGCGTGACCTCGATGCGCTGCCAGCGGCGCGGGTCGGAGGACGGGCTCGGCAGCGGCGGGGGCGGCGTGGAGGGAGCGCCCGCGAGGCCGCCGATCATCGGCGGACGGCCGCCCGACAGCGCCGACAGGGTGGCCAGCGCGGCGGACGGGTCGATCGATCCGGCCGTCGCCGGGGGGATGGGCTGGCCGCCGCGGTGGTGGTGGCCGTTGGCTCCCGGCGTACGGCGGGGGAGGGGCTGGGCCGGGGAGGGGGCCGCGGCCGCGGCGTTCAGGCTCGCCTCCGAGGGCAGGGCGTCGTGCCAGGCCTTGGCGGAGTGCGTACGGATGCCCAGCTCGGCCATGAGCTCCACCACGTCGGCGTCGGGCGGGCTGGCGGCCAGGAGTTGCCTCGTACGGGCCTGCAGGCCATGGAGATCGCCGACCACCAGCCAGCCGTCCTGGAGGCGGCGGTCGGGCATGAGCGTGACCAGCACCCGCCACAGAGGCGTACGGAGGGAAGGGACGGTCACGGGGTGGGCCGGGTCCGCGCCGATGAGCTGGTCCTCGGTGGCCGCCGCGCCGAGCCACTCCGTCAGCCGGAACATGTGGCCGGTGACCGGTGCGGACTCGGAGGAGCGCAGCCAGTGCAGGACACGTTCCTCGGCGGTGCGCTGGGCCTGGGAGAGCGCGTCCCGCTCGACGAGCATCTTGTGGGCGAGCGTACGGAGGCTGACCGGGTCCTCGGCGAACAGCCGGTGCACGGCTACGGCCAGCTCCAGCTTGTCCAGACTGCGGAACAGGCTGTCCACGACCCGGACCATCGCGTGGTCGGTGTCGGAGGGTACGGGGCTGGGCGTCGAATAGGCGGGCGTCGGGGTGCCCGGGGTGGTCTTGGCGGCGTCGGGGACGGCCGGGATCGACCCGGTCTGCGGGCCGCCGCCGGGAAGGGGGCCGCCGGAAGCCGGGGCGCCCGGGGCTCCTGGGATGGAGCCGGGGTCCTGGCGGCCGGTTTGCGGGCCCGAGGGGCGTTGCGGGAGGCGGTCCTGCTGGCCGGGGGCCGGTCGCTGGGGGAGGCCCTCACCCGCGAAGTTCTGGCGCGGGCCCTGGGGCTGCGCGGGGAACGAGCCCGTCTGGCGCGGCCCGACCGCGGGGAAGGAGCCGGTCTGAGGCGGGTTGCCGTCGGAGGGCGGCACGGCGGGGAAGGATCCCGTCTGGCGCGGCGAGCTGTCCGAGGCCGGGAACGAACCGGTCTGGCGCGGCGAGCTGTCCGAGGCCGGGAACGAACCGGTCTGGCGTGGCGAGCCGTCCGCGGGCGGCACGGCGGGGAAGGTGCCCGTCTGGCGCGGCGAGCTGTCCGAGGGCGTCGGAGCCGGGAAGGAACCGGTCTGGCGCGGGTTGCCGTCGGAAGTCGGCGGTGCCGGGAAGGGGCTGCTTTGGCGGGCGTTGCCGTCGGAGCTCGGCGGGGCGGAGAAGGATCCGCGGGGGGAGCTGTCGGCAGGCGTCGGCGCCGGGAAGGTGCCGGTCTGGCGCGGGTTGCCGTCGGAGGCCGGTGGTGTCGGGAAAGGGCTGCTTTGGCGGGCGTTGCCGTCGGAGGCAGGCGGTGCCGGGAAAGTCCCTGTCTGTCGCTGCGGGCCGGAGTCGCCCTGTCCCTGTCCCTGTCCCTGTCCTTGGCCCTGCCCCTGTCCTTGGCCCTGGGGCCCGAACGGACCCGCGCCCTGCGGCTGTGAGGCGGCCTCGCCGCTCTGGGCGGCGAAGGCTCCGCTTCGCGACGGCGGTGCGCCCTCCGGCTGAACGGCCGGGAACGAGCCCGTGCTCGGCGGCGTGGAGGACGGCGAGGGAGACGAGAGCGACGGTGACGGGGACGAGAGGGAGGGTGTGGGGGACGAGGCGGGCTGCCCGGGGGCCTGGCCGCGCTGGAGCGGCCGGGTGACCTCTGGGTGGCCGGCGGAACCCGCGCCGGACGCCTCACGGACGGGGGCCGCGACGGGCACCTCGCGCTGGGCCGGGATGCGGCCGAGGATCTCACGGAAGACGGAGCCCATCACGATCTCAGGCGTCGCCGACGGCGTGCCCAGGTCGCTGGGCGACAGACGGCGCAGGCGCTGCCAGCCGCCGAGCCCGGTGATCGCCGTACGGGTGGCCTCGGGCCAGCCAGGCAGCGCGGGATCGATGTGGTGAACCGTCAGGGCGGGCAGCAGGTCGGCCAGCGGCAGATGGTCCCAGCGGGCGGAGGCCAGCCGCGCCAGACGTTCGCAGATCCAGTCGAGTCCCGCCGTGCCGAGCGCCTTGGACAGCGCCAGAGAGGACCACCAGGCCGCGGGCAGGCGCGGATCGCCCAGCGCCTCGGCCACCTGCTGCGGGCGGCTCCAGCGCAGCGCAGGGACTAGGTCGCTCAGGCAGATCGATGACTCGACTTCCATCGGCGGACCTTATCCTCCCCAGTGAGCCGCGTGGTGCTGCCCGTAACGTATGTGGCTAATGGTGCAGCCTACGCGGCAAGCTATCAATCAGTGTGAATAGGGTAAAGACGGTTCAGATCCAAACCGTACCGTGGACGGCCGCCCACCTGGGCCACACATTCTGCACCGGCACGGCAACCAGCCTCCAAAGCCGCCTGTTCACCGTAGCCCCGCAAGGTTGCGGCGAGGTAGCCGGCGGCGAACGCGTCACCCGCTCCGGTCGAGTCCACGACCTCGGCGGACACACCCGCCGCGGTCGCGACCACCGCGCCGTCCATAGCGGCCAGCGCCCCGTCCGCGCCCAGCTTCACGACTGCTGTGCCATATGTCTCACTCAGCAGTACGGCGGCCCGCTCGGCAGTCGTCGCGCCGGTGAGCAGAAGTGCCTCGTCGAGATTGGGAATGATCAGGCGGGCCCGGGCCGTCTCGCGGGTGAAACGTTCAACTCCGAACTCGCGCAGCGGCCCCGTGGAGGCCGGATCGAGACTGACCGCGACGCCCGCGGCCACCGCGTCGGCCATGGCGCGACGGGCCAGGCGCAGCCCCGGTTCGGCGAACAGCACGTACCCGGACAGGTGCAGCCGCTCGGCGCCCTCCAGCAGGGACGGGTTCCAGTCGGCCTCGGAAATCAGGCCGCCGGCGCCGCGGTTGGTGAGCATCGAACGTTCGCCGCTCTTGTCCACCATCGCGATCACCACGGCCGTCGGGTGACCGGAATCCACCGAGAAGTGCGGGCGTACACCCGTCTTGATCAGCTCGGTGGCGTGCCACTCGCTGCTGTCGTACCCGAGCTTGGCCAGCAGATGGACCTCGGCGCCCAGGCTGGCGGCCCAGGCTGCGGTGTTCGCGCCCGAGCCGCCGGGGCGCAGCACGATGTCGGCGGCCGTGTCCGTACCGGCCATGACCGCCGAGCCGTGTAGCGCCACCACGTCGGTGACCACGTCACCGATGACCAGGAGGGCGCCGTCTGTCACGATCTGGCCCAGGAAAGGGCAATCTGGGCGGCAAGGGCGGTGTTGCCGCGCACGGCGGCCAGGTTGGCCTCCAGGGAGGCGCCGGCGGTCCCGTCGACCAGGTACCCGAGCAGGAACGGCGTGATCGCCTGCCCCGTGACCCCCTCGCGCTCGGCGGCGGTCAGCGCCTCGCCCAGCACGCGGTCGTGCAGCCCGGGGTCGAGCTGCCGGTCCTCGGGGACCGGGTTGGCCACGATCAGCGCCGTCTCCGCGCCGCCCAGCCCGTCCTGGCCGCGCATGATGGCCGCGGCCTCGTCGGGCGACTCGATCCGCCAGTCGATCGGCCGGCCGGAGGAGTGCAGGTAGAAGCCGGGGAAGGTGTCCGTACGGAATCCCACCACGCTCACACCCCGCGTCTCCAGCCGCTGCAGCGTGGCGGGCACGTCGAGGATCGACTTGACGCCCGCGCAGACCACGGTGATGCGGGTACGGGCGAGCGTGTCGAGATCCGCGGACTCGTCCTGCTCCTCGGCCCAGCCGCGATGCACGCCGCCCAGCCCGCCCGTCGCGAAGACGCGGATCCCGGCGCGGGCCGCCAGGAACGACGTGGCCGACACCGTGGTCGCGCCGCTGGCCTTCAGCGCCGCCGCCACGGGCAGGTCCCGCTGGCCCAGCTTGCGCAGCCCCGACTCGGACGCGATGCGCTCCAGCTCCACCTCGTTCAGCCCGATCCTGGGCACGCCGTCCAGCACGGCGATCGTCGCCGGCACCGCGCCCGCCGCGCGTACGACTCCCTCCAACTCCCGCGCCACCTCCAGGTTGCGCGGCTGCGGCAGCCCGTGAGAGATGATCGTGGACTCCAGCGCCACGATCGGCGCGCCGGTTGCCAGGGCCTCGGCGACCTCGTCGGACGGCTGGAGAACGGAGTCGGTGGTGCTGCGCATGGTGAGTTTCGTGCTCCTTGAGAGGTCCTGGGCTCTGCGTATGGGGAACGGTGGTTTTCGAGAGATTTGTTCCGAACGGAGCAGCGTACGGTTCCTCCGGCTCGGCCGTCTACTCGAGGATCACACGAACACCATGACGCCCGCCAGAGACGTGACCGCGATGATCGCCGTGGCGATCCCCCCGAGCAGCACAGCCCGGCCGCCCCTCGCCAGTTTCCGCACGTCGATGCCGGTGCCGAGACCGAACAGGGCGGCGGCCATGAGCACGTTCGTCACGCCCGGCACCGTCTCCGTCAACGTCGCGGGAAGCCATCCGGTGCTGCGCACGGCCATCATCGCCAGGAACGCGACCACGAACACCGGCACGATCGGCGGTCGCGCCGTGCGGGCGGTCGTGCGGGCGGCCGTGCCGGTGGTCGTACGGGTGGACGTGCGGCGGTTTCGGTACGACGTGAGGGCCACGATCGGGGCCAGGAGGACGACCCGGCCCAGTTTGACCGTCACGGCGCCGGCCAGCACGCCCGAGGCGGCGCCGATCGCGGCGACCTGGGCCACCTCGTGCACGGCCGCGCCCGCCCACACGCCGAGCTGCGCCGGTGACAGGTCCATGAGGGAGGCCAGGAGGGGGAGGACGGCGATGGCCGCGGTCCCGTACAGCACCACGACGCCCAGCGCACTGGCGGCGGCGTCGTCATCGTCGGGGAGGTCGATGCTCTCGCGCATGGCCGCGATGGCGGAGGCGCCGCAGATGGACACGCCCGTGGCGATGAGCAGCGATGTCCCACGGCTCAGGCCCAGTCTGCGGCCGATCAGCGGTGTCGTGACGAACGTCAGCCCGGTCGCCGCCGTCACGATGGCCAGCGTCTGCCAGCCGAGAGCCAGCACTTGGGGCAGGGAGATCTGCAGGCCGAGCAGGGCTATGGCCAGGCGCAGCACACGCCTGGACACGAACGCGAGGCCCGCCCGGAACCGCTCGCCGACGCCCACCAGGCTGGCCAGGGCCGCACCGGAGATGACGGCGACGACGGCGGGGCTGAGCGCGGGGACGTACCGGCTGACCAGCATCGAGAACACCACCGCCCCGACCGCCATCGCAACGCCTGGCCACACACGACGGATCCACCCCGAGGCCCGCCCGGCGGCCCGCCCGAGCCCCCGCTCGGGGGCCCGTTCTGAGGTCTGGTCCCTGGTCTGCTCGGAGGGTCTGTTCGCGGGCCCTTCCGAGGTTCTCGTCGGAGTCCTGTTCTGGGTGCCGTCCGGGGTTCCCGCCGAGGTGTTCTCCAGGGTGCGGCGGGTGTGGATCGGGCGGGTGGGTGCGATGGCGGTACCGGGCTCCTCTGTGCTGGCGGTCATGATCCCAGTCTTCTGACCGGTGGAAACGTCCGGTAGCTGGTGTTTGCCTGGGAGGTCATAGCCTGTGGCTATGAGTGCGCTGCCTGATCTCGACTCGCTGAAGCTCCTCGTCGACGTCGGCGTGCTGGGCAGCCTGGGGCGGGCGGCCAGGGTCGCGGGGATCGCGCAGCCGTCCGCGAGCAAGCGGATCGCCCAGCTCGAACGGCGCCTCGGCCTGCCCCTGATCGAGCGCACGCCACGCGGCTCCGCGCTCACCACCGAGGGCAAGATGGTGGCCGGGTGGGCGGCGCAGGTGCTGGCCGCCGCCGAGGAGCTCATGCGCGCCGTTGACGCCGTACGCCGCAGCGAGGCGGCCCATCTGCGGGTGGCGTCGAGCATGACGGTGGCCGAGTACCTGGTGCCTCGGTGGCTCGGCGAACTACAGAATCGGGAGCCCGAGGTGCAGGTGGGGCTCGACGTGGTCAACTCCACCGACGTCGCGGCGCGGGTGCTGGGGGAGGAGGTGGAGCTGGGGTTCGTGGAGGGGCCCAGCGTGCCTGACGGGCTGGCCGGGCGGGTCGTGGGGACCGATCGGCTGATCGTCGTGGTGGCGCCCGGCCATCCGTGGGCGCGCCGCCGTACCGCGCTCCGGGGGCCGGAACTGGCCGCCACGCCGCTCGTGGTGCGCGAGCCCGGCTCCGGTACGCGGGAGACGCTCGACGTGGCCTTCGGCGGCCTGCATCGGGCCAGCCCGCGGTTGGAGCTGGGGTCGAACTCGGCGGTCAAGGGGGCGGCGCAGGCGGGGGTGGCGCCGGCGGTGCTGAGCGGGTACGCGGTGGAGGCGGACGTGGCCACGGGGCGGCTGGTGGAGGTGCCGTTGGCGGGGATCAGCCTGGTCAGAAACCTGAGAGCGGTATGGCGCCGCGGTCGCCCGCTGACCGGCCCGGCCGCCACACTCCTAGCCATCGCCAGCCGCCCCTAATCCCGCCTTCGGCCGTGCTCCGCCTTCGGCCGTGCCCCTCCGCTCATCCGCCGACTGCGCCGACTGCGCCGACTGCGCCGACTGCGCCGACTGCGCCGACTGCGCCGACCGTGTCGGCGGTTCTTGGGTGTGGTGGCGTGCGTTGTCGTCTTTGGCGGGGCGCAGGTGTGGTGGTGGGTGTCGTGAGGGGTGGGGTCGGCGTTGACGGGGGGTGTGCGGTGGGTCGTAAGGTGCGAGGATGGGGTCGTATGACGTGGTCGTAGCCGGGGGCGGGCACAACGGGCTGGTCGCGGCGGCGTACCTGGCCGGAGCCGGGCGCAAGGTGCTGGTGCTGGAGCGGTTCGGGCACGTCGGCGGGCTGGCGATCTCCGCGCGGGCGTTCCCCGGCGTGGACGTGCGTCTGTCGCGTTACTCCTACCTTGTCAGTCTCCTTCCGTCGCAGATCATGCGTGACCTTGGGCTGCGTCTGGAGCTGCGCCGCCGCCGGTACGCCTCGTACACCCCGAGGAGCACCCGGGAAGGCGACACGGGCCTGCTCGTGGACAACGGGGACGACCTGCGTACGGCGGCCTCGTTCAGGACCGTCACGGGCGGTGAGGCGGACTACGAGGCGTGGCGGACGTTCTACGGCATGGTGGCCGAGGTGGCCAGGGTCGTGGCGCCCACCCTGCTGGAGCCGCTGCGGACAGCGGCCGAGGTCGAGCGGTTGGTCGGCGCGGAGGCGTGGCGGGACCTGTTCGCGCGGCCGATCGGCGAGACGGTGGACGAGCGGTTCCGTGACGACACCGTTCGCGGCGTGGTGCTCACCGACGCGTTGATCGGCACGTTCGCCGACCCGGCCACCGACCTGCTGGCCAACCGGTGCTTCCTGTATCACGTGATCGGCGACGGCACGGGCGAGTGGAACGTCCCCGTCGGCGGCATGGGCGCGGTGTCAGGCGCGCTGGAGGCGGCGGCCAGGCGGGCGGGCGCCGAGATCAGGACGGGCGCGGAGATCGTCGGGATCTCCCCGTCCGGTGAGGTGACCTACGTGGCGGAGGACGGCGAGCACACCGTGAGCGGCGGGCACGTGCTGGTCAACCTGCCGCCCGCCGTGCTCGACCGGGTGATGGGCCGGCCGGTGACGGTGCCGGAGGGCGCGCAGCTCAAGGTGAACATGGTGCTGACGCGGCTGCCCAGGTTGAAGGACGCCTCCGTGGACCCCCGGGCGGCCTTCAGCGGGACGTTCCACATCAACGAGGGACACGACCAGCTCGCCACCGCGTACGCACAGGCGGTCAAGGGGGAGATTCCGGAATTGCCGCCAGCCGAGGTCTACTGTCATTCGCTGACCGACCCGTCCATTCTCGGCCCCGGCCTGAGAGGGCGCGCCGAGACGATGACGCTGTTCGGCCTCCACATGCCCGCCCGACTTTTCCGGAAAAATCCGGATCAAGCGCGTAAGGCGGCGTTGGACGCCACCTTCGCCTCCATCAACGCGGTCCTCGCGGAACCCCTCCAGGACTGCCTGCTCACCACCCCCGACGGAACCCCATGCGTCGAGGCCAAAACCCCGGTCGACCTCGAACGGGACGCGGGCCTGCCCGGCGGCCACATCTTCCACACCGACCTGAGCTGGCCGTACGCGGAAGAAGGCGGCTGGGGTGTGCGGACCGAGGACGAACGCATCCTGATGTGCGGCGCGGCCGCCCGCAGAGGCGGCGCCGTCAGCGGAATCGGCGGCCACAACGCCGCGATGGCGCTCCTGCGCTGACTCATCCGCGGCCACAGCGCCGCGATGGCGCTCCTGCGCTGATTCATCGGCGGCCTCAACGCCGCGATGGCAACTCCCGCGCTAACTCCCCGAAATGAGCTTGCTCGCCACCCGCAGCGCCACCTCGGCCCGCTCGGACTCATCCAGGTCCATGTCGAACAGGAACGGCACGCTCCCGAGGATCACCGCGAACACCGCCAGCCGCGCCTCGAACTGCTCCACCGCGCCCGCCTCCGGCACGGACAGCAGCGACAACATGCTGAGCACCCCGTTCTGCAGCCGTTCCCCGGCCGGATTCCCTCGCATGGCCCCCTGGTTCACCTGCGCGAACCTGAACAGCGGCCGCCACTGATCCTCCATCAGCCCCGAGATCCGCCGCAGGATCTCCAGCCGGGCCTCGGCCGTCCTGGGTTGCTCCTTGGCCCACCCCACCAACTCGTCGATCGACTCGCCCAACCGGTCGATCACGCTGGCGAGGATGGCCTCCTTCGTACGGAAGTGGTAGTAGAGCGCCGGCCTGGTGATCTCCAGCCGATCCGCCACCTCCTGCAGGGACGTCTTGTCATATCCGCGCTCGGCGAACAGCTCCAGCGCCACCTGCTGAATCCGCTCTCGTGTGTCCGTCCGCCGCCCAGCCATTCCACTCCCTCACTTGACGACCGAGCCCTGCATTGCTTACTTTCGCGTAAGTAAGCAATGCAGTCCGGCTTGTAGGGAGCAGACTATGGCGGAAACCTTCCCTGTCCCGCGCACGTGCCCGTTCGCGCCGCCACCCGAGTACGAGCACATGCGCGAGCAGGCCCCCCTCGTGCGCGGCACACACCGCGACGGCGAGGTGTGGCTCGTCACCCGGCACGCCGAGGCCAAGCAGGTCCTGGCCGGCAGCGGCATCAGCACCAACCCCGCCAGCCCCGGCCACCCGAACGCCATCACTTCCGGGACCCGGTCACCCGAGGAGATCGCCGCGCTGGAGGCGTTCTCCATCGGCCACTTCATCGACCTCGACCCGCCAGAGCACGGCCGCTTCCGCCGCCTGCTCATCCCCGAGTTCACCGTCAGGCGGATGAGGGAGCTGCGGCCGGGCATCCAGCGGCTCGTGGACCAGCTCATCGACGACATGCTCGCCAAGGGGCCGGAGGCCGAGCTGGTGGAGGCGTTCGGGCTGGCGCTGCCCTCGCTGGTCATCTGCCAGCTCCTCGGAGTCCCGTACGCCGACCGCGAATTCTTCCAGTCGCGAACCCGGACGATGATCGACCCCACGGCGGACTCGCAGACCAGATGGGGCGCGATGTCCGAGCTGAGGTCGTTCCTCGACGGTCTGGTCACGGGGGCCGAGGCCGCGCCCGAGGACGACCTGCTCGGCCGCCTGATCGGCAGCGGGCAGCTGACCCACGACGAGCTGGTGGGCGTGATCTTCCTGCTGCTCGTCGCCGGTCACGAGACCACCGCCAACATGCTTCCCCTGTCCGTGCTCACCCTTCTGCGTCACCCCGGCCAGCTCGCCGCGCTGCGCGAGAACCCCGGCAAGTGGCCGATGGCCGTGGACGAACTGCTGCGCTACCACTCGGTCGTGGACTGGGTGGCGTTCGACCGGGTGGCCACCGAGGACCAGGAGATCGGCGGTCAGCAGGTCAGGAAGGGCGAGGGCATCTTCGTGCTCGGCGCCTCCGCCAACAGGGACGAGCGGGCGTTCGAGCGGCCCGACGAGTTCGACGTCGAGCGCGGCGCCCGGCACCACGTGGCCTTCGGGTACGGCGTTCACCAGTGCCTCGGGCAGAACCTGGCCAGGGCCGAGCTGGAGATCGCGCTGCGCACGTTGTTCGAACGCATTCCCGATCTCCGGGTCACGGTGTCCGACGAAGACCTGTCCGCCAAGTACGATGGAGCCATCTTCGGGCTCAAAGCGATGCCCGTGGCGTGGTGATCCTCATGAAACGACCGTGAGACCGTTCATCACCTTTTCATGATGACCCCCTAGCGTTTGTAGCATGAGTGAGCCTGCACGGTTGCTGGTAGTGGACGACGAGCCCGCGTTGCGCGAGGCGTTGCAGTCGAGCCTCGAGTTCGAGGGCTACAAGGTCGTCACGGCCAACGACGGGCATCAGGCGCTCGACGCCGTGGCCTCGGACACCTTTGACGCGGTGCTGCTCGACGTCATGATGCCCCGGCTCGACGGGCTGACCGCGTGCCGCAGGCTGCGCGCCTCGGGCAACCACATCCCCGTGCTCATGCTGACGGCCCGTGACGCGGTCGGCGACCGGGTGTCGGGGCTCGACGCCGGGGCCGACGACTACCTCGTCAAGCCGTTCGAGCTGGACGAGTTGCTGGCCAGGGTGCGCGCCCTGCTGCGGCGGGGCGCGCTCAGCGGCGGCACCCCCGAGGGCGACGCGCTGACCTACGGCGACCTGCACATGGACCCGGCGACCAGGGAGGTCACGCGCGGTGACCGGCGGCTCGACCTGACCAGGACCGAATACCTGCTCATGGAGCTGTTCCTGGCCCATCCGCGCCAGGTGCTGACCAGGGACCAGATCCTGAGCGAGGTGTGGGGGTTCGACTTCGAGCCGACGTCCAACTCGCTCGACGTCTACGTGATGTACCTGCGGCGCAAGACCGAGGCCGGGGGCGAGCCGCGGGTGATCCACACCGTGCGCGGGGTGGGTTATGTGCTCCGGGCCACGGCGTGAACGGCACCGGCCTGCGCGCGCGTCTGCGTAACCTGTCCGGGCGTGGCAGCCTGCGTACGCGGCTGACGCTCCTGGTCACGGTGGCCGTGGCGCTGGCCATCGCGATGTGCGCGGGCCTGTCGTACTTCATCCTGCAGGACCGGCTCCGGGGCAACCTCGACATGACCATCAAGGAGTCCCTGAGCCAGGGCGACAAGGGTTACCTGGAGCACAACTGCTCGCCGGACGGCACGCGGGGCCCGTTCGCCGAAGGCATGGCCACGTTGTTGTCCGCCGACGGCACCACCTGCTCGATCGGCCCTTCTCCGATCATGCCGGACTACGAAAAGGACAAGGAGGCCTTCCGGCCGTGTGATCCGGTCTACCGCGACGGTGAGACGCGCGACGGCAAGCGGCTCCGCGTGGTGACGGTCAACTTCAAGCCGGGCGTGGCGGTCATGGAAGCCAGGCCTTACGGCTACATCGAGTACACGATGCGGATCGCCGCGCTCATGCTCGGCGGCATCACCGTGCTGGGCGTGCTCGGCGCGGCCTGGGCCGGGCTGGCGATCTCGCGGACCGCCCTGCGCCCCGTGGGCAACCTGACCAGGGCGGTCGAGCACATCGCGCAGACCGAGGACCTCGACACGCGCATCCCCGTCACGGGCACCGACGAGATCGCCCGCCTGTCCTCCTCCTTCAACGCCATGACGGCCTCCCTGGCGGGCTCCAGGGACCGCCAGAAGCAGCTCGTCGCCGACGCGGGCCATGAGCTGCGCACCCCGCTCACCACTCTCCGCACCAACATCGACCTGCTGCTGCGCAGCGAGCAGACCGGCCGCAGCCTCGACCCGGGCGCCAAGGAGCGCCTGCTGGTCAACGTGAAGGCCCAGTTCGCCGAGCTGTCCACGCTCGTCGCCGACCTGCTCCAGCTCGCCAGGGGCGACACCGACCACGAGCCGCACGTCGAGCTGGGCTTCCACGAGGTGGTCACGGCCGCCGTCGAGCGGGCCAGGCTGCGCGGCGCCGAGGTCACCACCGACCTCCAGCCCTGGTACGCCGTGGGCAGCTCCACCTCGCTCGAACGCGCCGTGCTCAACCTCATCGACAACGCCGCCAAGTTCAGCCCGGGCGGCCAGGTCGAGGTGAAGCTGCACGGCGGCCGCCTGACCGTCCGCGACCACGGCCCCGGCCTGCCCGAGGATGAGCTCCCGTACGTCTTCGAGCGGTTCTGGCGCTCCCCGTCGGCCCGTGGCCTGCCGGGGTCCGGGCTGGGGCTGGCGATCGTGAAGCAGGCCGTCGCGGAGGCTGGTGGCACGGTACGCCTGACGAACGCGCCTGGTGGCGGAGCGATCGCGACCATTCAGCTACCGGGAACTCTCATCCGTCACTCAGAATCGGATAAGTCCCCTTAAAGACCCGAAACGTGAGCTGTCTGCATGGAGATAACAGCAGTGCGGACACGCCTGGTCGAGGTGGTCGTCCCGGTCTACAACGAGCAGCGGGCGCTGAGGGCGAGCATCACCCGGCTGCACACGTACCTGACCAGGAACCTCCCCTACGGCTTCCGCATCACGATCGCCGACAACGCCAGCACCGACAACACCTGGCAGCTCGCCACCGAGCTGGCCGGTGAACTGCGGCACGTACGCGCCGTGCACCTCGACGAGAAGGGGCGCGGGCGGGCACTGCGCCGGGTCTGGTCGGAGAGCGAGGCCGACGTCGTCAGCTACATGGACGTGGACCTGTCCACCGACCTGGACGCGTTCCTGCCGCTGGTGGCGCCGCTGCTGTCGGGTCACAGCGACCTGGCCATCGGCACCCGCCTGGCCAGGGCGTCCCGGGTGGAGCGGGGGCCCAAGCGCGAGTTCATCTCCCGCTCGTACAACCTGCTGCTCCGCTTCGGCATGGGCGCCGGGTTCTCGGACGCGCAGTGCGGCTTCAAGGCCGTCCGTACGGAGATCGCCCAGGCCCTGTTGCCCGGTGTCGAGGACGAACAGTGGTTCTTCGACACCGAGCTGCTGCTCCTGGCCGAACGCCACGGGCTGCGCATCCACGAGGTGCCCGTCGACTGGGTGGACGATCCGGACAGCCGGGTGGACATCGTGCAGACCGCGCGCGACGACCTGCGCGGCCTGCTCCGGGTGGCGCGCAAGACGTTGTCCGGCGCGGCCCGCATCCCGGTGCCCGCCCGGGTCGAGCGGGCCGAGCTGCCCCGGGGGATGGCCAGGCAGCTGCCCCGGTTCGCGATCGTGGGCGGGATCAGCACGCTGGCGTACCTGCTGCTGTACTCGCTGCTGCGCCAGGTCGTGCCGCCGCTGCTGGCCAACGCGATCGCGCTGCTCGTCACCGCCGTGGCCAACACCGCCGCGAACCGCCGCTTCACCTTCGGCGTCAAGGGGTCGGGCGGGGCGATGCGGCACCAGTTCGAGGGGCTGATCGCCTTCCTCGTCGGGCTGGTGCTCACCTCCGGGAGCCTGTCGTTGCTGCCCGCCGGGGTCTCGCACGGAGTGGAGCTGATCGCGGTCATCATCGCCAACGCGCTCGCCACGCTCGTACGGTTCCTGCTGCTGCGTGTCTGGGTCTTCAACCCGAAGCGGAGGTCCGTCCGATGACCGCCGCCACCGTCGCGAAGGCCGGGCACCGGGCCGCCTCCTCACGCGGCCTCCTCTCCCGCGTGTTCCTCGGCGCCGAGGACGACCCCCGCTGGTCGCGGCCCGCCATGTGGGCGGTGCTGGCCGTCGCGTTCGTCATGTACGCGTGGGCGCTGAGCGGCAACGCCAACGAGTACTACGCCGCCACCGTCCTGTCGGGGACGAAGAGCTGGAAGGCGTTCTTCTTCGGGGCGCTCGACGCCGGCTCGTACATCACCGTGGACAAGCCGCCGCTGGCGCTGTGGGTGATGGGGCTGTCGGCCCGTCTCTTCGGGTACGGCACGTGGAGCATGTTGCTGCCGCAGGCGCTGGCCGGGGCGGCCTCGGTGGGACTGGTCTACTCGGCCGTCCGGCGGGCGTTCCCGGGCACTTCCGGGGACGTGGCCGCGCTCGTCGCCGGTGTCGTCATGACGCTCACTCCGATCACCGTGGCGATCAACCGGGACAACAACCCCGACACGGTCCTCGTGCTGCTGCTGGTGCTGGCGGCCTGGTTCTGCCTGGAGTCGCTGCGGACGGGGCGGCTGCGGTCGTTGCTGCTGGCGGCGTTCTTCGTGGGGCTGGGGTTCAACGCCAAGATGTTGCAGGCGTACCTGGTGGTGCCGGCGTTCGGGCTGGCGTACCTGGCGTGCTGCCGAGGGCCGTGGCTGCGCCGGGTGGGGCACCTGCTGGCGGCCGGGGTCGTGCTGGTGGTGTCCAGTGCCTGGTGGATGGTCATCACCGATCTGTGGCCCAAGGACTCCCGCCCGTACATCGGCGGCTCCACCGACAACACCGTCTGGGACCTGGTGATCGGCTACAACGGCCTCGGCCGTGTCTTCGGTCAGGGCCAGGGCAACGGCGGTGGCGGCGGCGGTGGCGGCTGGGGTGGAGATCCGGGAGCCGGGCGGCTGTTCAACGACGTCCTGGCGGGGCAGATCTCCTGGTTGCTGCCGTTCTGCGTGGTGGCGCTGGCGTTCGCGATCGTCATGCGGCTGCGCCGGCTCACCGATGGGGGGCCGTCGGGGGCGGCGTGGCTGGTGTGGGGTGTCTGGCTGGTCGTCCACTACGTGGTGTTCAGCTTCTCCAGCGGGACCTTCCATCCGTACTACACCACGGCCATGGCTCCGGCGGTGGCCGCGCTGTGCGGGATGGGCGTGGTGGTGATGTGGCAGGCGTACCGGCGCTCGCGGACCTGGTCCTGGGTGCTGCCGCTGGCGGTGGCCGTCACCGGTGCGTGGTCGTTCGTGGTGCTGCGCCGTACGCCCGAGTGGGTGCCGTGGCTGGCCTGGGTCGTGCTCGGGGCGACCCTGGTGGCCGTGGTGGTGCTCGTGCTGGCTCGGGTACGGGCCCAGGTGACGGCACGGATCGCGGCGATCGCGCTGGCGGCCACGGTGGTCGCCGGGCTGGCCGGGCCGGCCGCGTACGCGGTGACGCCGCTGCAGTCCCAGGTCAACGGCTCGAACCCGACCGCAGGTCCATCCACAGGGGGTGGCATGGGCTTCGGGGGTCCCGGGGGAATGCCCGGAGGCGGCCAGTTCGCCGGCGGGCGGCGCGGCCAGCAAGGAGGCGACGGCCCGCCCAACGGCGAGGCCCAGCCTGGCGGTGAGGGACAGCCCAACGGCGAGGCTCAGCCCAACGGCGAGGGGCAGACTGGGACCACGGAACGTGGCAGCGGCCGGGGCGGTTTCGGCGGACGAGGTGGCGGTCCCGGTGGGGGTGTGAGTGATGCGATGGCCAAGTACCTGGTGGCCAACCAGGGCAAGGCCACCTGGCTGGTCGCGGTGAACAGCGCCATGCAGGCGTCGGGCCTCATCCTGTCCACCGGCAAGCCCGTGATGGCCATGGGCGGCTTCACCGGCAGCGATCCCGCCATGACCGTGGACCGCCTGCAGTCCCTGGTCTCCTCAGGACAACTGCGGTACGTCATGTCCGGCGGCGAGGGCGGGGGACCGGGCCGGGGCGACACCGAGGTGACGACCTGGGTGCAGGCGAACTGCACGGCGGTGGCCGGCCAGGACGGTCTGTACGACTGCGCAAAATAGCCGAGGGCGGGGCACCGTGACGGTGCCCCGCCCATTGCCGTCGTGCGATGTATTTTGTCGGGTATAACAGCGAAAAATCTTCGCCTTGATATAGGCGGATCCGTCCGAATTTATGCTCCCATACAGCCCCTGACCAGGGGAATGTCTTTTCGGATGCGTCCCACGGGAAGCGATCGGAGGAGTAGCCTGTGGGCAAAGAAGTGGGACCGGAGATCTGTACCATCCCCGGTCCCTTACCCCAAGGTAAGGGAGACCTGGTATGAGCTTCAAGGAAATCGCCCTCCAAGTCAGCACGCAACTCGACAACGAGTTCGTCCGGATCCGGGCCGACCAGCTGGCGATGGGTCAGCAGCTCACCGAGAAGATCGACGGCGTGGCCCAGCAGGTCAAGGTCCTTGACAGCAAGTTCACCCAGCTCGATGGCAGGGTCGGAGTGCTGGAAACCAGGTTCGACAGGCTGGAGGTCAGGTTCGACAGGCTGGAGACCAGGTTCGACGGGCTGGAGGCTCGGGTCGGCAGCCTGGAGACCAAGGTCGACAGGCTGGACACCAAGGTCGATGGGCTGCAGGAGAACCAGACGGAGATGATGCACATCCTCATCGCCATCCAGCGCAAGCTCGAAGTCAACTAGCCCCACCCCAACCGTAAGGGCGGGCCCGTGCACGAGGCAGGGGCCCGCCCTCACGCGTGACCGATCCAGGCGTCAGGCCGGTTCGCTGGGTGCCGCCGTCGAGCGCGGTGTAGCGGGAGGTGCTCAGGCGGGCAGGGCGGCCAGGAGGAAGGCGAGGCGGGCGGCGGCGGACTCGACGTCGTCCGTGGTGCCGAGGCGGTAGCCCCACGAGGTGAGGAAGGCCCCCTCGTCGGAACAGGTGACGGTCTCCACGAGGGTGGCCGAGAAGCGGTTGCGGACCGACACGTACGCTGGGTCGCTCGACAGGGCGAGGTTCTGGACTGACAGGTCAGCGTGACGACCCGCGTGCCACGCGAACCGCTCGAGGCTGAGCGCGGTATCAAGCATCATGCGTCACCTCCGCAACGTCTCGCGACAGAATTGCACGATCTTGCGGTGGGTGGCAAGCAATTGCTGCGGTTAATGTGGAGTTTGTTTCCGGTATTCGTGAAGAATGCCGATGATGACCTCGCGTCCCGCTTCCTCGAAGTCGGCCACCTTCGCGTAATCGTCGAAGGCTCGTACGTAGAAGGCTATGTCGTCCGGATCACGCAGTATGAGGTCCTTTGTCATGGTTGCGACCGCGACCATGGCCTCGTTGTAGATCCAGAAGCCGTTGATCGGGTTGGCCGGAAGCTCGGTGCTGAACGGGATCACGCCGAACTCCACGTTCGGCAGTGTGCTGACGGCCAGCAGGCGGTCGATCTGGCCGCGCATCACCTCGGGCGGGGCCAGGGCCGTGCGTAACGCGGCCTCGGTCACGATGAACCTGAACGTCCGCGTCCGGTCGTAGAGGATCTCCTGGCGCTGCATGCGCACCCGCACCGCCGCGTCGATCTGGTCGGCGGCGCTGTAGAGGCGCTTGACCTTGCGGAAGACGTGCCTGGCGTATTCGGAGGTCTGCAACAGGCCCACGATGATGCCCGGTTCGAAGACGCGAAAGAGCTTCGTACGCGCCTCCAGATCGCGTACGTCCTCCTGGATCGCCGCCAGGCCGCTGCGGTGGCGCTGTTTCCAGTCGTCGTGCCGCTCGAGCAGCGCGATCGACTGCCTGATCAGCTCATCGGTCGTGTCGGGCGAGGCGCCCACCGCCTGCGCCCACACGACCACGTCATCCTCGGTTGCGGTCTGCCGGGCGTTCTCCAGGCGGGAGACCTTGGACGGTTGCCAGCGCAACCGCTCCGCCAGTTCCTTGCCCGACAGATGGACCCCCTCGCGCAGCTGACGTAGCTGGCTGCCGAGGTCGATGCGCGCCTGCTGAAACGACGTCACGCCGCAAGAGGCTAGTCCCGCGGGTACCGATCATGCCAGCATCCATCGCAATTGTGATCAACCGGTTGCCGTCGGTGTTCCTCCGCTGGTCGGGAAAGCGTTTGCCGCCAGGTCAGGCAGGACACGGCGGGCGATTTCGGTGATGAGTTCGCGGGGCACCTCGACCGCGGTCTCGCCGTCGAGCACGTCACGGAGGTCCGCGAGCGCCTCGGCGTCGGTGACGCGCAGACCTTGGACGACGATGGTGCCGCGGTCGGTTTCGTACAGGGTGGGACAGGCGCCCGCCTCCGAGGTGGAGCCGAGGAACCGCATGCGCATGACGATCCTTCCCGGATAACAGATGCAATTGCGCGCAATTGTACGTCTCGGGGATTGGTATGTGATCGTTTTTCCAGAAATCGTGATATAAGGCGGGGAATGTCTGGGTTGAATGCCCGGGTTTGATGGGCGGTGACCGCTTTAGTCGAGTGCGCCGTCCATGAACTCGCGCGCTCGCTCGAACAGTCCCAGGGTCGTTGCGTGCAACAGGTCGCCGATGTCCTTGGGCGCCTTGCCGGCGAACGCGCGCGCGTGGCTGCCCTCCAGGACGATGCCGAGCTTGAAGCAGGCCATGACCGCGTACCAGTCGATGGCCGACATGTCCCGCTCCGACAGCGCCGCGTAGTACGCGATGATCTCCCGCGGCGGCGGCAGCCCCGGCACGTGGCCGTTGTTGGAGGGCCAGGTGGCCAGCAGCCAGCCGAGGTCCACGAGCGGGTCGCCGATCGTGCACATCTCCCAGTCCACGATCGCGGCCACCCGGGGGCCGTCGCAGGCGAACATGAGGTTCGCGAAGTGGTAGTCGCCGTGCATGATGCCGGGTGTGAACGCACGAGGGAGGCGGCGGGCGAGCCAGTCGGCCGTCTCGTGCAGGCCGGGGATGTCGGGCCCCGGGTAGCCGTCGAGCTCCCCGTACGAGTCGAGCTCCTTGAGCCAGCGCGGCACCTGCCGCTCCAGGAAGCCCTCCGGCCGCCCGAACCCCGGCAGCACCCCCGGATCGACCCGCCCCAGCTCGGCCAGCGCCGCCGCGGCCTCCAGCCCCATGCGGTGCCTGATCGCCGGGTCGGACGCGTGCGGCTCCGGCAGCCCCGTCGAGGGGTTGAACCCGTCCACCGGTTCCATCAGATAGAACACCGGCTCCCGCAGGGTCTGCGCGGCCACCAGCCGGGGGGCGGCGACGGGCGTGTCACGCAGCGCCGCCAGCACCCTCGCCTCACGGCGCAGCACCTCGTTGCTCTTCCGGCGGGCGTGCATGGGAGGGCGGCGCAGGATGTACGGGTGGCCGGCGCGCTCGAAGCGCACCATGACGTTCTGCGTGCCGCCCAGGACCGGTGCCGGGGCCGTGATGGGTCCGCCGGGCAACCCCTGGGTGTCCATCCACGCGCCGAGCGCGTCGAAGTCGATGGCGCCGACGTCGATGTGGGTGGAGGTCATGGACCGCCCCTTCGACAGAATCATATTCTAGTGGCGACGACCCTATGAGAGCGGCGCGCGCACGGTCAACCTAGCGTCCGCGCGTACGTCGGGGCATGCCAGGGGATTCGGCGCCGTGCTCGTCCGGGGACGGGTGGTTCTCGCCGATTCGGCGGCTGTCAGGAGCCTTGCCCGGGGCGTGAGGCTGTGGGTTCGTGGGGCCTGGTCCTGTGTTGTCGGCGGGAGGTTCATGAGTGCGGGCGGGGAGAATGGTCGGATGAATGATGTCGTTGCTGCGGTGGATGTCGGCGGTACCACCATGAAGGGTGGATTTGTCGCCCGTGACGGGACGATTCACGGTTTTGAGCGACGGCCTACCCCGCGGGCGGAAGGTCCCGATCGGGTGATCGCCGCCGTCTCCGGATTCGTCGCCGACCTCACCAGGCCCCGCGCCGGGGTGCGTCCGCTGGCCGTGGGGCTGGCGGTGCCCGGGCTCGTCACCGCCAGGCACGCCGTCTTCTCCGCCGCGTTCGGGTGGCGCGACGTGCCTGCCGCTTCGTTCTTCGGCGATGTGGAGCTGCCGGCGGCTCTGGGGCACGACGTGCGGTCGGCCGGGGAGGCGGAGCTCGCGTACGGGGAGGGCGGGCGTGGTGTGCAGGACGTGTTGTACCTGCCCATCGGTACGGGGATCGCGGGGGCCGTGGTGTTGTCGGGAGCGCTGTACGGGGGCGCCGGCGGGTGGGCCGGGCAGGTCGGGCACATTCCGGTGTGGCCCGATGGGGTGGCCTGTGGGTGCGGGCAGAGGGGGTGCCTGGGGGCGTACGCGTCCGGTCGCGCCGTCGCGGAGCGGTACGGGGTGGAGCGGGCCGAGGAAGTGGTGCGGCTGGCGGCCCAGGGGGACGTTCGGGCGAGGGCTGTGTGGGGGGAGGCGGTGGAGGCGTTGGCTCTGGCGCTGGCGACGTACACGCTGGTGGCTGATCCCGCGCTCATCGTGCTGGGCGGTGGGGTGGCGCTGGCGGGGGACGCGCTCGTCGTACCGCTGCGGGAGCGGCTGGCCGGGCGGCTGGCGTTCCGGGCGGCGCCTGAGGTACGGGTGTCGCGGCTCGGGGCGATGGCCGGGCTGATGGGGGCGGGATTGCTGGGATGGCGGGCTCTGTCGGGGGTGCAGGGCTCGGGGTGATGGGGTGGGGAGTTCTGTCGGGGTGCAGGGCTCGGGGTGATGGCTGATGGAGCGGTGGGCTGTGTCAGGGGTGCAGGGGTCGGGGGATGTCCATCGGCTGGGCGCGTAGCTCCTCGCCCAATGCCTTGGCCTGGGGGTCCATTCTGGGGCTGGCCGCCACGCCTCTGCCGAGGAGGCCGTGGATGACGAAGTTCAGTGCTTTTAGGTTGGGGAGGTCGTGGCGGTCGATGCGGTGGCCGGCCAGGGATGGGAGGAGCTGTTCCAGGGTTGCCGGGGTGAGGTGGGTGGACAGCCATTCGTAGCGGGCCTGGGTGTCGGTCCAGACGCCCAGGTTGGCGTTGCCGCCTTTGTCGCCCGAACGGGCACCGGCGATCCGGCCCAGGGGGATGCGCGCGACCTCCTGGCCGCCGACCACCGGCGCCGAACTCCGCCGTCCTTCATCCCGCCGACCCGGCGCTGAGCGCGCGGGTGACGCGGGCGCGCCCGATGCCGCGCCGACGCCTGGCGGCCAAGCGGTGCCCGTTGCTTCGGCGGTGTCCGGTGGCTCGGCGGTGCGCGGTGTCGCCGCGGTGCCCGGTGTTGCGGTGGCACCCGGTGCCGCACTGGCGCCTGGCGGCCAGGTGGTGCCCGGTGGCTCGGTGGTGCCGGGTGTTGTGGTGGTGCGCGGGGGTCTGGATGTGCTTGGGGTCTCGGCGGGGCTCTGGGTTGTGGTGGTGGGCGGTGGTGCGGTGGGGGTCGCGTGGGGTGGGGGAGGGAGTTGGTCGCCGTTCAGGAAGACCTGGGGGTGGACTTGGGAGGACGGGACCAGGGCCGGCCAGTAGATCCCGTACGGTGAGGCGTTGGTGGGCGGGGTGAGGGTGTGGAGGCCGGGGTAGCTGGACAGGCCCGTTTCCACTACGGCGGCGGAGAAGGCGCGGCCGGCGAGGTGGGGGTCGGGGGACATGACGGTGACGCGGAGCAGGCCGGGATCGGTGAGGGTGACGTGGACCTCGTCGAAGGAGTCGCGGGGGATCCGGGACCAGAGGGTTTCCTCAGCCACCCTGGCCTTCGCCGGGATGTCCAGGCCCGTCAGGACGAGGGTCATGGTGTTGCGGTAGCCGCCCAGGTAGTTGACGGCGACCTTGAGGGTGTCCGGGGGCGGGTCGCCGCGGACGCCGGAGACCAGTACGCGGTCCGGGCCGTCGTCCGACAGGGTGATCGTGTCGAAGCGGGCCACCACGTCGGGGCCCAGGTAGCGGGGGCCGCCCAGTTCGTAGACCAGTTGCGCCGTGATCGTGCCGACCGAGACCAGGCCGCCGGTGCCGGGGTGTTTGGTGATGATCGCTGAGCCGTCCGGGTGGAGTTCGGCGAGAGGGAAGCCGCAGTGGGCCAGGTCCGGTACGTCCTGGAAGAAGGCGTAGTTCCCGCCGGTGGCCTGGCAGCCGCATTCGAGGATGTGGCCCACCACCACCGAGCCCGCCAGGGGGTCGAGGTCCTGCGGGCCCCAGCCGTACCGCCAGATGCCGGGGCCCGTCACCAGAGCGGCGTCCGTGACGCGGCCGGTCACCACCACGTCCGCGCCCGCCGACAGCGCGGTGGCGATGGGGCGGGCGCCGAGGTAGGCGTTGGCGGTCAGGGGGGTTGCTTCGAGGGGTTCGCCTGTGTCGGCGTTGACGAGGTCGAGGGGATGGCCGGTGAGGTCGTCGCCCGTCACGTGGGCGATGGCGGGGGAGAGGCCGAGGCGGGTGGCCAGGTCGTGTACGGCCTCCGCGCAGCCCGCCGGGTCCAGCCCGCCCGCGTTCGTCACGATTCTGATGCCTTTGTCGAGGCAGGGGCCCAGGACGTCCTCCAACTGGCGGAGGAATGTGGGCGCGTAGCCGGGGCGGCCCTTGAGCCGGTTCGCGGCCAGGATGAACATCGTCAGCTCGGCCAGCCAGTCCCCGGTCAGGACGTCGATCGGCCCGCCCTCCACCATTTCCCTCGCGGCGGAGAGACGGTCGCCGTAGAAGCCGCTGCAGTTCGCGACGCGCAGCACCATGGCAGCGTCAGACCTGGGGTGGGACCCATTTGGGGGGCCGCTTGTCCATGAACGCGGCGATGCCCTCCTGGCCTTCCTCCGAGGTGAAGCGCTCGGCCGACAGGTCGGTCATCCGCCGCAGGCCCTCCTGGAACGACACCCCGGGCACCTCTCTGACCAGCCGCTTCGTGATCGCCAGGGCTTCCGGGCCGCCCTTCATGAGCATCTCGGCGTAGTGGGCGACGGTGGCGTCCAGATCTTCCTCGGGCACCGCCCGCGACAACAGTCCGATGTCCACGGCTCTCGTGGCGTCGAAGACCTCGCCGGTGAGGAAGTACTCCGAGGCGGCGCGAGGGTCCAGGCGCCTGAGCACGGGGACGGCGATCATGGCGGGGGCGACCCCCAGCCATACCTCCGTGAACGCGAACGACGCCGTCAGCGGGGCGATCGCGAAGTCGCACGCCGCCACCAGGCCCAGGCCGCCCGCCCTTGCGGTGCCGTTGAGGCGGCAGATCACCGGTTTGGGGCTCTCCCAGACGAGACTCATGATCTCTGGGAAGGAGGCCGTCACGGGCGCGCCCGGTTGTCGCTGTTCTTTGAGGTCGGCACCGGAGCAGAACACGTTTCCTGTGGCGGTCAGCACGATCACCCTGGCGTCCGGGTCGGCGAGTGCCCAGTTCAGGCGGTCGGCCAGGTCGGTGAGCAGGCGTACCGACAGGGCGTTGCGGTTGGGCGGCGAGTCCAGCGTGATCGTCGCGACGCCGCCCGCGAGGTCCTTGTGCACCAGGCTTGTCATGAGTTCCCCTCCTGGATGATCGCCAGCACCGCTCCCGCGTCGACCTGCCGGCCCTTCTCCACGTGTACGGCGGACACCACGCCATCGGCCGGAGCGATGATCCGATGCTCCATCTTCATCGCCTCGATGACCAGGACCGACTGGCCCTTGGCCACCCGGTCGCCGGGCTCCACCTCGACGCGCAGCACGCTTCCCGGCATGGGGGCCAGGAGGGATCCGGGGGCGAGGTGCCCGGCGGGTTCAGGGAGACGGGGCACAGGGGTCAGCGCCGCATGGCCGTCGGCGTGGTCCACGTAGACGGTTCCGCTGTCATCGTCGTCGTAGCGGGTCACCTCGAACGTCCGTCGCACGCCGTCCCGTTCCAGGACCACCTCGTGCGACTGGGCGCTGATGACGGTGATCGCCTCGGGGAGGGGGTCGTAGACGACCGGCCCGGTCTCCTCGAAGTGGGCGCGGCTGGGCTGGGAGCGGACGTTGCGCCAGCCGCTGGGCAGGCCGGGCAACACCCGGGCCCGGCGGCGGTTCCCGGCGGCGATGGCGAGGGCGGCGGCCAGCGACGTCAACGGGTCAGCCGCGGCGGCAGGCGAAGAGACGGCGTGGGAGAGGAAGCCGGTGTCGATGTCACCGGCTATGAAATGGTGATTTGTCAGTATTTCGACCAACAAATCTCGATTTGTTGTGAGGCCGTGGAGCTTGGCCTGGCGCAGTGCCGTCGTCAGTCTGCGGACCGCTTCATCCCGCGTCGCGCCATGCGCCACCACCTTGGCCAGCATCGCGTCGTAGTAGGGCGACACCACGGACCCGGACTCCACCCCCGAATCCACCCGAACCTCACCCGGCACCTCGAACCGCCGCAACACCCCGCTCTGCGGCACATACTCGGCGTCCTCGGCATACAACCGCGCCTCCACCGCCCACCCGGCGCGCGCGGGCGGCTCGGGAGGCAGCGCCGCCCCCTCGGCCAGTTCGAGCTGCATCCGTACGAGATCCACCCCGTACACCAGCTCCGTCACCGGATGCTCCACCTGGAGCCGGGTGTTCATCTCCAGGAACGCCACCCGGTCCCCTTCGACCAGGAACTCCACCGTCCCGGCCCCGACATAGCCGACCTTCCTGGCAGCCCTGACGGCGGCGTCGTACAACGACTCCCGCGTCTCATCGGAGATCCCAGGCGAAGGACACTCCTCGACCACCTTCTGATGCCGTCGTTGCACGCTGCACTCGCGCTCGCCCAGCGCCCACACGCCCCCGTGCCGGTCGGCCAGCACCTGGACCTCGACGTGCCGGGCCCGCTCCAGCAGGGGCTCGGCGAACACCGTACCGTCGCCGAACGCCGAGGCGGCCTCGCGGCGCGCCGACTCGACCTCCAGGGCGAGCGAGCCGGGCTCGCGCACGATCCGCATCCCGCGCCCGCCCCCGCCCGCGGACGCCTTGACCAGCAGCGGGTACGACGAAGGCGCGGACAGATCGAGCGAGGGCAGAACGGGCACCCCGGCCTCCGCCATCAGCCGCTTGGCCTCGATCTTGGACCCCATGGCGGCGATGGCCTCGGGCGGCGGGCCCACCCACACGAGCCCGGCCGCCAGCACGGCCCGCGCGAACTCCGCGTTCTCCGACAGGAAGCCGTAACCGGGATGCACGGCGTCCGCGCCGCAGGCCCGGCACGCCGCCAGCAGCAGATCGGCGTCCAGGTAGGTCTCCGCGGGATGCGCGCCGGGCAGGCGTACCGCCAGGTCGGCCTCGGCCACGTGCGGCGCCCCCGCGTCGGGGCCGGAGAACACGGCGACCGTGGAGATGCCGAGCGACCGGCAGGTACGGAAGACGCGCCGGGCGATCTCGCCCCGGTTCGCGACGAGCAGACGACTGATCACGGCCGGAACACCCCGTAACCGGATGCCTCGGGCACCGGCGCGCTGTTGACCGCCGACAGGCACATGCCCAGCACGGTACGCGTGTCACGCGGATCGATGACCCCGTCGTCGTACAGGCGGCCCGACAGGAAGAACGCCAGCGACTCGGCCTCGATCTGCTCCTCGACCATCGCGCGCATGGCCGCGTCCGCCTCCTCGTCGTACACCTGCTCCTTCGCCCGCGCCGACGCCCGCCGCACGATCGACAACACCCCGGCGAGCTGCGCGGGACCCATCACCGCCGACTTGGCGCTCGGCCAGGTGAACAGGAAACGGGGATCGTAGGCGCGCCCGCACATGCCGTAGTTCCCCGCCCCGTACGACGCTCCCATGACGACGGTCAGATGTGGCACGGTCGAGTTGGACACCGCGTTGATCATCATGGCGCCGTGCTTGATGATGCCGCCCTGCTCGTAGTCCTTGCCGACCATGTAGCCGGTGGTGTTCTGCAGGAACAGCAGCGGGGTGCGCGACTGGTTCGCGAGCTGGATGAACTGCGTGGCCTTCTGCGACTCCTGGCTGAACAGCACGCCGCGCGCGTTGGCCAGCACACCCACCCGGTAGCCGTGGATCCGCGCCCACCCGGTCACCAGGGAGGCCCCGTACAGCGGCTTGAACTCCTCGAACTCGCTCCCGTCCACCACCCGCGCCAGCACCTCCCGCGGGTCGAACGGCACCCGGAGATCCTCCGGCACGATCCCGAGCAGCTCGTCGGCCGGGTAGACCGGCTCCCGCACGCCCGCCTCCGGCTCGCGGCCCTGCTTGCGCCAGCCGAGCGAGGCGATGATCCGCCGCCCGATCCGCAGCGCGTCGTGCTCGTCCTCCGCCAGATGGTCGGCCAGCCCGCTGACCCTGGCGTGCATCTCGGCGCCGCCCAGCGACTCGTCGTCGGACTCCTCCCCGGTGGCCATCTTGACCAGCGGCGGACCGCCCAGGAAGACTTTGGCGCGCCCGCGTACCATCACCACGTGGTCGCTCATCCCTGGCACGTAGGCGCCGCCCGCGGTGGAGTTGCCGAACACGAGCGCGACCGTCGGGACCCCCGCCGCCGACAGCCTGCTCAGGTCGCGGAAGATCTGCCCGCCGGGGATGAAGATCTCCTTCTGCGTCGGCAGGTCCGCGCCGCCGCTCTCGACCAGATTCAGGTACGGGAGCCGGTTGCGCAGCGCGATCTCCGCCGCGCGCAGGGTCTTCCTCAGCGTCCACGGGTTCGAGGCGCCGCCGCGGACCGTGGGATCGTTCGCGGTGATCACGCACTCGACGCCCTCGACCACGCCGATCCCGGTCACCACGCTCGCCCCGACCGGGAACTCGCTGCCCCAGGCCGCCAGCGGCGACAGCTCCAGGAACGGCGAGTCGGCGTCGACCAGCAGCTCGACCCGCTCCCTCGCCGGCAGGCCGCCGCGGGCGCGATGCCGCTCGGCGTATTTCGCGCCGCCCCCGGCCACCGCCCTGGCCTGCTCGGCGTCGAGTTCGGCCAGCTTGGCCAGCATCGCCTCGCGGCGCAGCCGGAAGTCCTCGCTGCCGGTGTCGAGCGTGCTCCTGATCACGTGCTCACCTCGGGAGAGCCGGCGACGGTCAGGTGCAGTGACTCCAGCCGGACTTCCAGCTCTGCGTGGCCCACGTGCCGCCCCAGATCACACACTTCTTCTTGGCGGCCGCGCGCACCGGGCCGGCGTACGCCGTGAACTTGCCCGCGTTGCTCACGCTGGAACCGCCCTTGACCTGAAGGATGGCGTTCATGGGCATCTTGCCGGGATACACCAGCTTCGACATCGTGACCACGCAGTTCTTGCCCGCGCTGCTGTTGTACGTGAGGTAGATCGTGGCGTAGGAGCCCAGCGCGTGAGAGTCGACGACCTTGTAACCGGAGCCGCAGACCGCCGTCACGCTGTACGGGTTCGGCTTCAGCTGCGGGGGCTTGGTCGTCGGCTTCACCGTGGGCTTCGTCGTGGGCCGCTTCGTCGTCGGGCGCGGGGCGCCCGTGCTGTACTCGGCCGACGGACGGTTCGTGGGCTCCGCGTCGGGTTCGACGAGCGTCGAATTCTTCTTTTTCTTCTTGGTCGGGGTGGGCTGCGGGCGATGCGTGGCCGGCGGCTGGGTGACCGGGTTGGGGACCTGGGCGATCGGCTCCCTGGTGGGCTTCTTCGCCTTCTTGGTCTTCTCCGGCTCGATGTCCAGTGTGGGGACCGGGGCCAGGGTTTCCGTCGGGAGCGCCACGGGCGGGGACACTTGAGCCTCGCCCGGCTGGCCGGCGCCCGAAGCGCCGTCGGTGTTGTTGGAGGTGTTGCCCACGGGTACGACCGGGACCTCCTTGGAGTTCGCCTGCACGACGACCGCGCCGGCCACCACCAGCAGCGCCGCCGCGGCGGCGCCGGAAAGAGCGAGGGTCAGGGTACGGCGCTGCTTGGCGGGCGCGCCGTCACCCGCTCCGTTGGGACGCCCTGGGACGCCCGCCTGGTAGGGGCCGTGGGGCGGCATGCCGCCGGGGCCGTGCGGGCTGCTGCCGGGGCCGCCCTGGGCGTGGCCGTGCGGCGTCTGGGCGCCTGCCTGAGGCATACCTGCCTGAGGGCCACCGCCGGGCATACCGGCCTGCGGTCCGCCAGGCATACCCGCTTGGGGGCTGCCAGGCATACCCGCCTGCGGTCCGCCGGGCATGCCGACCTGGGGTCCGCCCATGGGGCCGGGCTGCGCGCCGCCGGGCTGGTGCGATCCAAACGGTGCCGCCGCGTGGGGGCCGTTCTGAGGCATGCCCGCCTGAGAGCCACTCTGCGGGCCGTGGGGCGAACCACCCTGACCCGCACCACCCTGGACGGGTCCGCCCTGGGGCATCGCCGCCTGGGGGCCGCTGTGGGGTGCGCCACCGGCCGGGCCGCCCTGGACGGGACCGCTCTGTGCCGCCGCGGCTGCCGGACGGCCGTAGTCGCCGGTCTGCGGCGGGGTCGCCGGCTGCGGGCCCGCCTGGTTCGGCCCGCCCGCGAGGAAGGGGCCGGTCGGCTGCGTCCATGGGCCGGGATAGGCCTGCCCCTGTGCGCCTTCTGCTCCGGGACGGGCGATGGGACCGCTCGTGCCACTGGCACCAGCCTGAGGGGCGGCGGCGGCCGCGGCCGCACCGGCCGCGCCGAGGGCACCGGCCGAGAACGCGTTCTGGCCGGTCACCGGCTCGATGGCCGCCTTGGGGGCGGGCTGGCCGGTGAGCTGGACGATCAGTTCGTCCGCGCTGGGCCGCTGCGCGGGGTCCTTGGACAGGCAGGCGGCCACCAGGTCGCCCAGCACGCCCTCCATCTTCCCGAGCTCCGGCTCCTCGTTCAGGATCCGGTTCATCACCACGGGAATGGAGTCGGCGCCGAAGGCGGGCTTGCCGGTGGCGGCGAACACCATCGTGACGCCCCACGCGAACACGTCGGCCGCCTCCGACACCGCGGCGCCGCTGAGCTGCTCGGGCGCCAGGTACGACGGCGTCCCCATGGCCATGCCCGTGGCGGTCGCGCCGGGGGAGTCAAGGGCGCGGGCGATGCCGAAGTCGATCACGACGGGACCCTCGGGCCCCATGAGCACGTTGGCCGGCTTGAAGTCGCGATGCAGGATCCCGGCGCGGTGGATGGCCGCGAGCGCGGTGGCCGTACTGATGGCCAGGCGTTCCAGGGCCGCGCCCCGCCGCGGCCCCTCGTTGATCACGAGCTCGCGCAGGGAGGGCCCCGGCACGTACTCGCTCACGATGTACGGCCGGCTCCCGTCGAGGTCGGCGTTGAGCACGGGAGCGGTGCAGAACCGTGCCACCCGCTGCGCCACCGCGACCTCGCGCAGGAACCTGGTCCTGGCGTCGGTGTCGGCCACCAGGGCGTGGTGCAGCAACTTGACGGCGACCTGCTCGTCGGAGTCGCTCTTGCCCAAATAGACGACTCCCTGGCCGCCCTCGCCGAGCCGGGCGACGATGTCATACGCCCCCAGCCGCCGCGGATCGTCCGCCGCCAACGGCTGGAACTGATTCACGTCCGACCCCCATCACAACCCAATAGATGTGGCAAGACGCTACCAGCGTGACCAGCGGGGCGTCTGCCGGACCTGTCAGAAGTTTCACGTTTTGACGAGGAAAGTCAGCCTTTCGTCGCAGGTCGTGTGCGCCTCGAAGGCCAAGGTCACGGGTTGGTGAAGAGAGATCCGTTCACGCTCGTCAGATCGCCTTGCCGGGATTGAGCAGGCCCAGGGGGTCGAAGACGGCCTTGATCCCCCGCTGGAGCTCGCCGGAGACCGGGCCGGACTCCAGCTCCAGCCAGCGCCGCTTCAGCAGCCCCACCCCGTGCTCCCCGGTCAGGGTGCCGCCGAGCGCGAGCGCCTGCTTGAACACCTCGTCCGCCGCCGCCCACACCTCCGGCGGGGGCTCCACGGTGCCGTGCTCGAAGATGAAGACCGGGTGCAGGTTGCCGTCGCCGGCGTGCGCCACGGTGGCGATCCGCACGCCGTGCCGTTCCCCGGCCGCCTCGATCGCGGTGATCATGTCGGGCAGTACGGAACGCGGCACGCACACGTCCTCGACCAGGCACGCCCCCTGGCGCTCCTTGGCCCCGTAGGCCAGCCGCCGCAGCCCGATCAGCTCCTCGGCCTCGGCCGGGCTGGAGGACACGGCCACGAACGAGGCGCCGTTGCCGGTGCAGATGCTCTCCATGCGCTCGACCACGGCCTGACCGTCGGCCGCGTCGGACTGCCCGATCAGCATGGCCTGCGTGGTGGCTTCGAGGCCGATGTTGCGCCAGTCGTCGATGGCCTCCAGCGTGGCCCGGTCGAGCAACTCCATGAGCGACGGCTGGCAGCCGGCCGCCATGATCGCCGACACGGCCGCGCCCGCGTCCCGCAACGAGCCGAACTCGGCCGCGAACGTCGCGGGCGGCGCGGCCGGCGCCCGGCGCAGGCGCACCGTGGCGGCGGTGATCACGCCGAGCGTGCCCTCCGAGCCGACGAACAGCCCGGTCAGGTCGTAGCCGGTGACGCCCTTCATGGTGCGCCTGCCGGTGTTCAGGATCCGGCCGTCGGCCAGCACGACCTCAAGGCCGAGCGCCGAGTCCCTGGTCACGCCGTACTTGACGCAGCGCAGGCCGCCGGCGTTGGTGGCCAGGTTGCCGCCGATGGTGGAGATCTCGTAGGAGGACGGGTCGGGCGCGTACATGAGGCCGTGCTCCCTGGCGGCCTTGTCCAGGTCGGCGGTGATGACGCCGGGCTCGACGACGGCGATCTCGTCGGCGGGGGAGAGCTCCCTGATCGAGGTCATCTTCGCCAGCGACAGGACGATCGAGCCGTCACCGGCGACGGAGGCGCCCGCCAGGCCGGTGCCCGCGCCGCGCGGCACCACCGGCACCCGGTGCTCGGTGGCCCACTTCATGGTGGTCACCACGTCGTCGCGGGAGGTGGCCAGGACGACGCCGAGCGGCTTGCCCGGCTCCAGGAACGTGCGGTCGCGGGCGTAGGAATCGATCACGTCCGGGTCGGTGACGACGCGGGCTTCGGACAAGGAGTTCACCAGGGCATCAATCGGTCTCACACTATGCACCCTATGGTTTGCGTAGTGCGTTCCCAAAGGCCAGACTTCCCGAGTGGAAGTCAGGTGCCCCGTATGTTCGGAGACTGACCAGGTTGTCGCCGTTCCCGGAGCGGTCGCCGCGGGGACCACGTACAAGATCGGGCGCGTCAGGTTACCGGGCACGCGTGAGATCGCCGATCTGCCCACCGCGGCCGCGCTCGGGGCGTCGAAACACGTCATGAGCCGTACGCAGCTCGCGGTCTGGTTGTCCTTCCCCAGCCGCCACTACACCGCGTGGACCAGGAACCAGGGCTACGTCCTGCTCCTGGTGGCGGCCCTGGCGCACCTGGTCGTGTCGCTGGTGATCGCGATGGGGCAGGACCCGAAGTGGGGCGAGGTGCTGCTCGCCCCGTTCTGCCTGACGGGCCTGTTCTGGGGGCTCGGCCTGCTGAACGTGCTCGGCTCGTACGGCGCGCGCAAGCGCGACACGCAGGAGGCCCCGGCCAGGGAGAAGGCCCTGGCCGTCTGGGAGGGCCTCTACTACTGCGCGCGCGACAACGTCGTCTTCGAGCCGGGGGTCGGCGTCTCGTTCCATCCGAGCGAGACGCGCGAGTACATCTTCGGCTTCAGGAACAATCGCGTCCTCTAGCCCCGCTCCTTTAGCCCCGCTCCTCCGCGACGAGGCGGACGCAGACGGCCAGGCCGTTGATGGCCTGCTCCAGCTCCTCCGGCTCCGGGAAGGTCGGCGCGAGCCTGATCGTGCGGTCGTCGGGGTCCTTGCCGTAGGGGTGCGTGGCGCCCGCGGGCGTCAGCGCGATGCCGGCCGCCTTGGCCCTGGCCACCACCTCGGCCGCGTGCGGCACCTCCAGGCTGATGAAGTAGCCGCCCTTGGGGCTCGTCCAGGTGCCCAGGTCGCCGAGCCGCTCGGTCAGCACCTTGTCGACCAGCTCGAACTTCGGCCCGATCAGGTCGGCGTGCCGCCGCATGTGGGCGGCCACCCCGCCGCCGTCGCCCAGGAACTCGACGTGACGGAGCTGGTTGATCTTGTCGGGGCCGATGGATTGCTTCGAGGTGTTGTGCAGGAGCCACTTGACGTTCGCCGGTGAGCCGCCGAAGAAGGACACGCCGGAGCCGGCCAGCGTCACCTTCGAGGTCGAGGCGTAGACGAACACGCGGTCGGCGTTGCCGTGCTCGGCGCTGAGCGCCAGCAGGTCGGCCACCTCGTCAGGGGTGTCGGTGAGGTGGTGCACCGCGTACGCGTTGTCCCAGAAGATCCGGAAGTCGGGCGCGGCGGTCGTCATGGTGGCCAGCCTGCGCACGGTCTCGTCGCTGTAGGTGACGCCGCTGGGGTTGCTGTACTTCGGCACGCACCACATGCCCTTGACACTGGCGTCGGTGGCGACCAGGCGCTCGACCACGTCCATGTCGGGGCCGCCGGCGTTCATCGGGACGAGGACCATCTTGATCCCGAACCGCTCGCAAATGGTGAAATGCCGGTCATATCCGGGGACCGGGCACAGGAACGTGATCTCCGGCTCCTCGATCCACCGCCGCGCGGCGCCCGGCACCTGGGTGAGCAGCGCGTGCACCACCGTGTCGTGCATCATGGCCAGGCTGGAGTTGCCTCCGACCACGATCTGCCCCGCGGGGACCTGGATCAGCGGCGCGAACAGCTCACGCAACTCGGCCAGGCCCTGCAGATTGCCGTAGTTACGGCCGTCAGTGCCGTCGGCCGCGCGGTACGACGTCGGCAGTTTGAGCAGGTCGTTGGAGAGATCCAGCTGGCGCGGCGACGGCTTGCCCCTGGTGAGGTCGAGCGAGAGCCCTCGCTGGACGAGGTCGGCGTAGTCACGCTGAGCGGTCACGATCATCTCCTCCGAGTCGGTCCGGCTATCGAAGGATAGAAGACATCCCCGGGTGAGCCGGTAACCGGGCACCGCCAAAGCTTTCGTCGGCGAATAACAAAGAACGACTTCCCGTGCGGCGATCGTTGGCGTGGAATGGGTAGATCTGGGCAGGCCAAACTCCGCCTTGGAGGGAGCAGCCGTGACGACTGTTCGTGACACCTCGCTCGAGCAGGTCAGGCGCAGGCGCACCGGAACCGTCATCGCGTCCTGGATGTCGACGACCGACCACAAGGTCATCGGGTATCTCTACCTGATCACCTCGTTCGCGTTCTTCCTCGTCGCGGGCGTCATGGCCATGTTCATCCGGGCCGAACTCGCCGCCCCGGGCATGCAGATCGTCAGTCAGCAGCAGTACAACCAGCTCTTCACCATCCACGGCACGGTGATGTTGCTGCTGTTCGCCACCCCGCTGTTCGCCGGGTTCGCGAACGTGGTCATGCCGCTGCAGATCGGCGCGCCCGACGTGGCCTTCCCGCGGCTGAACGCGGTGGCGTACTGGCTGTTCCTGTTCGGCGGGCTGATGGTGGTGGCGGGGTTCTTCACGCCGGGGGGCGCGGCCGACTTCGGGTGGTTCGCGTACACGCCGCTGTCCGACGTGGTCCACACGCCGCAGGTCGGCGCGGACCTGTGGATCATGGGGCTGACCCTGTCCGGCCTCGGTACGATCCTCGGCGCGGTCAACTTCATCACCACGATCATCGGCATGCGCGCGCCCGGCATGACCATGTTCAGGATGCCGCTGTTCACCTGGAACGTGCTGCTGACCAGCATGCTCGTGCTGATGGCCTTCCCCGTGCTGGCCGCGGCGCTGCTGGTGCTCGAATCCGACCGCAAGCTCGGCACGCAGGTCTTCCTCAGCGACAACGGCGGGCCTCTGCTCTGGCAGCACCTGTTCTGGTTCTTCGGCCATCCCGAGGTGTACATCATCGCGCTGCCGTTCTTCGGGATCATCAGCGAGGTGATCCCGGTCTTCAGCCGCAAGCCGCTCTTCGGCTACATGGGGCTGGTCGGCGCCACGATCACGATCGCGGGCCTGTCGATGACGGTGTGGGCACACCACATGTTCCCCACCGGCCAGGTGCTGCTGCCGTTCTTCTCCTTCATGACGTTCCTCATCGCGGTCCCGACCGGGGTGAAGTTCTTCAACTGGATCGGCACGATGTGGCGGGGCCATCTCAGCTTCGAGTCGCCGATGTTGTTCGCCGTGGGCTTCCTGGTGACGTTCCTGCTGGGCGGCCTGACGGGCGTCATCCTGGCCTCGCCCGCGCTCGACTTCCACGTCAGCGACAGCTACTTCGTCGTCGCCCACTTCCACTACGTGGTCTTCGGCACCGTCGTGTTCGCCATGTTCTCCGGGTTCTACTTCTGGTGGCCGAAGATGACCGGCCGGATGCTCGACGACCGGCTCGGCAAGCTGCACTTCTGGACGTTGTTCATCGGCTTCCACACCACCTTCCTCATCCAGCACCTGCTCGGGCAGCTCGGCATGCCCAGGCGCTACGCCGACTACAGCCCCGCCGACGGCTTCACCACGCTCAACGAGATCTCCTCGGTCGGCGCCTTCCTGCTGGGGGCCTCGACGCTGCCCTTCCTCTACAACGTCTGGAAGACCGCCAGACGCGCGCCCAAGGTCACGCTCGACGACCCATGGGGTTACGGCAACTCCCTGGAGTGGGCGACGAGCTGCCCGCCCCCGCGCCACAACTTCACCAGCATGCCCTCCATCCGCTCCGAGAGGCCCGCCTTCGACCTGCACTATCCCAGGGAGAAGCCGGACGAGACTCCCGAGGTGGGAAAGGGCGCCCCCGAGGTGCCGCCGCGCCAGGACGCACCCGGCTGACCCCCCGCGATGTTGCGCCCATCTAAGGAGATCGGCGATGACAGGCACGAAGATCCCCTTCGACCCCGAGACGGCCCCCTGCGGCAAGAGGTCCGGCGGTGAACGCCTCGTCGACGATGACGGCTACGGCCTGGTGATCCGCGACCAGCTCTTCACGTGCGGCTGCCGCAGGATCCGCCACGAGTACCACGACGGAAGCATCCACCTGTCCGCCGTCCGCCACGACGGCAAACGGGTGAAGGATCCCATAGAACCCGACCACGGGAAGTGACCCAATGATCGATGTGCTCATCGTCGGGGGAGGCGGGGCGGGGCTGCGGGCGGCGATCGCGGTCGCCGAGACGGACCCCGCGCTCAAGGTGGCGGTCGTGTCGAAGGTCTATCCGATGCGCAGCCACACCGTCTCCGCCGAGGGCGGCGCCGCCGGGGTGATCGGCCTCGGCGACACGCTCGACGAGCACTGCTACGACACGATCTCCGGCGGCGACTGGCTCTGCGACCAGGACGCGGTCGAGGCGTTCGTGGCCGAGGCGCCGGAGGAGCTGATCCAGCTCGAACACTGGGGCTGTCCCTGGAGCCGGGAGAGTGACGGGCGCGTCGCGGTGCGGCCGTTCGGCGGCATGAAGAAGATGCGCACCTGGTACGCGGCCGACAAGACCGGCTTCCACCTCCTGCACACGCTCTTCCAGACAACCCTGAAATATCAGGACATCATCAGGTACGACGAGTGGTACGTCACCAAGCTCGTCGTCGACGACGGCCGGGTCCACGGCGTCGTGGCCGTCGAACTGCGGACCGGCCGCATCGAGACCATCCCCGCCAGAACCGTCATCCTGGCCACCGGTGGTTGCGGCAAGGTCTTCCCCTTCACCACGAACGCCGCCATCAAGACCGGCGACGGCATGGCCCTGGCCTACCGGGAGGGCGCGCCGCTGAAGGACATGGAGTTCGTCCAGTACCACCCCACCGGCCTGCCGTTCACCGGCATCCTCATCACCGAGGCGGCCAGGGCGGAGGGCGGCTGGCTGATCAACAAGGACGGCTACCGCTACCTGCAGGACTACGACCTCGGCACGCCCACCCCCACACCGAAGCTGCGCAGCATGGAGCTGGGCCCGCGCGACCGGCTCTCGCAGGCGTTCGTGCACGAGCAGCACAAGGGCCGCACCGTGGACACCCCGTACGGGCCCGTCGTCTACCTGGACCTGCGCCACCTCGGCGAGGGCAAGATCGACGCCCGCATCCCGTTCGTGCGCGAGCTGTGCCGCAGCTACCAGAACCTCGACCCGGCCACCGACCTCATCCCGGTGCGCCCGGTCGTGCACTACATGATGGGCGGCGTCCACACCGACATCGACGGCGCCACCCCGATCACCGGGCTGTACGCGGCCGGGGAGACGGCGTGCGTGAGCATCAACGGGGCCAACCGGCTGGGCTCCAACTCGCTGCCCGAGATCCTCGTCTTCGGCCGCAGGGCGGGGATCGCCGCCGCCGAGTTCGCCAGGTCCCACAGAGGGGCGGAGGCGGTCGTCGTACGGAGTCAGGGGGAGGACGAGCGGCGGCGGTTGGAACGCGCGCGCGAGGGCAGCAGCCGGGGTGAGCGGATCGCCGACCTGCGCGAGCAGATGCAGCACACGCTTGAGGGGGCGGCCGGCATCTACCGCGCGGGGGACGTGCTGGCCAAGGCCGTCGACACGCTCGCGGAGCTGCGCGAGCGTTCCCAGGAGGTCCGGGTCGAGGACACCAGCACCGCCTTCAACACCGAGCTGATCAGCCTGCAGGAGTTGCACATCATGCTGGAGATCGCGCAGACGATCGTGGCCTGCGCGCTGAACAGGCAGGAGTCGCGCGGGGCGCACCAGCGCACCGACTTCACCGCCAGGGACGACGACGCCTACCTGGCGCACTCCCTGGTGCACCGCGCGCCCGACGGCACGCCGTCCGTCGGCCTGCTGCCCGTGACGATCACCCGCTGGCCTCCGGGAGAAAGGGTCTATGGCCGTGACTGATACCGAGGCGGTACGGCAGGAGGCGGGTGCGCGCACGATCCGGGTGGAGGTCGCCCGGTTCCGTCCCGGAGAGGACGCCGAGCCCGTCTTCCAGGGCTACGACGTGCCGCTCATGACCGACTGGGCGGTGCTCGACGGGCTCAACTACATCAAGGACCAGCTCGACGGCAGCCTGTCCTACCGCTGGTCGTGCCGGATGGGCGTGTGCGGCTCGTGCGGCATGACGGTCAACGGCGAGCCCCGGCTGACCTGCGGCACCTTCCTCAACGAGTACGGCGACGGCCCGGTCAGGATCGAGCCGCTGAAGGGGTTCCCGGTCATCAGGGACCTGGTCGTGGACATCGACGACTTCCTGACCAAACTGTCGTCCGTGCGGCCCTGGCTGATCAGGGAGGGCGAGGAGCCGCCGCTGACCGCCGAGTACGCCCAGACGCCCGCGCAGCTGGAGGCGTACAAGCAGTACAGCATGTGCATCAACTGCCTGCTGTGTTACTCGGCCTGCCCGATCTACGTGCTCGACCCCGACTTCCTCGGCCCGGCCGCCATCGCGCTCGCCCAGCGCTACAACCTGGACTCGCGGGACATGGGCGACCGCTTCGACGTGCTCAACCTGGAGGACGCCGTGTGGGGGTGCGCGTTCGTGGGCGAGTGCACCGAGGTCTGCCCCAAGCACGTGGACCCGGCCGAGGCCATCCAGCGCTACAAGCTGACCGCCGCCCTGCGCTCGGTGCTGCCGTGGAGCAAGAAGTGAAGGCCGGGGACACGAGCGACTACCGGCCGCCCCGCGACAACCTCTGGTTCGCCAGGACCCGCAACTACACGATCTTCGTGCTGCGCGAGCTGACCAGCGTGTTCGTGGCCTGGGCGATCGTCTATCTGCTGATGCTCATCGGCGCGGTGCTCGGCGGGAGCCTGCCGGAGTTCGCGGCGCTGGCCGCCGGTCCCTGGATGGTCGCGGTCAACGTGGTGACACTGGCCGCGACCGCTTACCACTCGGTCACATTCCTGAACCTCGCCCCGAAGGCCACCGTCGTCCGCCTGGACGGCTACCGGCTGCCCGGCTGGATGATCCAGGGCGGCAACCACTCGCTCTGGCTGGTGATCTCGGCGGTCATCGCCTTCTTCGTGCTGCGGGGGTTTCGATGAGACGCACGCCGGAGCCGTACCTGTGGCTGTTGTTCAGCGGCGGGGGAGTGGTGGCGGCGCTCGTGCTGCCCGTGCTGGTGCTGCTGTTCGGGGTGCTCATGCCGCTCGGGATCCTGGACTGGCCCGCCCCCGAGCACCTGGCCGCGCTGCTGGACAGCGTGCTCGTACGGCTGGCGCTGGTCGTGGTCGTCGTGCTGTGTCTCTTCCACGCCGCGCACCGGATCCGCTTCACCAGCGAGGAACTGCTCGACCTGGCCCGGTTCGATCTGCCGATCGCGCTCCTCTGCTATGGAGGGGCCATCGCCGGCACGATCGTCGCGGTGAGGTTGATGTTCTGAATGTCGTAGTTTGATCACGTTTCAACAACGCACTTTACGATGGGTTGACTCACCCTCTAGCGTCCGGCATTGCAGACCCTATGGCCATTTGCGCCCGGCGATCCCGGGCAGAAGGGGTTCCTGGTGCCCAGTACAAAGCGCCTGTTAGCAACAGTTCCGGCGGTTGCCCTTCTCAGCGCCGCCCTGTTCGTGCCCCAGGCTCAGGCGACCTCCGTCGCCAGTTATGAGCCCGCGGCCTCGGACTACTACATCAACTACGTCCCTCCGCAGGTCGAGAAGGACGTGAAGGACCTCTCGGTCGCCGACGCGAAGGCTCGCTCGCTCACGCCGGCGCAGAAGTTCGACCGGAAGTTCAGCAGCGGCAACCCCGCGGCCGGCCGCGTTCTCGCCGCCCGCGAGAACGAGGCCATCAAGACCGGCCGCAACCCCGCTGAATGGATCTTCAAGAAGACCAAGCAGACCCGTACGGCCAAGCTCCTGACGATCCTCGTCGAGTTCAACGAGCAGGCCAACGACGACTTCTCCGGCTTCAACCGCCTGCGCACCGTCAACAGCGCGCCGAACGACTGCGCGGTCGAGCCGCCCGGCACGCTCCTGAGCGGCCCGCTGCACAACAACATCCCGGACCCGGCCTCGCTGCCCCAGAGGGACAACAACTCCTTCTGGGTCAAGGACTTCAGCACCGAGCACTTCAACAAGATGCTCTACACCGACAAGGGCATCACCGAGCGCGTCCGCAAGGACCTCAAGGACCCGCGCGACAACAAGCCCGGCATCGACATCTCCGGCTCCACGATGAAGAAGATGTACGAGGAGATGTCGAAGGGCGCCTACTCCGTCACCGGTTCCGCAGTGGGCTGGATCAAGGTCCCGCACTCCGAGGCCTGGTACGGCGCCGCGGCCTGTGGCGGCGCGCCCCAGGACATGTCCGGCCACCCGGGCAACCCGCTCGGCGCCCAGCAGCTCCCCATCGACACGGTCGAGGCCCTCGCCAAGGCGCAGCCCGACTTCCCGTGGGCCGACTACGACGTCGAGGACGTCTCCGACGCCGACGGTGACGGGAACTTCGCCGAGCCCGACGGCGTGATCGACCACCTCGTGCTGGTGCACTCCGGCAAGGACAAGTCCTCCGACGGCGGCGCCCAGGGCACGTACGCGATCTGGGCCCACTCCAGCGCGGTCGCCGGCGGCTACACCGTCCCCGGCACCGACAAGAGGATCTCCAACTACATCGTGCAGCCGGAGGACTCCGGCGTCGGCGTCTTCGCCCACGAGTACGGCCACGACCTGGGCCTGCCCGACCTGTACGACACCTCCGGCGCGGCCAGCTCCGCCGTGGACTTCTGGGACCTCATGTCCAGCGGCTCCCACTCCGGCCCGATCTTCCAGTCGATGCCGAGCCACATGGGCCTGTGGGACAAGTGGGTGCTCGGCTGGGCGAACCCGAAGACGTTCAACCCCGGCGACTCCGCCAAGCTCGTCACGGTCGGCCAGTCCTCGCGCACGCCCAAGCTCACCCAGGACGGCGTCCGGGTGAACCTGGACTCCGCGCCGGTCAAGATGCTCGACCCCCACAGCGGCTCCAACGCCTGGTGGAGCGGTCTCGACCAGGACTGGGCCAACCTCACGTTGAGCCGTGACCTGCCCGTCCCCGCCGGCACCGATCTGAAGTTGTGGATGTGGAACAACTACGAGATCGAGCCCGACTGGGACTTCGGCTTCGTCGAGGTCTCGACCGACGGCGGCCAGACGTGGACCCAGCAGAAGGTCTACGACGAGGCCGGCGACGAGGTCAGCACGCCGGACGACTACCCGGACCCGAACAAGAACCTCAAGGCCTTCGGCAACAAGAAGTACGGCCTCACCGGTGACACCGGCGGCGCCTGGCGGCACGACTACGTCGACCTGACGGCGTACGCCGGGCAGACGATCAAGCTGCGGCTGGCCTTCAACACCGACGCGGCCTTCCAGATGCGCGGCTGGCACACCGACGACTTCGAGCTCACCAACGGCGGCACGTCCGTGTGGAGCGACGACGTCGAGAGCGACACCGGCTGGCACGCCGCGGGCGGCACGTTCACCAACACCAGCGGCACGGGCTGGACCCGCAACAACGGCGAGCGCGAGATCTCCCGCTTCTACCTCGCCGAGTGGCGGAACTTCGACGGGTTCGACAACGGCCTGGCCTACACCTACGACACCGACTACCTCCGCGAGGGGGCGTGGAAGGTGCAGAAGGTGAAGTACAACGCGCCGGGTCTGCTCGTGTGGTACCGCGACTCGACGTACGTCAACAACAACATCGCCGACACCATCAGGACGGCTCCGAGCCTCGGGCCCAAGGGGCAGCTGCTGGTCGTGGACTCGCACTACGAGCCGCTGCGCCGCACCGGTGCCGCGGCCGAGCAGGACACGACGTTGCAGAAGAACCTGCAGGGCCGCGTCCAGACCTCCAACGCCGCGTTCGGGTTCACCAAGACCTACCCGTTCAAGGAGTGCCTGGAGGGCGTGAACGAGCCCTACAGCGCCTACTGCACGGACTTCCCCGCGCAGAAGGGCGTTTCGACCTTCACCGACGCCAAGACCTGGTACCCGGGCATCGAGGAGATCAACGGCGGTCTCTTCTTCCGTGACGCCGACGCCTCGGCGGTCGTCCCGTCCAAGGGCGACCAGTCCTACGGCACCCGCGTGGTGCACCAGGACGGCACCCCCGCCACCGAGCTCTACGGCACGGTGGCCGCCGGATCGACGCTCGGCACCGGCAACCCCGGTGACGAGGGCAAGGCGCTGGGCGTGCAGTTCAAGCTGGTGAGTCCGCTTCCTGGCAACCTGGGCGCCATCGTCCACGTGGTCCCGCCGAAGAAGTGAATCAAGGGCCGTCGGGGCACCCCCCGGCGGCCCTAACATGGGTGACCATGAGCGAATTGCGCACCAAGGACGAGCACACCGAGGCGATCCGGAGAAATCGCCGGGTGGCAGTGGTGGTGAACACTCGCTCGCGCCGCGGCCGCCGTCATTACTTCGAGGTGATCGAGCAGATCCACAACCTCGGCTTCGAGCCGCTGGCGGAGCTGTCGGTCTACAACCCCAAGCGGCTGCGCGAATGGCTCGACACGGCCCTGGCCACCAAGCCCGACCTGCTCATCGTCGGTGGTGGCGACGGCACCCTGTCCTCAGCCGTGCGCCACGTCGCCCACCGCGACGTGGCGCTCGGCGTGCTCCCCCTCGGCACCACCAACAACTTCGCCCGCAGCCTGGGCCTCCCGCTCGACCTGGCGGGCGCGATCAAGGTGTTCGACACCGGCAAGGTGGCCGACATCGATCTGGGCATGGCCGACGACCGGCCCTTCGCCAACCTGGCCAGCTTCGGGGTGTCCGTCGAGGTGGCGGGCCGGGTCAAGCCGTGGCTCAAGCGCATCGTGGGCCGCCCCGCCTACCCGCTGACGGCGCTGACGATCCTGCCGGGCCACCAGCCGTTCCGCGCGTTCATCACGGTGGAGGGGCAGCGCCACGAGCTGCTCACCCACCAGCTCAACATCGCCAACGGCCGCTTCCACGGCGGCTGGCAGGTGGCCAGGGACATCAGCATCGACAACGGCATGCTCGTGGCCTATCAGCTCGGCTCGGGCAAGAAGCTGCGCCTGCTCGGGGAGACCCTGATCAGGGCGACCACCGGCCGCTGGCGCAGCCTGGCGGGCGGGCCGTTCGTGGTGGGCAGGGAGATGTTGCTGGAGACCGACCCGCCGATGGCCGCCGACGTGGACGGCGAAGTGCGGCTGCGCACCCCGATCAGGCTCCGCGTGGTCCCCAACGGAGTGCGCGTCATGGTGCCCGCCGACTTCGAGGACCGCTGAGACTCACGCCCAGGAGAAACCCATTGCTCGCCCCCTTCCCACGATTGAACACGTAGCGTACTTACGATGTTGCCCAACGTCACGGGGGTGGAAAAGTGCGGCGGGGGCGTGAGTCAGGCGTCCGCGAGCCCCTTGTACGCCGGGGCGAGCGGACCCGCCAGATCCGCAGGCGGGGGGAAGATCCGCAGGAGGAGGTCGGGGGCGACGGCCGAGTGGCGGCGCTCGGGCCGGTGGGCCGTGGCGCCGGGGGCGTAGAAGTCGGCCAGCCGGTCGTTGAACGGCACGTCGTCCACCGCCAGGGGGTCGGCCGCCGGTCCGTCGGCCAGCGAGCCGAGCAGCTGCTCCCGGGTGCGCCCGCGCCAGGCCAGCACCAGGAACGGGTCATCGTCGAACGACTCGGCCAGCAGGTAGAGCACGGCCGACAGGTGCTTGCAGGGGAACCCCCAGTCGGGGCACGAGCAGTCCATGTCCAGGTCGCGCGGGAACAGGTCGATCCCCATCGCGGCGAACAGCTCCTCGATCTCCGGCGGCATCTCGCCCGCCAGCAGCTTGGCCCGGTAGACGGCCTGCGCCGCGATCGACTCCTCGATGGCGCTCCAGCGGGCCTCGTCGTACGCCTCGACCCTGACCTTGACCTTGTACGGATCGCGCCGCGAGCCCTGGACGGCGGCCCTGACCTCGCCGGGGGACAGGTCGATGGACAGGACCTGGCCCTTGCGGGCGTAGGCCCGGCCGCGTGAGAGGCGGCCCTTGTCGCAGACGCGCTCCAGGATGTCGATGAACCGGCGCGACCACCAGGTGGAGCCGATGCTGCCGCGTTGTGTGCGGGCCTTGATCCCGCCCTCGACCCTGATCGGCTTGCCGCCGTCGTACCAGCCGGCCATCAGCCTGCCCCCTCGGCCGTCAGCTTGAACACCTCGCGCAGCTCCTCGGTCGACAGGTCGGTCAGCCAGTCCTCCCCGGTGCCCACGACGCGCTCGGCCAGGGCCTTCTTGCGCTCGATCATCTGATCCACGCGCTCTTCCAGGGTTCCGGCGCAGATGAGCTTGCGTACCTGCACGTTCTTGCGCTGGCCGATCCGGAACGCGCGGTCGGTGGCCTGGTCCTCGACGGCCGGGTTCCACCAGCGGTCCACGTGGACGACGTGATTGGCGGCCGTCAGGTTGAGCCCGACCCCGGCGGCCTTGAGCGAGAGCACGAACAACGTCGGCTCGGGGTCGTTCTGGAACCGGTCCACCAGGCGGTCGCGGGTCTTCTTCGGCAGGCCGCCGTGCAGCCACAGGACCGGACGGTCGAGGCGCTGGGCGAGGTACGGCTGGAGCATCGACCCGAACTCGGCGTACTGCGTGAAGAGCAGGGCCTTCTCGCCCTCCGCCAGGATCTCCTCGGACAGCTGCTCCAGCCGGGTGAGCTTCCCGGACCTGCCCGACAGGCGGGAGCCGTCCTTGAGCAGGTGGGCGGGGTGGTTGCAGACCTGCTTGAGCTTGGCCATGGCCGACAGCACCAGCCCGCGCCGCTCGATGCCCTCACTGCTGTCGATCTTGGTCAGCATGTCGTCCACGACCGCCTGGTAGAGCGTGGCCTGCTCGGTCGTGAGCGAGCACCACTCCTTGACCTCCAGCTTCTCCGGCAGATCCGAGATGATGGACTTGTCGGTCTTGAGGCGGCGCAGGATGAACGGGCCCGTCGCCCGCCTGAGCGCCCGTGCCGCCTGCTCGTCCTGGCGGGCCTCGATCGGCTCCTGGAACCGGGTCCTGAACCGCGCGCGCGGCCCCAGCAGCCCCGGGTTGGCGAACTCCATGATCGACCAGAGCTCGGCCAGGTGGTTCTCCACCGGGGTGCCCGTCAGCGCGAGCCTCATGCCCGTGGGGATCGCGCGGACGGCCTGGGCCTGCAACGTGCCGCTGTTCTTGATCGCCTGGGCCTCGTCGCACACGACCCTGCGCCATTCGTGCCGCTTGAGGGTCTCCAGGTCGCGCTGGGCGGTGCCGTAGGTGGTGATCACCAGGTCGGCCCGCGCGATCTCGGCGGCGTCGCGGGCGCTGCCGTGGTGCACGTACACCCGCAGCTCCGGCGCGAACCTGGCCGCCTCCCGCTGCCAGTTCCCGATCAGCGACATCGGGCACACCAGCAGCGTCGGGGTTTCGGCGCGCTCGTGGACGAGCAGCGCCAGCGTGGTGATCGTCTTGCCCAGCCCCATGTCGTCGGCCAGCACCCCGCCCAGGCCGAGCTCGGACAGGAAGCTCAGCCACGCCAGCCCCCGCTCCTGGTACGGCCTGAGCGTCGCGTCCAGCCCCGCCGGGGTGGCCAGCGGGGTGAGCCGCCGCTCGGCCTGCCCGGACAGCAGGTCGCCGAGCACCCCGTCGGCGTCGATCCCCAGCAGCGGCAGCTCCTCGTCGTCGCTCTGGACGACCTGGCGCAGGAGGTCGGCGGCGCTCGCCTCGCCCGTACGGCTGCCCTCCACGGCCTTCAGCGCCGCCTTGAGCTGCCTGTCGTCCAGCTCCACCCACTGGCCGCGCACCCTGACGAGGGGCACCTTGAGCCTGGCCAGCTCGGCCAGCTCTTCCTCGCTGATCGTCTCGTCGCCCACCGCCAGGTCCACCCGGAAGTCGACCAGCTCCCGCATCCCGAACCCCTGGCTCGTGGCCGCCGACTGCGTCTTGGTTCTCGTGGTCAGCTTCAGCCCCAGCCGTGTGCGGCCCGCCCAGCGCGGCAGCTGCACGCCGAACCCGGCCGCCTGCAGCAGCGGCGCGGCCTTGCGCAGGAACCCGAACGCGCCCGCCGTGTCCAGCGCCAGCTCGCTCGGCTCGGGGACGCGCAGCGCGTGGTCCAGCTCGGGGAACAGCCGCACCGCCCGTCCCAGTCCCGTGAGCAGCTCGCGCTCCGGCCTGCCCGGCAGCCCGGTCACCCCGCTCCAGACGGTGGCGGCGGGGACGTAGAGGCTGGGGTCGTCGGCGGCCTGCAACGCCAGCTCGACCCGCCAGTCGTCGGTGTCGGCGGGCTCCAGCAGGCGGAAGCAGACGCGCGTCGCGCCTTCCGCCGTGGACACCTGCTCGTGCCACTTCTCCAGCTCGGCGCGCAGGCCGGGCACGTCGGGGCAGGCCGCCGCGTCGCCGGTCAGGGCGGCGAGCCAGCGTTCGTGGAGGGTTCTGGGCGTCCTGGCGAGCAGGGGCCCGGTGAGCGTGCGGCGGACCAGGGCGTCGGCGAACGCCTCCAGCGCCTCGCGGAGGACCTCGGCCGAGGGGCGTTCGGTGCTGGAGGTGCGGCAGGCGGGGGGCATGGCCAGGGCCAGCTCCCTGAAGTACGCGGCGTCGGCCCCGGTGAGCACCGGCCGCCACACGGCCTTCGCGTCGTCCTCGGGGATCGCCCACATGTCGGTGCCGGCCGGGGCGCCCTGGTGCGCGCCGGGGATCAGGTGGGGCAGGACGCGGCCACGGCGGACCAGGTCCAGGGCGAACGCGGCGACGGCGGACCAGTGGCGCACGGTGCCGGTGCCGGTGTGCCCGGCCAGCACGCGCAGCGCGTCGGCGACGGCCGGGACGATGGCGGGCACCTGCCAGAGGCGCAGGCGCGGCCGGGCCACCTCGGGCAGACGGCCGGTCTCCGGCGAGGGCAGCGGCTCCTTGGCCGATCCGGGCAGGAGCAACTCCAGCACCCGCGGCTCCATCGCAGGCGACGGGCCGGTGTCGAGGTCGAGGTCGAGTGCGGCGGCGACGGCGGGCGCGGGGGCGGCGAAGGGGTGGGGCTGTGGCGAGCCCTTTGCGGCGGCTTTGCGTGGGAGGTCCGCGGAGGCGGCGTGCTCCGCCCAGAAGGCGAGCCCGTCCGCCGTCCAAACCCCGTGTACCAGCACCACGGCAGGTTACCCCCGCCGATCGAAGATCGGGGCCGGCGCGGAGCTGTATGAGCGGTCCCGAAGCGTAGACTCAAGGTATGAATACTCCCGGATCGTGGTGCGAGAGGCCCAAGCCGCAGGCTCCCTCGTGCGAGCTCCCGTCCCCGTGGAGCAAGCCGAAGCAGCCCGACAACTGGTGCGAAGTCCAGAAGGACCCCGTGGTGTCGGTCCTGGGTTTCCTGCTCAAGGGAGCCAGGCGGCGCATCCGTTAGCGGGTGATAGAAGGCCGTTTGCCTGGGTAGTCGCCTTCCTCAGCGGAGGAGGCGAACGTCGTGAACGATACTCACAAACTGGTCAATGACCTCTCCGAGCAGGTCTCCAGACTCGTGCGGGACGAGCTTCGCCTGGCCAGGATGGAGCTCACGGAGAAGGGCAAGCGCGCGGGTCTCGGCGCGGGCCTGTTCGGCGCGGCGGGAATAGCCGCGTTCTTCGGCGGTGCGGCCCTCGTGGCCGCCGTCATCATGCTCCTCGCCCGGATCCTGCCCGATTGGGCGGCCGCCGCGGTCGTGGCGGCCGTGCTGTTCATCGCCGCCGCGCTGCTCGGGCTGTTCGGTAAGTACGAGGTCAAACGGGCCACGCCGCCGGTCCCGACGGAGACTCTCGCGAGCGTCAGGGCCGACTTCGACATGGTCAAGGAGAGGGCACGGCGATGAGCGAGACCGATCCCGGATACAGCGAGCAGCACGCGGGCAACGTCGGGGCCCGCAGGGCGACCGTGGGCACGCCGACCGAGCCTGAGTCCATCAACGTCCCCCCGACCAGGCCGGGCGCGGCGGAGAACGCGCTGGAGGCCGAGGCGGAGCGCGAGGAACACGAGACGTTCATCCCCGAGACCCCCATTCCGGATGAGCGCTCCGAAGCGGCCGAGGATCTGCGGTCCGAGGAGCACTCACCGAAGAGAGGGGCGCACGGGGAGTCCGGCAGGGCTGGATCGTCCGGCCGGTCCGACAAGGAGGATGACGTGCGCAAGGATATTCAGGAGACACGAAGAGAGCTGGGCGAGACCGTCAGCGCGCTGGCCGCCAAGACCGACGTGAAGGGCAGGGCGGGGCACGCGGCCGAGGTGGCCAAGGACCGGGCGGGGCACGCGGCGGAAGTGGCCAAGGATCGGGCGGGGCACGCGGCCGAGGTGGCCAAGGACCGCGCGTCCGACGCGGCGGAGACCGTCAAGGAGAAGGCGTCGGAGATGGCGGGCAAGGTCCGCGCGGGCACGCCCGACCAGGTCAAGGACGCCGCGGCGGAGGCGAAGAAGCGGCCCGTGCTGCTCATCGCGATGGCGGGCGCGGTGACCGCGTTCGTGGTGCGCCGCATGATGAAGCGGCGCCGCGCCACCGTCAAGCGCCGCCGGATGAGGCTGCCCGGACGCTGACCGGACCGGCGGGCCGATAGCCTTCCATGGTGATGCGTCTGACGGCTGCCGCCCTGCTCTTCCCGCTGCTGGTGACGGGGTGTGGTGCCGGGTCGGCGGTGAGCGACTACGGCAAGGTGGTCAAGGGTTCCAAGGGCGCGACCGTTCGGGTGGAGGTGCGCCCGGGGCAGCGGTTCTCGCTGGCCGTCTCCGACAACCCGTCCGTGGGCGACAGCTGGGACCTGGTGGAGGTGCCCGACGCGAAGGTGGCCTCGTACATCAGCGAGGAGCGCGAGAGCGACGGCGACCAGCCCGGGGCGGGCGGCACCTCCTACTTCGTCTTCAACGGCAAGCAGCCGGGTACGACCGAGATCAGGCTGCGTGACTGCTGGCGGTGCGGCCAGGCCAAGACGCCCTCCACGGAGGAGAGCAAGCAGCAGTCCGGCGAGGCCGTCTTCGCGGTGACCGTCGTCGAGGGCGGATAGGCGCTCGATCAGGGGAGCATCGCACGGCACAACACCGCGAGCGTGGTCCGCGTGAGGGCCGCCGGGTCGGGCGCGCCCGCCGCCAGGCGCCGCTGCGCCTCGCCCAGGATGCTCCACCCCAGGTGGGCCACCAGATCCGGGTCCTGGTGCCCGGCCTCGGTCAGGACCTCGCGGAGCGGGGCGATCATCGTCTCGTGGAGCTGGTCGAGCCGGTCCTGGCACTCGGGAGGCAGCTCCACCGAGACCAGCGCCCGCAGCAGCGCGTAGTCGGGGTGGGCCACGAACGACAGCGTGACCTCACCGAACGCCAGGACCCGGGCGTCCAGACCCCGTGAGCCCGCCGTGACACCCTCCAGCCGCGCCGCCCAGCGCGGGATCGCCTCCTCCACGAGCTGGGCCAGGATGTCGGCGGTGGAGGAGAAGTAGCGGTAGACGCTGGAGCGGGCCAGCCCCACGCGTGCCCCGACCGCGGCCGGCGTGAGCCCGGCCGTGCCCTCGGCCACCAGGATCTCCATCGCGGCCGACAGCAGGGCCGCGTGCTGGCTGGCGCGGTGGTCGGCCACCGTGGCCGCGCTGATCCTGGGCACGGGACCTCATTCCTCCTCGCGTCGTCTGCCTCCAGTATCGGGCAGCAGGAACGTCGCGCCGACGCCCGCGAGCAGCACGAGCCCCGTGACGACGGTGACCCGGCGGGTGGCGTCGGCGGAGGCGGCGACGGCCGCGGCGTGCTGCCCGGGGTCCCTGATGGCCGTGATGGCGGTGCCGCCGCTCTCGCGTAAGGCCCTGGCCAGCTCGGGGTGGCCGGGCAGGTGGCGGGACATGGCCGAGTCCAGCCCCGTGACCAGGACCGCGCCGAGCACCGCGATGCCGATGGCGGCGCCGAGCTGGCGGATCGTGCTCTGCAGGCCCGAGGCCGCGCCGGACTGCCGGACGGGTACGCCGGCCAGCATCACGTTCGGCAGCTGGGCCGAGGCGAACCCGACGCCGATCCCGTACGTGACCAGCCACGGCACCAGTGTCCACGGCCCGATCGAGGGGGAGAGCGCCAGGCCGATCGCGATCGCCGAGGCGGCCTCCAGCGCGAGCCCGATCCGCACGATGACCCGGGGCGCGAGGGGCAGCTTGGGCACGACGCCGCCGGCCAGGAACGTGCCGGCCGCGAGTGAGGCGATGATCAGCCCCGCCTGGAACGCGGTGAACCCGATGGCCGCCTGCAGGAACAGCGGCAGCACCAGGATCATGCCGAACTCGCCGAGCGTGACGATCATCGCGGCGGCGCCGCCGTACCGGAAGGAGGGGATGGCGAACAGGGACAGGTCCAGGACGACCGGCCGGCCCGCCCGCGCCCTGGCCCGCTCGACCAGCACGAGCGCGGTGAGCGCGCCAACGGCCACGGCGAACGCGATCGGGATCGGTGACAGCCCGCCCGTGTCGTCCACGGCGGTGATCCAGCCGTACCGCTGGCCCTCGATCAGGCCGAGCACCAGCGCCGCCGGGCCGATCACCGACAGCAGCACGCCGGGCACGTCCCGGCCGCCGGGCCGCGGGTCGCGCGACTCGGGCACCTTGAGCGTGCCGAGCAGGACCAGCAGGCCGATCGGGAGGTTCACCCAGAACGCCCAGCGCCAGCCGAGGTCCGTCACCACCCAGCCGCCGAGCAGTGGCCCGACGGCCGCCATTCCGCCGATGACGGACCCCCAGACGGCGAAGGCGACGGTCCTGCGGGCGCCGGTGTAGAGGGCGTTGAGGACGGCGAGCGTCATCGGCACGACCATGGAGGCGCCGACACCCTGGAGCACCCGCGCGCCGATCAGCAGCGCCCCGTTGCCCGCCGAGGCGGCCAGCAGGCTGGCCGCCAGGAACACCACCAGCCCTGTCGCGAACGTCCTGCGCCTGCCGCGCACGTCGCCCGTGCGGCCGAGCGGGATGAGCAGGGCGGCGAACGTCAGCGAGTAGATCGAGTTCACCCATTCGACGTCCGTGGCCGAGAGCCGGAGGTCGGCCATGATCGCGGGGACGGCCACGTTCACGATCGTCGCGTCGATGACGATCATGGACATGCCGACGCCCAGCACGAAGAGGGGGAGCCAGCTCTGCCGCTGGGACTCGCGGTTAGATAGCGACACCATGTCTCTAACATAGCAACACGGTGTCGCGAAAGGACGCGTTAGGCTCCAGATCATGGACTTCATCCGGGTGCGCGCCTCCGCGGACGGCGCGGAGACGATCTCGTACTGGACCGGCGACGTCTACGGCTGGGAGGACGGCGACGGGCCGCACCATCTGTTCGGGTTCGAGGGGCTCAACGTGGCCAGGGCGGTCGAGGTCGACGGCGGCTGGCGGTTGCTGACCAGGGAGGCGGCGCTCTACCTCGACCCCGTGAGCAGGAAGGTGCTGGACTCCTGGGACAACCCGCTCACCGGGCGCGAGGTGGAGGTGCGGCACGTCTTCAACGACCCGGTCAACCAGCGGCTGGGGGCCTACCCGGTGCCGGAGACGCGGCTGGGCGGGCAGGTCGTGTACAACGTGGACATCCGGCTGGCCTACCCCTCGCCGCTGAAGGTGGCCGACCATCCGGAGAACTCGGCGAGCGACACCTACCGGGCGATGGAGTTGTTCCAGTTCTTCGCCTCGGCGGCAGACCTGGACTCGGGGGTGCCCGACGTGCCGTGCGTGTTCTCCTGGTGCCGGGTGTCGCCGTGGCTGCCGTGGATGGCGATGGGGCCGCGCGGCGGCGGGCTGGTCTACCACTGCCGGGGCGCCAAGGTGGATGAGGTGCCGGAGGCGCTGCGCGAGCGGGTGGGCGAGCACTTCCTGCACGCGCCCGCCGAGTGGTCGGCGCCCAACGTGACGAGCTGGACGGCCTTCAGGGACAGGAAGGCCGAGCGGTGAGCACCGACCTGTTCTGCGAGATCATCTCCGGCGAGCGGCCCGCCACCCTGGTGAGCTCCGACGAGGTGGCGATCTCCTTCCTCGACACCCGTCCCGTCTTCAAGGGGCACGTGCTGGTCGTGCCGCGCGTCCACGTCGAGACGCTCTCCGACCTCGGCGACGTCGGCCCGTTCTTCGAGCGCGTGCAGGCCATGGCGCGGGCCGTGGAGGAGGGGCTGCAGGCCGGGGGCACGTTCGTGGCCGTGAACAACCGCATCAGCCAGAGCGTGGCCCACCTGCACGTGCACGTCGTGCCACGGAACAAGAAAGACGGGCTGCGCGGCTTCTTCTGGCCCCGCACGACATACGACTCCGCCGAGGAGGCCGCCTCCTACGCCGGCCTCATCGCCAAGGCTCTGTGAGCTAGGCTCTGGCCGCGTGGAATACCTGGTCGGCAGTGCCGTCGTCGCGGCGCTCGTCGGCGTGCCCGCGATCGTCCTCTGGCGGGTCATGCGGGGCCGCAGGGAGCTGGGCACCAGCCCGGCCGAGCGGGCCACGTTCGAGACGCTGCACACCGCCTCCCTGGCCGGTCCGCCGCTGCGGGCCGGGCTGACCGCCGACGGCGCCGAGCGGGCCTCGCGCCACCTGCGTACGCTGCTCAACTCCGCCGCCCTGGCCATCACCGACGGCGAACGGCTCCTCGTCTACGACGGCGCCGGCGACGACCACCACGCCGACCAGGCGTTCGAGCACGCCGCCGCCACCCTGAAGGACGGCCGCATCCAGGTGCTGACCATCGACTGCGACCTGCTCGAATGCCCGATCAGGCACGCCGTGGTGGTGCCGCTGACCACCGACGACCGGGTGGTCGGGGCGCTGGCCGCCTACGGGCAGAACGCCTCCGCCGGTCTCGTCAGGGCCGCCCAGGAGGTCGCCGGGTGGGTGGACTCCCAGCTCGAACTGGCCGAGCTGGACCGCTCGCGCACGTTGCTCATGGAGGCCGAGGTGCGGGCGCTGCGCGCGCAGATCTCGCCGCACTTCATCTACAACTCGCTCACCACGATCGCCTCCTTCGTGCGCACCGACCCGGAGCGGGCCAGGGAGCTGCTGCTGGAGTTCGCCGACTTCACCCGCTACTCCTTCCGCAGGCACGGCGAGTTCACCACGCTGGCCGAGGAGCTGCGCTCGATCGACCGCTACCTGACCCTGGAGCGGGCCAGGTTCGGCGACCAGCTCCAGGTGACCCTGCGCATCGCGCCCGAGGTGCTGCCGGTCGCGGTGCCGTTCCTGTGCCTGCAGCCGCTCGTCGAGAACGCCGTGCGGCACGGCCTGGAGAGCAAGGACGGCGTCGGCCGCATCACGATCATCGCCGAGGACGCGGGCGCCGAGTGCCGCATCAGCGTCGAGGACGACGGGCTCGGCATGGACCCCGAGAAGCTGCGCCGCGTTCTCGCAGGTGACATCGCCTCCGCGGGCGGCGTCGGGCTGGCGAACGTGGACGAGAGGCTGCGCCACGTCTACGGCGACGAGTACGGCCTCGTCGTCGAAACGGCCAACGGGGCGGGCACCAAGGTCAACGTCAGATTGCCGAAATATCACCCTGGTGTCTCTGCCCGTTGACCTGGATCTTTGTTGTCGGTTTCATCACTGTCTATGGCACAACTACGGGTCCTCGCCGTCGATGACGAACTGCCGGCCCTCGAAGACCTGTCGTACCTGCTGCGCGCCGACCCCCGCATCGGCGACGTGGCCACCGCGAGGGACGGCGCCGCGGCACTGCGGCTGCTCGACCGCGCCATCGCCGACGGCCGGCCGATCGACGCCGTGTTCCTCGACATCAGGATGCGCGGCCTGGACGGGGTGGTGCTCGGGCGGCTCCTGTCGCAGTTCGCGAACCCGCCGAGAGTGGTGTTCGTGACCGCGTACGAGGAGCACGCGGTGGACGCGTTCGAGATCAAGGCCGAGGACTACCTGCTCAAGCCCGTACGCCCAGAGCGGCTGGCGGAGGCGATCAGGCGGGTGGCGATCTCGGCCGACGTGCCCGTGGAGAGCGGCGAGAGCGATACGATCCCCGTCGAGCTGGGCGGCGTGACCCGGTTCGTCTCCAGCGCCGACGTCATCTACGTGGAGGCGCACGGCGACTACGCGCGCCTGCACACGGCCGCCGGCAGCCATCTGGTCCGCATCCCGCTGGCCACCCTGGAGGAGAGGTGGGCCTCAGCGGGTTTCGTCCGTGTGCACCGCAGCCACCTGGTGGCCGTCAAGTACATCGAGGAACTGCACATCGACTCCGGCAAGTGCACCGTCCGGGTCGGCGACATCGAACTGCCGGTCAGCCGCCGCCACACACGCGAACTGCGTGACCTGCTGGTGCGGCGGGCCAGGAAGGGCAGACACGAATGAGTCCGGAAGCACGCCCGCCCCGCCGCTCCCCCTTGCCCCGCGCCTCCTCCGACGCCTCCCGGCGCGCCTCCGAGCTGCCGCGCAGGGTGGCCGTCACCAGCCCCCGCACGGCCGCCGCCCGGCGTCCCCGCTACCCCGCCACCCGCGAGATCGACGAGCAGACGCGGCTCGGCGAGGTCTACATGCACTCGCTGCTGCGTACCCAGTTCCGGCTGGCGTTGTTCGTCTGCACGGTGCTGGCCTGCGTGGTCGGCGGGCTGCCGCTGCTGTTCCTGCTCATCCCCGAACTGCGGGAGGTGCACCTGCTGGGTGTGCCGCTGCCGTGGGCGGTGCTGGGCGGGCTCATCTACCCCGCCTTCGTCATCGGCGCCTGGCTCTACGTCCGCCAGGCCGAACGCAACGAACGCCACTTCGCCGAACTGGTCGAACGCCGATGAGCCTGACGGCGGTCCTGGTCGTGATGGTGGCGGCCGTGCTCATCGGGGCGTTCGGGATCAGGTTCTCGCGCACCACCTCCGACTTCTACGTCGCCTCCCGCACGGTCAGCCCGCTCTGGAACGCCTCGGCCATCGGCGGCGAGTACCTGTCGGCGGCCTCGTTCCTCGGGATCGCCGGGCTCATCCTGTCCTTCGGCGTGGACATGTTGTGGCTGCCCGTCGGCTGGACCGGCGGGTACCTGGTGCTGCTGGTGCTGGTGTCGGCGCCGCTGCGGCGGTCGGGGGCCTACACGCTGCCGGACTTCGCCGAGGCCAGGCTCGAGTCGATGGCCGTGCGGCGTACCGCGAGCGTGATCGTGGTGCTGATCGGCTGGCTCTACCTCATGCCGCAGTTCCAGAGCGCGGGGCTGGTGCTGCGCACGATCACCGGCGCGCCCGTGTGGGTGGGCGGGCTGCTGGTCGCCGTGGTCGTGGCGGTGAACGTGTTGTCGGGCGGCATGCGGTCGATCACGTTCGTCCAGGCCTTCCAGTACTGGCTCAAGCTGACCGCGCTGGCCGCGCCGCTGGTGTTCCTGCTGATGGCCTGGCAGGCCGACGGCGCGCCCGGCGTGAGCGCCGTGGACGCGGCCACGTGGCAGGTGCCGCTGTCCGGGGGCAAGGAGTACGGGCTGTACTCGACGTACTCGCTGATCCTGGCCACGTTCCTGGGCACCATGGGGCTGCCGCACGTGCTGGTGCGCTTCTACACCAACCCGGACGGGCGGGCCGCGCGCCGTACGACGCTGGTGGTGCTGTCGCTGCTCGGGGCCTTCTACCTGCTGCCCGCCGTGTACGGCTGGCTCGGCCGCTTGTACGCCCCCGACCTCGCAGGCACCGACACGGTCGTCCTGGCGCTGCCCAGCCGCATGATCGACGGCACGCTCGGCGACCTGCTGACCGCCCTCGTCACCGCCGGCGCCTTCGCCGCGTTCCTGTCCACCTCCTCCGGCCTGACCGTGTCCGTGGCCGGCGTGATCGCCCAGGACCTCCTCAAGGGCTCCGTGCGCTCGTTCAGGATCGCGACCCTGATGGCGGTGTCGGTCCCGCTGGCCCTGGCGCTGTGGGCGCGGGCGCTGCCGGTGGCGGACGTCGTGGGCCTGGCGTTCGCCGTCGCGGCCTCGTCGTTCTGCCCCCTGCTCGTCCTCGGCATCTGGTGGCGCCGCCTGTCCAAGACCGGCGCGCTGGCGGGGTTGTTCGTGGGCGGCGGGCTGGCCAGCGGCGCCGTCCTCGTCACCATCGTCGGCGGCCCCCGTCAGGGCCTGGCGGGCGCGCTCCTCGCCCAGCCGGCGGCGTGGACGGTGCCGATCGCGTTCGTGGTCATGGTCGCCGTGTCCTTCCTGACCCCGCACCGGGTGCCGCTGGGGGTGGCCAGGACCATGGTCAGGCTGCACACCCCGGAGAACCTCGACCTGGACCGCGGCGACTGGCGGCCCCGCTCGTCCTAGGGCAGGTACGCCTTCTTGATGGCGGCTCGCTGGAAGGTGTGGTCGTCGTCGCAGTCGTGGCAGTAGCCCGTCACCGTGGTGGGCGTGGCCTTCAGGTCCTCCATGTAGTGCTCGCGCCGCTGCCAGACCACCACGATGCACTCGCCGGTCACCGCCGCCTCCTGCAGGGCCGCCTCGGCCGAGCCGGGTGCGGGGCGGGCGGCGCCCTTGAGGATCGCCCTGGCCACGGCCTCGGCGTCGAACCCTGGATCGAGCCCGGCGTCGCGCGCGGCGTCGAGTGCCGGCGTGGGGTCGGGCTCGACGGGCAGGCGGCGGCGTTGCGGGCGTTCGGCCTTGATGGTTCCGTCGGGCGCGACGCCGACGGGGGCGTGGCCCGCCTGCCGGAGCAGGCGCAGGGTCTCCTCGGGGGGCAGCGTGCCGAGCGCGACCGTCGGGGCGATCTGGCGCAGGCCCGCCTTGCGCAGGGACCTGGAGCCGCACAGTTCGGCGATGGTCGCGGGGTCGGTGGCGATCACGACGGAGGGGGCGGGGCTCACCTTGATGGCGCCGTGCTTGCGGGCCGTGTCGGTGATGAGGTAACTCAGCGGCTGGGGGACGGTCTTGGCCGAGACCCGGGCGAGGTCGGCGAGGAGACCGTCGGCGGTCGTGCCGGCGTCCAGCGCCCGGCGTACGGTCCGCTCCGAGAAGCGCCACACGCTGGCCCGGTCGCGGGACTCCAGGTCGGCGCAGCCGTTCAGCAGGGCGGCCAGGGCGGGGTCCGGGATGCCGGAGACGATCGCGGTCAGGTCGTTCTGCAGGGTCGCGGTGGTCGCGGGCGCGGGGAAGAAGGCGGTCACCTCGCCGCCGTCGAGGACGGTCCTGCCGAGCGTGGTGAGGGCGCCGCCGGCGGCGAGGCCGAGCAGCCCGGCCTCGCGCAGGGCGGCGGCCGTGAACTCCTCGGCGGACTGCTGATATTCGGTCATCGCGGCCCGCGTACGCCAGCCCACCGCCGCCTTCAGCCCGGCCGCGTCCGTGCCCAGGCCGGGCGGCAGCGCACGCAGCGCCTCCAGAGCCGCGCGCCGGATCTGCCCCGCGCCGCTCTCGAACATGTACGGCGGCGGCAGCGGCTCCAGGTGCTCCTCACAACACCCCACCACCCGGTACGTCGCCGCCTGCGGCAACCCCCGCCAGGCGTCGGCCAGCACCCGCCATCTGCCGCCGGGGGACCGCGCCAGCCAGTCGTCCACGAACGTGGTGGCGACCAGGTGCTCGCCCATCTCCGAGGCGATCAGGTCGGCGGCGAAGGCGACGTCCAGCCACAGGACCGCCTCCGGCTCGGGCAGGCCGAGCGCCTTGGCCAGCCGCCTGACCTCGCGGACTCCCACGCCCCCGGCCTTCAACTCGGCGATCGGCTCAGCCCCGGCCAGCTCCACCAGCGCCTCGACGCGGTCGATCGCGGCCAGCGCCGCCCCCACGCCGTCGCTCTCGGGACGCGGAGTGGCCGGCACCTCGGGCGGCCCGGTCAGCTCCGGCTTCCAGCCGTCGCCGCGCAGGGCGAGCGCGACCTCGGCGGGCATCTCGTATTCCCACCCGTCACGGATCACGAACCCGGCGTCGACCAGGCCCTGCACGGGATGGGTGCGGGACAGGGAACCGTAGGAGAGCTGCTCGGAGCCCAGCTTCGGCGCCCCGGACGCCATGCTCTCCAGCAGCGTGACGGCCTGCCGCGGCAACCGCGCCGCCCGGGTGCGCACGGCGTCGCCGTCGCGCAGCAACTCCTCGGCCCGGCTCACCAGATCGGCCTTGCGTCCCACGGGCTGACCGCCGAACGCCTTGACCACCGTCTTCAGCGCCTCCGCCGTGACCCTCTTCTCGAACTCCCGCAGCGGCCTGCCCAGCCCGAACGGATGCGCCCACAGCCCGGGACGGTGCGGTGAGCGTACGGTGTCGCCGTCGATCGCGACCAGTCCCTGGCCGGCCAGCGTGGCCAGCACCTCGCCGAGCCTGCCGTGCGGATCGTGCACCATGCCGGCCAGCACTTCGCGAGTGGTCTCACCGCCGCGTGCCTGGACGGCCTGGCTGACGGTCTGGCAGTCGGCGTCCAGCGCCAGCAACACGGGGACGGCCAGCTCGGGTCTGGCCAGCAGGCGTTCGAGCGCCTCCACCGAGGGAGCCGCGGCCAGCTCCGGCCTGTTGCGAAGGAGATGAGCGAGGTCGGTGGCGAGAGGGGGCACGAAACGACTTTAGCGCCGCCGAACTTTACTCGGGTGTCACATGTGCCATTACCCGCTGGTACGCCGACACCAGGTCCGCCATCGCCAGCACCGGCCCCTGCGGGTCCTTGGCGTCGTCGTCCCAGCGGCGCAGGGCGATCGCGTCGGCCGACCACTCGTGGGACTCGAAGGCGGCGGCCTCCTCCGGGGTCATCGGGCCGCCCTGGACGCGCAGGGAGCGTACCGAGACCGGGCTCAGGGCGTCGTGGTAGGCGGGATCGACGGTCACCAGGTAGCGCTTGGCGGCCACGTGCTGCTCGATCGCCCAGGCCGAGCGCTCGGTCAGATGGTCGCGGGCGAAGGCGGCGCCCGCCTGCTCGTGGGGCATGCCGCGGTGGCGTTCCGCGACCTGGCGGGCGCGGCCGACGTCGTGGAAGGCGGCGGCGAGGACCAGCTCGTCGTCCGCGCCCGCGGCGACCGCGTGGGCGGCGGCCTGGAGGGCGTGGGTGCGCTGGTCGACGGCTTCTCCGCCGTACGGGAGGCCGGCGAGGCCCTCGAAGAGGTCGTGCAGTTCATCCCTAGAAAGCATGACTTGTCCTCTTTTATGGAGTTCTGTCTGCGCATCATGGGCCTGGTCGCGCGACGAGGAGGCGACGATGGAGTGGACGTGCACCGGCGGCAGGGTGACGGGAGGGTGGGTTCGCCGGGTGTTAACCCGCCGGTTCGTGCAGCGTCAGATGCGTCTGACCTGCTCATCACTGTCGGCGACGAGCGTGGCAAGCCGGATCTGCCATTCGCGACAAGCTCGGAGACCAGACTGTGAAACGTACCCTGACCGCCCTGGCCATGATCGGCACGCTCGCGGCGGCGGCGGGCTGCTCCTCTGCCAGCGGCAGCGCCGGCGACGGCGACGTGATCCGCTTCGCCGTCGTGCCGGCCGAGCAGAACATCGACCCCACCGCCGAGTACAAGGACATCATCGCGCTCGTCGAGAAGAACACCGGCAAGAAGGTGGAGTTCGTGCGCTCGACCGACTACAACGCGGTCATCGAGGGCATGGTGTCCGGCAAGCTCGACCTGGCGGAGTTCGGGCCGCTGTCGTACGTGCTGGCCAAGAGCAACGGCGCCAAGATCACGCCGATCGCGTCGATGGTCGAGAAGGGCGGCAAGCCCACCTATCAGAGCTACGGCATCGTGCCCGCGAACAGCAAGATCACCGACATCAACAGGTTCAAGGGCGCCAAGGTGTGCTTCGTCGACCCCGGCTCCACCTCCGGCTATCTCTTCCCGAGCCAGGGGCTGATGAGCGCGGGCATCGACCCCAAGACCGGGGTGCAGCCCATCATGGCGGGCGGGCACGACAACTCCGTGTTGTCGGTGGCCGACGGCAAGTGCGAGGCCGGGTTCGCCGAGAACGCCATGGTCGACCACATCCTCATCGACAAGGGCAAGATCAAGGCCGGTCAGGTGAAGGTGGTGTGGAAGTCGGCGGCGATCCCCATGTCGCCCGTGGCCATGCGCGACGACCTGCCCGCCGACCTGAAGAGCAAGCTCACCCAGACCTTCACGAAGGACGCCACCAAGGACCGGCTCGTGCAGCTCGGCATCTGTAAGGACGCGGACTCGTGCCGGGTGACGGCCGACTCCTCGGTGTGGGGCTTCGAGGCCGTCACGGACGCGACCTTCGATCCCGTACGCGAGGTGTGCACGGCCACCCATAACGAACAGTGCTCAAAGGCATGACGGCGGTCGTCAGGACCAGCGGACTGGTCAAGACGTTCGGCGAGGTCACCGCGTGCGCCGGGATCGACCTGACCGTGCGCCGCGGTGAGATCGTCGCCCTGCTGGGCCCCTCGGGGTCGGGCAAGTCCACGCTGCTGCGCCACCTCAACGGGCTGGCCAGGCCGGACTCGGGTGAGGTCGAGGTGCTGGGCGTGGACGTCGTCGGCGCCAAGGGACCCGCGCTGCGCGCGTTGCGGCGGCGGGTGGGCGTGGTGTTCCAGCAGTTCAACCTGGTCGGGCGGCTGACCGTGATGGAGAACGTGCTCAACGGCGCTCTCGGCCGGGTACGCGGGCCTCGGTACGGCATCGTCACCTGGCCCAAGTCCGTACGGGCGGAGGCGTTCGAGCACCTCGACCGCGTGGGCCTGGCCGACCGCGCCTACCAGCGGGCCGGCAGCCTGTCGGGCGGGCAGCAGCAGCGCGTGGCCATCGCTCGGGCGCTGCTGCAGCAGCCCGAGCTGGTGCTCGCCGACGAGCCCGTGGCCTCCCTCGACCCGGAGACGGCCGCGTCCGTCATGGACCTGCTGGTACGGGTGTGCGGGGAGGACGGGATCACCATGGTCTGCACCCTGCACCAGATCGAGCTGGCGCTGGAGTGGACGCGGCGGGTGGTCGGGCTGCGGCTGGGGGAGATCCGGCTGGACGAGCCCACGGAACTGCTGGACGCGGTGCGGCTGCGCGGGCTGTACCTGTCCAACCCCGTGACGGTCCCATGACGGCCCGCACGGCCTCCACCCGCCCCCGGGTCGCGGCTCGCGGGGGAGGCGGGTCCGCGAGCTCCGAGGGCTTCGGCAGCGGGTCCGGCGATGCGTCCGGTGGTGGGTCCGGTGGTGGGTCCGGCGGTGGGTCCGGCGGTGGGTCCGGCGGCGGGTCCGGTGGCGGGGCTGGAGGTGGGTCCGGTGGCGCATCCGGTGGTGGGTTCGGCGGCAGGGCTCCGCGGCCGGCGCCGCGCGGTGGGGGAGCGGCGGGCGGCGCCTGGCCCCGGGCGCCGCGCAGTGCCCGGCGGGTCGCCGCGTGGGCGTTCCCGATCGTCTCCGTGGTGCTGGGGGTCGTCGCGCTCGACCATCTCGGCGTCGGGATCGGCGGGCTGATCGGCGGGTTCGGCGAGGTCGCCGGGCTGCTGGCCAGGGCCTGGCCGCCCACGCTGGCCGATCCGGCCACGACGCTCGCGCACGTGCTGGACACGCTCTGGATGGCCGTGGCGGGAACCGCGCTGGCCACGCTACTGGCCGCCGTACTCGGCGTGCTGGCCGCCCACGGCGACACCGCCGGATCGGCCGGGCGCGCCCGGAGGACCGCCGGGCCCGGCACGCGTGCCCGTAGGGTCGTCAGGTCGGGGGCGCTCGCCGTGATCGTGGCCTGCCGGGCGGTACCCGACGTCGTGTTCGCGGTCTTCTTCGTGGCCGCGATCGGCATCGGCCCGCTGCCCGGTGTGCTGGCCCTCGGCCTGCACTCCGTCGGCATGCTGGGCAAGTTGTTCGCCGAGGCCGTCGAGCAGGCCGACGACGGCGTGCGCGAGGCCGTGGCCGGCACCGGCGCGGGGCCCCTGCAGCGGCTCCTGGCGGGGGTGCTGCCGCAGGTGGCGCCCTCCTGGATCGCGGCCATCCTGTACCGGCTGGACATCAACTTCCGCGGCTCCGTGCTGCTGGGCGCCGTCGGAGCGGGCGGGATCGGGCTGGACCTGAAGACCGCGTTCGGGTTCACCGACTACCGCGAGGCGACGGGGATCGCGCTGGTCACCGTGGCCGTGGTGCTGCTCGTCGAGGCGGTCTCCGTGGCGCTGCGCGGGCAGTTGCTGGGCACAGGGCGTACCAGGGGGATTCCCCCCGTACGGGACGTGCGCGTGCCGTGGACGCGCGCCCGGGGCGCCGCGCACGTGGCCGGCTGGGGCGGGCTGGCGCTCGCGGCGGTGGCGTTCTGGCAGGTCGGGGCGAGCCCGGCGGCGCTGGCCGGCGCGGCGGGCGGCTCCGTGCAGGCGCTGGGCGAGTTCTTCCCGCCCGACTTCGGACCGGTCGCCGGCGTGCTGGGCGAGGGCCTGCTGGAGACGGTCGCGATCGCGCTCGGAGCCACCTTCCTCGGCACCCTGGCCGGCATCCCGCTCGGCCTGACCGCCGCCCGCGCCGTGGCCCCCAACGACGGGGTGCGCCTGGGCGCCCGCGCCCTCCTCGTCGGCCTGCGTTCCATCCCCGACCTGCTGCTGGTGCTGGTGTTCGTGGCGGCGTTCGGGCTCATGGACGGGCCCGTCGCCGGGACCCTGGCGCTGGCCGTCTTCACCGCCGCCCTGGTCGCCAAGCTCGTCGCCGACGACGCCGAGGAGCTGCGCAGGGGGCCGCGCGAGGCCGTGCTGTCGGCGGGGGCGGGTCCCGTGCAGGAGCTGAGCGTGGCCGTGCTCGGCCAGCTCACGCCGCGTCTGGTGGCGACCATCCTGTACGCGCTCGACGTCAACCTCCGCGCCTTCTTCATCCTCGGCATCGTCGGGGCGGGAGAGCTCGGGTACGCGCTGAGCCAGCACATCAGAGCGCTGAACTACGACGTCGTGACCGCGATCGTGCTGCCGGTGTTCGTGCTGGTCCTGGCCGTGGAGGCGGTCTCGGCCCGGCTCAGATCCGTCCTGCGTTGATGGCCTGTGCGCTCATGCGGCGTCGCCTCCCGTTCACCCGCTGGTCAGAGAGGCCGCCGAGGCTACTTGTCATGACAAGCACGCAGCGCTACCTGGAGATGGCCGACATCCTGGAGGCGGAGCTGGCACACGTGCCCGTGGGGGCACAGGTGCCGAGCGAGCACGTGCTGGCCGACCGCTTCCGCGTCAGCAGGCCCGCCGCCCGTGCGGCCCTGCAGGAGCTGGAGCGGCGGCTGCTGGTGCGCCGCGTCCAGGGTGCCGGCACCTTCAGGCGGGGGCGGGTGGAGTACGTGATCTCCGCGCACTTCCCGCCCTCGTTCAGCGAGACCGTGCGGATGGCGGGCGCCGAGCCGGCCTCGCGGCTGGTGAGCTGCGGGGTGCGGCGTGCGGTCGAACAGGAACGCTCCAGGCTCGGGCTGGCCACCGGCGCGGCCGTGTGGACGGTCGAGCGGGTGTTCAGCGTGAACGGCGAGGTCGCCGCATACGCCACCAGCGTGCTGCCCAGGCGCCCCCTGCTGAACCTGGACAGGGAACTCGGCGACGAGGTCTCCCTGCACAAGGTCCTGCGCCGCCGGTACGGGCTCAACGTCGTCCGCGCCCGCTACCGCATCAGCCTCGACGTGCCCCCGCAGAGCATCGCCGAGCACCTGACCGGCGGCAGCCGGGGACCCGTCTGGCTGGCCGAGAGCGTGAACCGCGCCGTCGGCGGCCCGTACGTCGAGTACGCCCGCACCTACCTGCGGCCCGACGTCCTCGACGTCACCTTCGAGATCGAAGAGGAAACGCATTGATTCATTCCATGCCAAGGGAGGAACGCGCCGAACTGCTGGCCGCCGCGACTCCCGGCGAACTGCTGCCCCTCGCCGAGCGCCTGCTCCAAGCCGGCGACCTGGGCGAGCCGACCGTGCTGCACCCGCCCGAGGTCGGCATGGTGATGCTCACCGTGCGCGAGCCCGTGGCCGAGGAGCGCTTCCACCTGGGGGAGGTGCTGGTCACCTCGTGCACCGTCGAGGTGGCGGGAGCGGCCGGCTGGTGCATGCGAGGGGGCGACGACCGCGTGGCCGCCCTCGCCGCCGCCCTCCTGGACGCCGCCGCCGCTGCCGGGCTGCCCGCCGCCGGGGACGTGCACGACTTGTGCGCGGCCGTCGCGGAACGCCGGGCCAGGGAGGACGCCGCCGAATGGGCCGAGGTGTCGACGACCCGCGTGGCTTTCGAGGAGCTGACATGACCATCACCGCCGTACAGGGGATCGGCGTCCACGTCCGCGCGGTGACGCCGACGGCGGCGCGGGCGCAGGCCGACTTCCGTGCCCTGCTGAACGTGCTGTCCCGGCCCGGCGTCCTGGACGCCGTCGGCCGCACCGAAGGGCCCCCGGCGCTGGCCGTCGCGGCCGGGCTGGCCGACGTCGAGGTGCCGACCGCCGTGCTGACCGCGCCGGGGGAGGAGCACTGGGTACGCGCCCTGCACCTGGCCACCTCCGCGCCGATCGCCCGGCCCGAGCTGGCCCGCATGGTGGTCGCCCTGCGGCCGCCGACGGCCGCCGAGATCCTGGCGCTGACCAGGGGCGACGCCCTGCATCCCGAGCACGGCACCCGCCTGGTCGCGGCCGTCGCCGACCTGTCCGCCGACCTGTCCGCCGACCTGTCCGCCGAGCTGCCCGCCGGGCCGTCCGCCGGGCCGTCCGCCGGGCCGTCCGCCGGGCCGCCGCGGGAGGGGCACGGGACCGTGCTGAGGCTCAGCGGGCCCGGGGTGCCGGGGACGCGGCGGTTGCGCGTCGCCGGGCTGTCCACGGAGGTGTTCGCCGCCCTGATCTCGTCGAACGCCGATTTCCCCGCGGGCGTGGACACGTTCCTCGTCGCCGCGGACGGGACCGTCGCCGGGCTGCCGCGCAGCACCCGCATCGAGATAGAGAACGGAGAGCACTGACATGGGGTACTCAGGTGCCAGCGGCGGCCACGAGGCCATCCTGGCCGCCGAGAAGCTCGTCGAACGCCGCCGCTACGGCGGGCCCAGCGCATGGCTCGACATCGACCAGATCACCGGGCGGCTGCGGCTGGCCGTGGACCGGATCATGGGCGAGGGCGGCCTGTGGGCTCCCGAGCTGGCGGCCAGGGCGCTGCGTCAGTCGGAGGGCGACGTGCAGGAGGCGGCGCAGCTCATCAGGGCGCACCGCTCGACGTTGCCCCGGGTGGCGTACTCGGAGCCGGTGCACGCCGACGAGCTGAGCGTCTCGCGCCGCATCTCGCCCGCCTTCCGCAACCCGCCGGGCAGCCAGCTTCTCGGCCGCACGCTCGACTACGTGGGCCGCCTGCTCGACCTCATGCCGGAGGACCAGGCCAAGGCCCGCCTCCAGGAACCCGATCAGGAACCCGATCAGGATCCCGCCGCCGTGAACGGTCACGGTCACGGAGACGGTCACGGAGACGGGAACGGTCACGGAGACGGGAACGGTCACGGGAACGGTCACGGGAACGGGAACGGGCACGGGCACGACGGTGAGGACCCGCGGCGGCCGCCGCGCCTGCTCGGCCTGCTGCGTTCGATGGGCATGCTGGTCGACAGGAGCACGGACGGCGACCCCGACCCGTACGACATCACCCGCTCCCCGGTCCGCCCGGGAGTCCCCCGCTCGGCCCGCCTGACCGCGATGGCCAGGGCCGAGACCGGCGCCCTGGTGCACCTCTGGTACTCCAACACCTTCCAGCCGGGCAGGCACAACCACGAGTTCCCCGGCGAGGTACGCCACGGCACCCTCCCCGTCAGAGTGAGCCACCCGCTCACCGGCAACCCGGTCACGGTCGCCGAGGTGCGGGTCACCGAGGTCGAGACGATCGACGACCTCGACCGCGCCGAGGAGGACCGCACCCGCCTCGACCTCGGCTACGGCATGTGCTTCGGCCACAACGAGCGCAAGGCCATCGCCATGGCGGGCCTCGACCTGCTGGTGCACCGCGACGGCGGCCGTACGGGGCTGGAGCAGGAAGTCCTGCTGACCCTCGACGGAATCGAGGCGTCCGGCTTCCTTGAGCACCTCAAACTGCCCCACTACGTGGACTTCCGGTCGGTGCTCGACCGCAAGCGGGCGGTACGCGCCGCCATGGAGGAGGCGGTCGTCCGATGAGGACGATCACCGACCTGGCGGGGGACGGCGGCCCCAGGGGCATCTTCGACGAGCTGTCCAAGCGCGAGGTACGCAGGGCCGCGCTGACCGCGGTGGCCGTGCCGGGGTACCAGGTGCCGTTCGGCTCGCGGGAGATCCCCGTGGCCCGCGGCTGGGGCTCCGGCGGGCTGCAGGTGACGCTGGCCCTCGTCGGCCCCTCCGACCGGCTCAAGGTCATCGACCAGGGCGAGGACGGCGGCGTGAACGCCTCCAACCTGCGCCGCCTGGTCGTCGGCCACGTCGGCTGCGCGGAGGAGAGCGACACCCGCGAGGCCAGCCTCATCCAGTCCAGGCACCGCATCCCCGAGACGCCGCTCCGCGCCGACCAGGTGCTCGTGCTCCAGGTGCCCGTGCCGGAGCCGCTGCGCGCCGTCGAGCACGACGTGCGCGAACAGCGCAGGATGCACTCCGAGACCGACTACTCGCGCATGTGGGTCGGCCTGTACGAGGACCTCGTACGCAACGGCGTCGTCACCAAGACGGCCGGCTACCCCTGCGTCGTCGACGGCCGGTACCTGATCTCGCCCACCCCCATCCCCAGGTTCGATGTGCCCAAGCTCGACCAGGCCGAGCACCTGACGTTGTTCGGGGCGGGCAGGGAGAAGCGGATCTACGCGGTGCCGCCGCACACCCGGGTGGAGCCGCTGGTCTTCGAGGACGTCCCGTTCGAGGTCGAGCACACGCCGGGCGCGGCCTGCCGGCACTGCGGCTCCGAGGGGTCGTACCTGGTGGAGGTGCCGTCCGTGGACGGCTCCGTGACCTGGGTGTGCAGCGACACGGACTTCTGCGTGCGAAACAGGGAGAAGGAATGAACTGGGCGTTGAAGGTGGACGGGCTCGGCAGGGTCTACGGTGACCCGGATCCGAGATCGCTGCCCGGCACCGGGCCCGAGCACGGAACCTCGGTCTCGCCCGCGACGGGGGCCGTGGTGGCCGCCTGGGACGTCGGCTTCGAGGTGGAGCCGGGCGAGGCGCTGGGCATCGTCGGCGAGTCTGGCTCGGGCAAGTCCACGGTCATGCGCTGCGTGGCCGGTGACGAGCGGCCGAGCCGGGGCAGCGCGTACCTGCGTGGGTACGACGACGGCGGGACCGACGTGCTGGCGCTCGACGACGGCGCGCGGCGGCGGTTGCGCATCGACCGCGTCTCCGTCGTCTACCAGGACCCGGCCTCAGGGCTCGACCTGGACACGAGCGCGGGCGGCAACATCGCCGAACGGCTCACCGCGGCCGGCGGGCGGCACTTCGGCCGCATCCGCGAGCGGGCCTCCGAGCTGCTGGAGCTGACGGAGGTGCCGCTGTCCCGGATGGACGACCCCGTACGCACGTTCTCCGGCGGCATGCGCCAGCGGGTGCAGATCGCCAAGGCGCTGGCCAACCGGCCGCCCGTGCTGCTGCTCGACGAGCCGACCACGGGACTGGACGCCTCGGTCGCGGCCGGAGTGCTCGACCTGCTCAGGAACCTGCTCGAACGGCTCGGCGTCGCCGCCGTGGTCGTCTCCCACGACTTCGGCGTCATCGAGATGCTGACCAGGAGGGTGATGGTGATGCAACACGGCCGCGTCGTGGAGACGGGCCTGACCGACCAGCTCCTGGAGGACCCGCAGCACCCCTACAGCCAGCGACTCGTGGCGGCGGCGCGCGGATGAACGTTCTGGAGATCAGGGGACTGGTCAAGTCGTTCACCCTGCACACGATCGACGGCCGCACCGTGGACGCGGTGCGCGGCGTGGACCTGGACGTGGCGGGCGGCGAGCACGTCGCCCTGGCCGGCTCGTCCGGGGCGGGCAAGTCGTCGCTGCTGCGCTGCGTCTACCGCACGTACGTGCCGACGGCCGGGCGGATCACGCTGCGCCCGTCGTCCGGCTCCTCGGTGGATCTGGCCCAGCTGCCCGACACGCAGGTCGCCGAGCTGCGGGGCAGGGAGCTGGGCTACGTCTCCCAGTTCCTGCGGGCCGAGCCGCGGCGGTCCGTGCTCGACGTCGTGGCCCGCGCCGGGGCCGCCCGCGGCCTGGACCTCGCGGACTCCCGCGAGGCCGCCGCGGCCGCCCTGCGCAGGCTGGGCATCGAGGAGCGGTTGTGGGCCATGCACACCACCGTCCTGTCCGGCGGCCAGAAGCAGCGCGTGAACCTCGCCGCCGGCACCATCTCGCCGCCCAGGCTGCTGCTGCTCGACGAGCCGGTCTCCGCGCTCGACCCGGTCAACAGGGAGGCCGTGCTGTCCATGATCGCCGGACTGACGGACGACGGCGTGGCCGTCCTGTCGGTCTTCCACGACCTCGACGCCATCGAACGGCTGGCCACCCGGGTCGTGGTGCTGGAGGACGGCCTCGTGGCCGCCGACGGGCCGCCCGCCGCCGTACTTCGTGATTCCGCACTGAACCTGGAGGTGGCCCGATGAGGGTGCTCGCGCATGCCAAGGCCGTACTGCCCGATCGTGTCATCGACGACGCGCTCGTCGTCGTCGAGCACGGGCTGATCACCCACGTCGGCCCCGCCCGCCCTGGCGCGGTGCCCGCGCAGGCCGTGGACCTGCGCGGCGCGCTGCTGCTGCCCGGCATCGTGGACACCCACTCCGACGGGCTGGAGACCGAGATCCGGCCCCGGCCGGGGGCGGAGTTCGAGGTGGGGTTCGGGGTGTCCAGCTTCGAGGGGCGTGTGCGGGCCGCCGGGACCACCACCGTGTTCCACGGGGTGGCGTTCGAGTCGCACAACCGCAAGGGGCGTACCGTCGACCGGGCGCGCCGGCTCGACACCGCCCTGCGCGAACGTGCCGCCTCCGGGCACGCGCTGGTGGACCACCGCATCCTCTACCGCCTCGACGCCCGCGACCCCGAGGGCCTGGTGGCCCTCGAATCCTGCCTGTCAGGTACGCCCGCGCCACCCCCGCTGGTCTCCTTCGAGGACCACACGCCGGGGCAGGGGCAGTACCGGGACTCGGCCGTGTACCGGCGCTGGCTGGAGGGCACCGAGGGCATCTCCTCAGAGGAGGCGCAGCGGCGGGTCGAGACGCTGGTGGCCGAGCGCGACTCGCGGATCGGGCACCGGGAGATCGCGCTGGGGCGGCTGGCCTCCCTGGCCGCGGCGGGCCGGGCGCGGCTGCTCGCGCACGATCCGGTGACCGCTTCCGAGATCGACGTGGCGGTGGCCAACGGGGTCGCGGTCGCGGAGTTCCCGACGACCCTGGAGGCCGCCCGCGCCGCCCGCGAGCGCGGGCTGCGGGTGGTGGCCGGGGCTCCGAACGTCCTGCGCGGCGGCTCCCACTCCGGGAACGTCTCGGCGGCCGAACTGGTCTCGGCCGGGCTCGTGGATGGGCTGTCCAGCGACTACCTGCCCTCCGCCCCGCTGGCCGCTTCGCTGGTGCTGGCCACGCAGGGTGTCACCTCGTTGCCCGCCGCCGTGGCCCTGGTCACCTCCGGCCCCGCGTCCGTCGCCGGGCTGACGGATCGGGGCGAGCTGGTGGAGGGGCAGCGCGGGGACCTGACCGTGGTGACCGTGGACCGCGGGTGGCCGACCGTGCGGATGACCGTCGCGGCGGGTGACGCTGTGCTCGCGGCCGGGGTAGGACGATGACGGGGGCGCGCGGAGAGGGGACGGCGATGCCACAGGGAGACGGGGCACCGGCGGCGGTGCCGCCTGGGCCCGACGGATGGGGAGTCGGGGCACGGGCGGTGCCGCCCGGGCCTGCCGGGTGGGGGGTCGGGGCACGGGCGGTGCCGCCTGGACCGGCCGGGTGGGGGGTCGGGGTGCCAGGGGAGGCGCATCCGGCGCTGGCCGCCGCCGCGTCGGCGGGCTGGAGGCGTACACCGTCGCCACCACCGAGCACGACCGCGCCACCCTGGCCGCCGTCGTGGCGGACGGCGCGGACGGCACCCCCACCATGCGCATCGACGTGCTCGTCGAGGACGCCATCCTCACCGCGCTGGCCCGGCACCCGGTCAACGTCCTCACCGAGGAGACCGGGTGGGTGGACAACGGCTCGGCCCTGACGCTGGTCATGGACCCCGTGGACGGCTCCGCGAACGCCGCCGCCGGTGTCCCCCTGTCCGCCTTCTCGGCCACTGTGGCCGAGGACGGGGTCTTCACGGAGGCGCTGACCGTCTGGCTGGAGACCGGGCGGAGCTGGTGGGCGAAGACCGGCGTACCGTCCCCGCTGCGCACCACCGGCCGCACCTCGCTGACGGGCGCCGCCGTCTCCCTCCTGCGCCCCCACCCGGCCAACCCGGGGGCCGCCGCGGCATGGTGGGAGGTGGCGCGGCGGGCGGCCCGCGTACGGATCCTGTCCACGAGCTGCCTGGAAGGCGCCCTGGTGGCCCAGGGCGCGACGGACGCCTTCGCCGACGCCGCCACCGACACCCACCGCCTGGTGGACATCGCCGCCTCGGTGGTGCTGGCGGAGGCAGGGGGCGGGGCGGTCAGGGACGTGTTCGGGCGGGCGGTCGAGCTGGACACCGACCTGACCAGGCGATGGAGCGGCGTCGTGGCGGCCACCCCGGAGCTCGCCGATGAACTGGCCTCAGTGCTCCGCAAGGCCTACCAGGCCGAACGCGCCGCCAACTGACGTCCACCACGGCGGCTTGGTCGCAGCGGCGGCCACCCCGGAGCCGGCCGACGAGCCGGCCTCGGTGCTTCCCAACCAGCGTCCACGACGGCGGACTGGCGTGCGGCGTGGGCTGTGGCGTGGGCTGTGGCGGGGCCGGTGGTGGTTCGGGTTGTGGCTAGGTCTTGGGTGAGGGTCGGGGCTGAGGTGGTGGTTCTGTGGGGTCTGCGAGCTTGGCGGCTACGCGGAAGTCGATGCGGATGTCCCGATAGGTGACACCGGCCTCCACCTGGTCGGGCAGGTTCGTGCGGTCGCTGCCCCAGGCGCATTCGCCGCCGGGCTCCGCTTCCGCCCGCACCGACACCTCCGGCCGCTCACGGAAGCGCAGCTCTCTGGCCTTGCCGCGAACGCAGATCTCCACGTCGGGGTCATGCGGGTGTTCCGGTTGTCCGGGCATGGTGCTGCTCACTCCTTCTTGGAGCGCCTCTTGACGGCGTGGTCGCGGTGCCGGCGAGCCGTCCGAGCGACTCGCGGCCGACGCGGCGGACCCTCCGGGCCAGGAGCAGCCGGTTCCTCGTCCTCCGGCTCCTCCTCTTCCGGTTCCTCGTCGTAGTCCGGTCCCTCGTCTTCGGGTTCCTCGGCTTCCGGCTCCTCGTCGTAGTCCAGTTCCTCATCCACCGGCTCGTCGTACTCTTCGCGGTCCTCTGGGGATGGGTGCCGCCCGGCAGAGGATTCGACTTCCCGAACGGCTCCCGTGCCCACATCTCGCACGACCCCCGTGGCATCGCGAACGACATCACCGGCTCCCGCACCCACGTCGCGCACGACGCCACCGGCCCCCGCTCCCACGTCGCGCACGACCTCGCCCGCTCCGGCTCCCACGTCGCGCACGGCCCCGCCGGCCCCCGCTCCCACATCACGGACGGCTCCGCCGGCTCCCGCACCTACGTCGCGCACGGCCCCGCCCGCTCCGGCTCCCACGTCGCGTACCGCGCCGCCGGCCCCCGCACCCACATCACGCACGGCCCCGCCCGCTCCGGCTCCGACATCACGCAGCGCGTACCCGGCGCCGGTCCCGAGATCCTGGACGGCCGTCCCGATGCCGCGCGTGATGTGCTCAAGGATCTGCGGGTTGTCGTCGATCGTCTTCAGTACCCGGTCGAGGATGCGCGCCACATTGTCCAGCCGCACCTTCAGCAGCGCCTGCGCCTCCACGCCCTTGATCGTGAGGTTGACGCTCCCCAGGAACACCTCCGCGCCCACGTTCAACCTGAGCAGGTCGAGCACCTCGGCCTGCAGGGACACCTTGGCCCGGAGATCGTGCACGTCCAGCTCGATCTCTTCCACCCTGACCACGGGAACGTCGAGGTAGACGTCCGGCTCGGTGGTCTCCCGGGAAGCGTCGCTCTCGGACATGGTCTTCTCCTTGAGCCGCCCCGAGTCGTACAGGCGTGTGGTTACCCGCCCCATATCGGCTCAGTCGCGGCCATGCCGAGACGTGACACCCTCTTGGGGGTCAGACGGGACCAGGGCTGCAGTTGTGCAGGTGACCATAGCGTTTCTGGGCGATTCGCATGAGATCGGTCAGGTCCTTGATGGCATCCCGCCCCTTCACCACCGTCTCCAGGTCGATACGGATCCAGGGTTTCTTCTTGCCGCAGGTGAAACGGGAAATCACGTAGTACGGGCGACCGCTGAGCATGTCGTTGTCGGCATGGGCCGCGAATCCATCTCCGATCTCGGACGGCAGAGGGATCTGGTCGGTATGCTGCCAGTTTTCCCGGACGAGTTTGAGCCGGGCGGCACTGTTGTCGATTCGCGACCACCACACGCCTACGGGCTCAGTCCCGTTTCCGGACAGGAGACAGCCGCCGTCGTCTTTCCAAGGGCCGTCCTTTTCCTCGGTCAGAGGTTGCGTGATGCCGGAGATCCGGCGAAACGCCTCCTGCGGGATGTACTCGCACCAGTAAGGGGCCTGATCGACGACAGGCCGCAGGTCGGGGGCGGGAGCCGGTGAGGACGGAGGCGGACCGACCGGGGCGGGGCCGGCGGCACAGGCGGTTGCGATGATCGCCACCAGGAGGGCGGCGATGGCGGGCCGAGAGCGATGCATCACTGCCCCCTTTCGCTATTGGCGAGCCCATATGTGTCGCGCGCCGCTTCGGCGCCGTCGTTCATCACGCCGCGAGCGCTGAACGTGTCGCCGCTCAAACCCGAATGCTCGGCAGCCCAGTTGACGAACGACTGATACTCCTTGGGTGTCATCTCCAACAGCGGCTTGATTCTTCCGTTCTCGACGAACGAGCGATTCTGCAGGCTAGACCGGTCATGAAGCCCATGAGCTATCACCGCGGAGGCGATCATCTGGTTTACCAGTTGCGCACCCAGATCCTGGCTGTCCTTCGCCGCCTGATACGCCTCGTCCACCGATCTGCCTGAGAACTCGTCCGTGACCCAGTCGCCCGCCTTGTCGAAGATGTACTCGGTGCTGTGGTCGCCGGTCTTGTCGAGCAAGGTCTTGGCGAACTCCTCCAGCCTCATGCCCTTGAACGCGTTGGCCGCGAGTTGACCGACCACCGCCTGCCCGGGCACGGGGATCATGCCGATCGCCGACTTCACCATCTCCTGCAGTTCCTTGGCCGCCGCCTCCGCGCCGCGGCCTGCGGAGTACAGCGCTTCCTCGCGAGCGCCTATGAGGTGGCCGAACGTGTTGCTCTCCCGCGAAATGGGATCGAGCATCCGCTGACCGTGCTTCTTCAGCGGGAAGATGGAGTCGATCTCCACCCGCATGTGCTCGGCCTGCGTCCGGATGACCTTCCTGAACGCCGTGTCATCACCCGCCACGAAGAGCATCGCCCAGTCGAGGTCGCCGCTGTTGACGGTCTTGTCGCGGGGGTCGGCACCGACGTTGGTCCGCAACGCGACCTGGGCGTCGTACACCTTGCCGAGCTGGTCGATGTGGGCGGAGAAGACGTCGCCCAGTGGGCGGCGGAGGCCGGCGAGCGCGTCCAGGGCCTGCTTGTCCGTGAGTTCCAGACGCTCCTGGTCGTTGCGCTTGAAGAACGTGGGCATGTCCTTGCCGAAGATCTTGATGGTCTCGGCCAGGAGGCGCTTGGACACCGTGTCGTTGCCGCTCATCGCCGCCTTCAGCGTCTCGCCGAACGACTTGGCGCCTGCGTGGTACGGCACGTTGATGCCGTTCGGCGCGCTGGACCACAACTCCCTGCGGTCGTGCAGGAGGTAGTTGAGGTTCGTGTTCGTGGCCCCGGCGGGCATGTGGTAGAGGAGCGTCTGGGCGGCTGTGCGGCTGGAGGCGGCGGCGTGCAGGAGCCCGGGCAGGAAGGAGGGCATGGACCTGACGACCGTGTTCTTGCCTTTGGCCCAGATGTCGCGATCCAGGTTGATCATGTCGCGCCCGACGATCTCCATGAACTTCGCCGAATAGCGGGGCTTGCCAGGATGCTGGGCGAGGATGGCCGACAGCGCGTGGTAGCCGGTGGGCATGCCCGACGCCTTGCCGCCGGACTCGGGTTCGTCACGGCCGGCGGCCTTGAGTTTCTCAAGATAGTCGTCGCCGACGTACCCCGGGCTCTTCGGGTTCGTGCCGACGGCCAGGGCCGTGCTCATCATGCGCAGGGCCTGCTCGCCCAGTTCCTTCAGGCGCTCGCGCTGCTCGGGGCTCGCGTGCTCCAGGGCCCTGCGCAGCGTGTTCGGGAACGTGGTCAGGCCCTTCGGCCCTAATCGCCGCAGGAAGGCCAGAGCGAACTCGGGGTCGTCGGCGTCGCGGGCATGCTTGCGCAGTTGTTCGAGCCTGGCCCGCATGGACTTCTCGTCGGTGCCCCCGCGGGAGGCGGCCAGCGCCGCGTCCGCGGCGAGGGTGCCGTCGAGCATGTGCTGGACGTCCGCCAGCTTGTCGGGCAGGACGAGGAACGTCCCGGCTGTCGTACGCGTGCCGAAGACGACCTTCTGGCGCTCCAGCTCGCGTGCCAGCCCCTGGCGTCGCCGCAGGTCAGCGGCCCGCCGGTCCGCCCGGGTAGCGAGATCCCTGATGCGTGAGGCGGTGGCGGTGTCGAGGCCGGCTTTGGACAGTTCCGCCTGCAGGCTGCTCGACAGGTTCGCCAGCTGCTCGGCCGCGGCGGTGTGCCTGGCGGTCATCGTGTCGAATTCGGGCTGTTTCACGCCGGAGAAATCGGGTTTGAAGTTCATGGCGGGCCTGCCGGCGCGGCGGCTCTGGCCTTGGCGTCCTCGACGGCCCTGGACAGCATGGCGCGCAACGCCCGCTGGTCGGCGTGGACCTCTTTGTCGAAATCCCTGCCGGTGGGACCGACCCAGGCGTCGTTCTCCATCAGCGAGCAGGTCGGGTGAAGCGTCCACCAATGCTCGTCGGAAAGCCTCTGGATTCGCTGGAGTGAGGCTTCCAGTTCGGCGCGATCCGGACCCGCCATTCGCGTTCTCCCCTTGAACAGATTGGGCCTCGAATCACTGTACGGCGGACCCGCCCGCGAGGGTTCACCCCATAGTGGGACGGAATGGGGGCGGGAGTTCGCCGGAGCCGCGTGGCACGAGTTCCACCGGCACCTTCATGCGCCGCGCCGCCCGCGAAGGGTTGAGCAGCAGGTCAACCGCGCTGCGGGCGAGCCGGGCCGTGTCGTAGCGGACCACCGTCACCCCGGGGTTGAACACGTCGGCCAGGGCGAAGTCGTCGAACCCCACGTACGCCGGCCGCTCGGGCCGCTCCCGCAGCGCGTGCAGGATGCCGATGGCGGCGCGGTTGTTGGTGGCGAAGAGGGCGGTGGGCGGGGAGGGGAGGTCGAGGAGGCGGGCGACCTCGTACGCGACCCGCCGGGGGTCGAAGACGCCGTGCACGACCAGCTCCTCCTCGGCCGCCACCCCGGCGGCGGCGAGCGCCGTGCGGTAGCCGGTCGCGCGGTCGTGCACGGAGCTGACCCCGTCGTCGTCGGAGATGAGCGCGATGCGGCGGTGGCCGTGGGAGAGGAGGTGCTCGGTGGCGGTGCGGCCGCCCCAGACGTCGTCGAGCAGGACGACGTCGGCCGCCTCCAGGCCCGGGGGCACGCGGTCCACGAACACCGTGGTGAGGCTGGCGTGCTCGGCCAGCCAGGCGTGGTCGGCCGCCGAGGGGACGACGATGAGGCAGTCCACGCCCCGCGCGTACATGGACTCGATGAGCATGCGTTCCTTGTCGGAGCTCTCCTCGTACGAGCCGAACACCACCAGCGCCTCGTGCTCGGCGGCGGCGGCCTCGACGGCGGCGGCCAGGCGGGAGTAGAACTCGTTGGAGATGTTCTCCATGACCAGCCCCAGCGTCAGCATGGTCGCGCCTCTGGCCAGCCGGGCGGCGGCCTCGTTGCGGCGGTAGCCGAGCGCGCTGATCGCGGCCTGCACCCGCGCCTGCAGCGAGGCTCTGACGTGCGGTTCCTGGTTGACGACGCGGGAGACGGTCTTGAGGCTCACGCCCGCGTGCCGGGCGACGTCGGCCATGGTCGGCTTGCGCGAGCCCATGACCTCGCCCGGATGCCGCACTGTCATACTCTGCCCCCATGGATGACGATTGGATCTGTGGCCGGTTGGGTGAGGACGAGCCTTGGGTGCTGGGCGCGGTCAACCCGCCGGTGTTCGAGAACTCGGTGTTCACGTTCGCCTCGGCGGAGGAGCTCGGCGAGGCCATCAGGAACGAGGACGAGCGGTACGTCTACTGGCGGGGGACCAACCCGACGGTCGATCTCGCCCAGCGTAAGCTGGCCGCGCTGGAGCGGGGAGAGCGGGCCAAATGTTTCGGTTCCGGCATGGGCGCCATCTCGGCGACCATCTCCTCCCTCGTGTCGGCTGGCGATCACGTGCTGGTGCTCGGCGCGGTGTACGGGCCGACCACTCAGTTCCTGCGCTACCTGGAGAAGTTCGGGGTCACGCATACGCACGTCGACGACCTCGCGGGATGTGACAGCGCTATCAGGGCGAGCACCCGCCTACTCTACTTCGAGTCCCCTTCCTACATGGCTTACCGCGTGGTGGACATCACCGGGGTGACCGGGTGGGCGCGGGAGCGGGGACTGGTGACGGTGATGGACAACACCTGGTCCACGCCGTTGTTCCAGAAGCCGCTGACGATGGGGGTGGACCTCGTCGTGCACTCGTTGTCGAAGTACATCGGCGGGCACAGTGACCTGGTGGGCGGGGTGGTCATCGGGCCGGCGCGGCTGATCCGGCCGCTGGCGCTGACCGAGTACCAGCTCTACGGGGCCGCCATGTCGCCGCACGACGCGGCCAAGGTGATCAAGGGGCTGCGCACGTTGCCGGTGCGGATGCTCGCGCACCAGGAGCGGGGGCTGGCGGTGGCGGCGTTCCTGAAGGATCATCCGGGCGTGCGGGCGGTGAACCATCCGGGGTTGCCGTCGCATCCGGGGCATACGATCGCGGCGCGGCAGATGTCCGGGTTCTCCAGTCTGTTCAGCCTGGAGCTCGACACGGACTCGCGCCAGGACGTCTCAGCTTTCCTCGATAAGTTGCGACATTTCAGGATTGGGGTGTCTTGGGGTGGATTCGAGAGTCTGGTGAACGCGCCCGCGCTGTCCACCGAGGAGAGCGTGCGGACCACCATGGGCATCCCCGTCGGCCTCGTACGCCTCTCCGTCGGCCTGGAGCCGGCTGACACCCTGATCAAGGATCTCGGTCTGGCGCTGGAGGGCTTGTCCGCCTAACGTGATTGACAGCGCTGTCTGGACAACGCGGGAGGCTCGTCATGAGAAACCCCCTCCTAGTGGCTACCGCCGTCGTGCTGGTGCTCGCCGGCTGTGGCTCCGGCTCGTCCTCGGGAGAGGTACGGCTGCGCATGATCGAGAGTTTGACCAGCCCCGAACGTACGAAGCTCATCAAGTCCCTGATCGCCGACTTCGAGCAGGCCAACCCGGGCGTCACCGTCGAGCTCGTCTCCCCGCCCCTCGACAGCGCCGACCAGAAGATCACCCAGATCCTGCAGACCAAGAAGAACCTGGACGTGCTGGAAGTGCGCGACCACACGGCCAAGTCCTTCTCCAACAACGGCTGGCTGGCCGAGCTGCCCACCACGGACTGGCCCGGCTGGGCAGATCTGACCGAGCTGGCCCAGAAGAAGGCGGTGGAGGTCGGAGGCAAGGCGTATCTGATCCCGTACGGCTTCTACCAGCGGACCCTGTTCTACCGTACGGACTTCGGCCTAGCCCAGCCGCCCACCACCTGGCAGGAGCTGTACGAGGCCGGTAAGAAGATGACGTCCGCCGACCGGTTCGGGTACTCCTTCCGGGGCGGCAAGGGCAGCGCGGACTACGCGGTGATGATGATCAGCGCGTACAACGGCGAAGCCCTCAATCCCGAGAAGTCCTTCTACCTGAAGGACAAGCGGACGATCTTCTCGACCCCCGAGGCGGCCCAGGCGCTCGACCTCTACGTCAAGATCTTCAAGGAGGCCTCGCCGCCCGACTCCGTCTCCTGGGGCTACCCCGAGATGGTCCAGGGCTTCACCTCGGGCGTCACCGGCATCCTCATCCAGGACCCCGAGGTGATCAAGACGGTCGAGGAGAGCGGCGTCACGGCCTGGTCCACCGCCCCCATCCCCAAGGGCCCCACCGGGTACGCCTTCCAGCCCGTCGGCTACGCCGGCTGGGGCGCGACCTCCTTCAGCGCGCACCCGAAGGAGGCGGTCAAGCTGGTGCGGTTCCTGTCGGAGTCCAAGCAGAGTATCGCCTTCGCCAAGGGCAACTCGCTCATCCCGATCTCGAAACAGGCCCAGAGCGACCCGCAGTTCTCGCAGGGCGCGTGGAAGGCGTACCTGCGGGCGCAGCAGGACCCGAAGCAGGTGATCACGATCAGGCCGGTGGACTATCCGGGCTGGAGCCAGTTCATCGTGGACTCCGACCGCGACGTCCAGGCCCTCATCACCGGTAAGAAGAGCGCCGCCGAGGTGCTCAAGTCCTGGGACGCCTTCTGGACGGACCAGGCCAAGAAGGTCTCGTGAGGACCTTCACCCTGCGCCGGGCCCGGTTCATCGCGCTGTGCCTGCTGCCGGGCGTGGTGTTCGTGGCGCTGTTCACGTACTACCCGATGATCCGGGGCGCGGTGATCGCCTTCCAGCGCTACAACCTGTTCGACCTCACCTCCACCCCCTTCACCGGCCTGGAGAACTTCCGCGCGGTCCTGGCCGAGGACCGGTTCTGGACGGCGCTGCGCAACACCGGCACGTGGGTGGTCGTGTCGCTGTTCTTCCAGTTCCTCCTCGGCTTCGGGCTGGCGCTGATGTTGCGGCGGCACTTCCGGGGCCGTGGGCTCTACCAGGCGTGGGTGTTCTTCCCGTGGGCCATGTCGGGGTTCCTGATCGGGCTGTTGTGGCGCTGGATGTTCAACGGGCAGTTCGGGGTGATCAACGACCTGCTGCTCAAGACGGGGCTCATCGACCAGCGCATCGGGTTCCTGGCCACGCCGGGCTGGGCGATGACCTCGGTGATCGTGGCCAACATCTGGTACGGCGTCACGTTCTTCGCCATCATGATCATGGCCGCGCTGCAGTCCGTGCCCAGGGAGTTGTACGAGGCGGCGGCCGTGGACGGAGCCTCCCGCCTGCGCCAGTTCTGGCACGTGACGCTGCCGCACATCCGCCCCACCCTGGCGCTGATCGTGCTGCTGCGGATCATCTGGATCCTGAACTTCCCCGACCTGATCTACTCCATGACCGGCGGCGGCCCGGCCGGCAGCACCGACATCATCACCACGTTCCTCATCCAGCAGGTCATCGGCGGCGACTACGGCAGGGCGGGCGCGGTCGGCCTGCTCATCCTCGGCCTGCTGCTGGCGTTCAGCGTCTTCTACCTCAACGCCACGAGATTCGAGAAGGCCCGATGAGGCGCCTCGCCACGGCCGCCAAGGTCGTCGTGCTGGGGGTCTGGCTGCTGATCACCCTGTTCCCCCTCTACTGGATCGTCGTCACCTCGCTCAAGCCCAAGCCGGAGATCTTCGCGGTGCCGCTGCGGTACTGGCCGGCCAATCTCACCTTCGAGCACTACGCGGAGCTGTTCTCCTTCGCCGACTTCGGCGCGTACCTGCTGAACTCCCTTCTCGTCTCCCTCGTCGCGGCCGCCGCCGTGACCGCGATCGGCGTGCTGGGCGGCTACACCCTCGCCCGCTTCGCCTTCCCCGGCAGGGGGGCGCTGATGCTGGCGTTCCTGGTCACCCAGATGATCCCGCTGTTCATCGCGCTCGGGCCGCTCTACCTGCTGATGTCCGACCTCGACCTGCTCAACCGGCTGGCGGGGCTGATGCTGGTGTACGTGGCGATGCTGGTGCCGTTCGCCACGATCATCATGCGCGGCTTCTACGAGCGGGTGCCGGTGGCGCTGGAGGAGGCCGCGCAGGTGGACGGCGCCTCCCGGCTGGTGGCCATGGTGCGGGTGGTGATCCCGGTCATGCTGCCGGGGATCGCGGCCACGTTCATCTTCGCGTTCGTGCAGTGCTGGAACGAGCTGTTCCTGGCGATCACGTTCATCGACAGCGAGGACGCCAAGACGATCCCGGTGGCCATGAACTCCTTCATCACGCAGTACGACATCGACTGGGGCTCGATGGCCGCCGCCACCGTCGTCTCGGTCCTGCCCACCCTCGTCCTGTTCGCCGCCATTCGCCGCTACATCGTCGAAGGATTGACGGCAGGGGCCGTAAAAGGGTGAAAGGGATAGCCGACCGCTCATCGCGCTGAAGGGACCTTTCGCCGCAAGCCATCCCCAACTAAGCGCTGGACCTCAGCGGCTCGTCGAACACGGCCGTCACGGGCCTCCACGACAGGTAGGTTGCGCTCTTACGTTGGGCGTGATCCGCATCACAGTGGAGGACTCGTGACGACACAAGAACATGACGCATCGGTCTATGAACAAGTGCAGGAGAGCAGTGAGTTCCAGGAGTTGAAGCGGCGCTTCCGCCGCTGGACGTTCCCCATGACCGTGGCGTTCCTCGTGTGGTACCTGCTCTATGTGGTGCTGTCCGGATGGGCGCGCGGGTTCATGGGGATCAAGCTGCTCGGCGACATCAACGTCGGGCTGGTCTTCGGATTGCTGCAGTTCGTCTCGACCTTCCTCATCGCGTGGGCCTACTCGCGGCACGCAGAGAAGAAGCTCGACCCGATCGCCGACAAGCTGCGCCACCAGGTGGAGGAGAAGACCCAGTGACCTCGACGACCCTGGGGATGATCCTCTTCCTCACCTTCGTGGCCGCCACCCTGGCGATCACGTTCTGGGCGAGCCGCCAGACCAAGACGGCCGCCGACTACTACGCGGGCGGCCGCTCGTTCAGCGGCGTGCAGAACGGCCTGGCGATCGGCGGCGACTACATGTCGGCCGCGTCCTTCCTCGGCATCGCCGGCATCATCGCGCTGTCCGGCTACGACGGGTTCCTGTACTCCATCGGGTTCCTGGTCGCCTGGCTGGTGGCGTTGCTGCTGGTGGCCGAGCTGATGCGGAACTCCGGCAAGTTCACCATGGCCGACGTCCTGGCGTTCAGGATGAGCCCCCGCCCCGTGCGCACGGCGGCGGGCGTGTCCACGATCGTGGTGAGCATCTTCTACCTGCTGGCGCAGATGGTCGGCGCGGGCGCGCTGGTCGGCCTGCTGCTCGGCATCCACAGCCCGGCCGGCAAGGCGTGGACCATCGTCGGCGTGGGCGCGCTGATGATCGTCTACGTGGTGTTCGGCGGCATGAAGGGCACCACCTGGGTGCAGATCGTCAAGGCCGTGCTGCTGATGAGCGGCGCCGCGCTGGTGACGCTGCTGGTGCTGGGCAAGTTCGGCTTCAACCTGTCCGCCCTGCTCACCCAGGCCGCCACCACCAGCGGTCCCAAGGCCAACCCCGGCAACTTCCTGATCCCCGGCCAGAAGTACGGCACCGACGCGCAGGGCCTGGCCGGCAAGATCGACCTCATCAGCCTGGGCCTGGCCCTGGTGCTGGGCACGGCGGGCCTGCCGCACATCCTCATCCGCTTCTACACCGTCCCCACCGCCAAGGACGCCCGCAAGTCGGTCCTGTGGGGCATCGGCATCATCGGCGTCTTCTACCTCCTGACCCTGGTCCTCGGCTTCGGCGCGGCGGCCGTGGTGGGCAAGGAGGCGATCGTCGCCGGAGACGCGGCGGGCAACACCGCCGCCCCCATGCTGGCGCAGCGGATCGGTGAGGAGATCTTCGGCGCGGGCGGAGGCACGATCCTGCTGGCGTTCATCGGGGCCGTGGCCTTCGCCACGATCCTGGCCGTGGTCGCCGGCCTGACGCTGGCCTCCTCCTCCAGCTTCTCCCACGACCTGTACGCGCACGTCTTCAAGCGCGGCCAGGCCACCGAGCGCCAGGAGGTCGTGGTGGCCCGCGTCTCCGCGCTGGTCATCGGCGCCGTCGCGATCGGCCTCGGCATCCTCGCCCAAGGCCAGAACGTGGCGTTCCTGGTGGCGCTGGCGTTCGCGGTCGCGGCCTCCGGGAACCTGCCGGCGATCCTCTTCAGCCTGTTCTGGAAGCGGTTCAACACGGCCGGGGCGGTCGCGGCCATCTACGGCGGCCTGGTCTCCGCCCTGGTGCTGGTGATCTTCTCACCGGTGGTGTCCGGCGGGCCGACAGCGCTGTTCAAGACGGCCGACTTCTCCTGGTTCCCGCTGAGCAACCCCGGCATCGTCTCGATCCCGCTGGGCTTCATCTGCGGATGGCTCGGCACGATTCTCAGCAAGGAGTTCAACGCCGCCAAGTACGCCGAGATCGAGGTTCGCTCGCTCACCGGTGTCGGGGCGGAGAAGGCCACGGAGCACTGACCGGCACGTTCCCCGACGTACCGCGTACCCCGAAGGCGCCCGCCCCTGCCCCCAGGGCGCCTGCCCCATGAGGGCCCGGCCGGATCATCGGCCGGGCCCTCTCAGTTCGTCCGATACGGTGGAAATCATGCGAGTCTTCGTCGCAGGCGGCACGGGCGCGATCGGTGGTCACACGATCCCGGCGCTGCTGAAAGCAGGACACGAGGTGACCGCCCTGGCCCGCACGCCGGACAAGGCCGCCACCCTCGCCACCCAGGGCGCCAGGCCGGTGAGGGTGTCCCTGTTCGACCGGGAGGCGCTCGCGCAGGTGCTGCCCGGCCACGACGCGGTGGTGAACCTGGCCTCCTCGATGCCCCCGATGAGCCGTTTCATGAGCACCAAGGCGATGGCCGCCACCCACCACGTCCGCACCGAGGGCTCGGCCGCCCTCGCCGACGCCGCCCGCACCGCCGGAGTCGGCCGGATGGTGCAGGAGTCGGTCAGCATGCTCTACCGCGACCAGGGCGCCCGCTGGATCACCGAGGACGCGCCGGTGGACCACTACCCGCTGACCCGCGGCAACTTCGCCGCCGAGACCGCCGCCCACCGCTTCACGCGAACCGGCGGGACGGGCGTCGTCCTGCGCTTCGGCTGGTTCTACGGCCCGGGCGCCGCCCACAGCGAGCAACTGTTCGCCCTGGCCCGCGCCGCCGGCGCGGCCGCGTGGCTGACCCTCCCCGGCCGCGCCGCCCACCTCTTCGGCCACCGCCTGACCTCCCTGACGCGCTCCCTCCGCGTCAGCAACACCCGCTTCCGCACCACGGCGTCCTGGACCCCGCGCTACCGCAGCGCCCGCGAGGGCTGGCTCGCGACCGCACCGCTCCTGAACCCCTAATCGCGTGCCGGGATGTTCTTGATGAAGATGATCCCGTCGGTCTCGCCGAGATGGTCCGGGTCCAGGGGGAAGTAGCCGTACCTGGCCGTCGTGTCCGTGCGCGGCACCAGCTTGGCGCCGCGCGCGGCCAGGGCGTGTGGGTCGATGAGGTAGCGGTTGCCGGGCAGCGTGGACAGGACGCCCTCCACGGTGTCCGGGGCGGGGGTGCCGATCTCGTGGTGCGGGGCGGAGCCGAGGGCCAGGGCGAGGACGGCGTACCCGTCGCCGAGCTGGGAGCCGACGATCGCGCCCGCGCTCCACCACTCCAGCGCCATGTCGGCCAGTTGCCACGTGCTCTTCTCCCGCTGCAGGTGGCGGTTGTGGGCGAAGACGAGCGTGGGGGCGGCGTGCTGGGCGATGGCGTGCAGGTTGTCGGCCATCATCGCGTCGCGCAGCGCCATCAGCCGCCACACCCGGTCGGGGGACTGGTCGGCCATGCCCGCGTGGTAGCGGAGCAGGCCCATGGCCGTGCGCCCGTACAGGCAGGCCCGCCACCACTCCTCCCGCGAGGTCGTGGCGATCAGGTGCGGCGAGTACGCGGTGAGCAGCGCCACGAGATCGTCGGCGAGCAGGCGCAGCTCGGCGACCTCGGGGAGGCGGCCCACGGACCGGGACGGGTCCATGGCGGCGGCGGTGTCGGTCCACCGGTCGTCGTCCCCGATGAGGCGGTCGATGGTGTCGATGGTGCAGGGGAGCGGCCGGCCGCGCAGGTAGTCGTGGAGCGCGGTGAGGGCGCGGCGGGGGCTGGCGGCGCTCATCATCTCCAGCGGGGCGTCGAAGCCGAAGAACCGCAGCCGCTCGGGTTCGGGACGGTCCTGGTTGTACGCGCGCATCCACCGTACGAGCTCGCGGTTCGCCTCCAGTTCCTGGACCCCATGGCTGAACCCGGTCCGCATGACCTCATCCAGCGACCCCGCGCCCGTCGTGACGTACTCGTCCACGACCAGTCCCGCCAGGGCGTCACTCTCGATGGCGATGGACCGGTAGCCCTCGTGCTCGACCAGCTCGCGGAAGATCTCGTCGCGCAGCTCCGGCAGCGCCTCCTCGCCGTGCGTGGGCTCGCCCAGCCCGAGCAGGCGGGGCCGGGCGGGCAACGAGCGGAGGAGGTCGGTGACGGCGGCGGCGCCCTCACGGTCGAGGTCCCGGGCGGCGTCGCGGATGGACGGATCAGCGGCCATGACCGTTCCTGTTCTCTTCGCCGGCACTGTTGGCATGCCTTCAACGATATCCTTGAACTTCTTGTTGAGACTTCTTCGTGCTGTACGGCCCACCGTCGCAGCTCAACCTTCAACACGGTGAGGTAGGCATGCCAAGTCGGCGACTCCGGCCGGTGGACCTGGCGCGCGAACACGGCCTGTCCACGCAGGCGGTCCGCAACTACGAGGAGGCCGGAATCCTGCCGCCCGCCGGCCGCACCGAGCACGGTTACCGTACGTACACGCACCTCCATGCCGAGGCCCTGCGCGCGTTCACCGCCCTGGCGCCCGCCCACGGACACCAGACGGCCACGTCGATCATGCGCGCCGTGAACCGGGACGCGACCGAGCAGGCGCTGAAGCTGATCGACGAGAGCCATGCCCAGCTCCTCGACGACCGCCGCACCCTCCAGGCCGTCGAACAGGCCCTGGAGGCCCTGGCTCCACCGGAGCCCCCGGGCCCCGCCGGCACGTTCATCGGCCCCCTGGCCAGGCGGCTCGGCATCCGCCCCGCCACCCTGCGCAAGTGGGAACGGGCCGGGCTGATCCAGCCTCAGCGCGACCCCAAGACCGGCTACCGCGTCTACACCGCCGCCGACGTACGGGACGCGCAGCTCGCCCACCAGCTCAGACGGGGCGGCTACCTGCTGGAACAGATCGCCCCGCTGATCGCGCAGGTCCGCGCCGCGGGCGGGCTGGCACCCCTGGAGAGCGCCATGAACGACTGGCAGGCCCGGCTGTCGGCCCGCGGCCGGGCGATGCTGCGGGGGGCCGCGGCGCTGGAGGCGTACCTGGACGTGCGCGCGTGAGTTCTGTCGGACCCGACTGGCAGGCTCTTCCACCATGGACAGCGCACGGTTCTGGCAGCTCATCGAGGACGCCCGCGGCGACGATCAGACGGTCGCCGCCCGGGCCACCGCCCTGCTGGCGGCCCGCCCGCCCGAGGAGATCGTCGCGGCTCAGCAGGTCTTCTGGGACCTCATGGCCGCCTCCTACCGCGCCCCTCTCTGGGCCGCCGCCTACGTGATCAACGGTGGCTGCTCCGACGACGCCTTCGACTACTTCCGTGGCTGGCTCATCGCCCAGGGACGCGAGGCGTTCGAGCGCGTCGTGGCCGACCCCGACACCCTCGCGGAGTCGCCGGTCGTGCGCGCCGCGGCGGCCGACCGGATGGAGCTGGACTGCGAGGAGATGCTGGGCGTCGCCTGGCGGGCGCACCTGACGGCGACCGGCGAGCGGCTTCCCGCCGGCGCGTTCACCATCCGCTATCCCGACCTGGATCCGGACTGGGGGTTCGACTTCGACGACCGCGCCGAGATCGCCCGCCGGTTGCCCCGCCTGGCCGCTCTCTATCGAAGTTGACGCGCCTCAGCCAGGTCCGACCGGCGGTTCGGTGGTCAGGCGAGGGGGAAGAGGTCCGTCTGGGTCCATTGGTCGCCGTCCTCGCACACCAGCAGCGACACGGCCGTCACCCGCGACACCACCGGCAGTTCCGCGGCCACGACCGCCTCGTCCACCACACCTTCGAGCCCGACCGTCAGGTGCGGCACGATCTCGTCGTGCAACCCGCCGTAGGGAGGCGTCTCCGGCCACCGCGCGACCACCGCCTCCGTCAGCCGGACGAACGGGTCCGCGGGCTCCGGCGCGAGATAGACCACCTCGGGAAACCGCTCGATCCGGCGGAAGCGCACGTCGATGGCCGGATGCCCCGCGAAGAGCGTGCGCAGTTCGCCCCGCACCCGTTCGTCGATCAGGGTCATGTGGAGGAATGGCACCAGCACGGTGACATGCGCCTTGACGCCGATCTCCCGCTCCCGCCACGGCCGCACGAGCGGTTCCGCCTCCGGCACGTGGACGACGAGCGCCGTCTCACCCACGCTCGACCCGGAATCCGCGTCCGACCCCACGACCTTTCGCTCCTCCTGCTGATCCATCCCGCTCCTCGTCATCGGCACGCGTGACCCCCGCCGGGGCCTCCTTCGAGATGATCTGACAACCGGTCGCATATCGACAATCCGTTAAAAACCACATCCAACCCCAGCGAAGCCTCTAGTCTGCCGGGCGTGCAAAACACCCTGACCTTCACCGATCTCCTTGACGACGCGGCCCTGCTCTCCCTCGAACATCAGATCCACCTCGAAGAGCTCCTCGCAGAACACAGCTGGCACGTCGACCTGCAGCAGCAGCGCTTCGAGTTCACCGGAAGCCGTACGCTCACCTGCACCGGCTTCCACCTGCTCGGCAGCGCCGCCCCCGGGCCGGGCTCGTGGTTGTGGGCGTGGGCGAACCCGTCAGGCTTCCCGCCCGCGGTGGTGGCCGCGTCCGCCCGGCTGCGCGACTTCGGCCGGCAGCACGGCATCCCCGAACTCGCCTCCGCGGAGGTCCCGTTCAGCGCACTCCCCGGCGCGCCGACGGAGCCGCACCTCGCCGCCGGACTCCTCACGGAGGCGGCCAAGGCGGTGACCGGCCACTGGAGCTCGTACAACGGCGACGCGGGAGGCGGCACGCGGGCGGCGTTCCTGGTCGAACACCCCGACTTCCACCTGCCCCCGCCCGAGCCTGCCCGCGTCATGCGCGTCATCCAGCAGGCGCTCGCGGGCCTGCGGCTCACCGACCACCGGCGCGTCCTGCACAGCTACGCCGGCAAGCGCGGGCTGGGCGCGGAGTTCGGCCGCGACCAGGCACGGCTCAGCGGGCCGGGCTTCGAGGCGGTCGTGGACTTCGACGAGCACGGCCGCGTGGCCCACATCAAGGCGAGCCTGTCGTCCCCGCAGGGGGGTTGAGCGCCCGCGCGGGGGAGTGGGGCTAGGCCCACCACCCATGGGGCGTAACGGGATATCGGGCGCCGGGTGCCCGACCGTACCTTCTCTGAGCAGGGCGAATCCAGCATCGCCCGCAGATTGGAGAAGGAAAGATGATATTCCTCCTGCTGTTGCGCCGTCTCGGCCCCCGCGCCCGGCTGATCAGCGGCGTGGTCCTCGTGGCCGCGGGGCTGGTGGTGCTCGCCGCGTCCGTGGTGGTGCCCGACCTGCTCATCCACGGGCTGACCCTGGTCGTGATCGGCGCCCTGTTGTGGACGAGCGCCGTCGCGGGCGCGCGGCGCGCCCAGCGGACCGGTGGGGGAGAGGCCGATGGCCGATGAGGGCGCACCGGGCCCGGCCGGGCCGAACTGGCACAATGGTCGCCGTGGAGAAAGGGCCGGCCGGATGAGACCGCCTACGGGAGGCGGCCCCCTGCGCTGGTGCTCCGAGATCGTGCTGGGGGTCTACCGGTCGGTGATACTGACCGGGCTCACCTGCGTGATCCCAGTGATCGGCGTGCTCGTCGGGCTGGGCGGCTCCCGCCTGGCCTACTCCTGGTCGGCGAACCTGACCGCGCCCCTGGCCGTCCGGGCGCTGGCGGCCATCGGAGAGACGCTGATGGTCATCCTGTGGATCGCCGTGGCCGTCTGGACCACGCACGCCCTGACCAGCCGGACGCTGGCCCAGGCCGCGCGCCGGCTCGCGGAAGGCTGGCTCGGGCTGCGGGTCGAGGTGACCTATCGCAAGGCGCTCCCGGTCACCCGCATGGCCACGGGTTACTGGTGGGACGGCGAGGAGTATCACAAATCCGAGCGGGAAGCCCGCCGCCGGGCCAGGATGAACGCCCGATTCCATGATCCGCAACTGCACTGGGACGGGCTGTGGTCCCTGGTCGCCGGCGTGACCGTGCTGCCGGTCGCGGCCCTGCCCTTGCTCGGGCTGGCCGCCGGCGCGTACCTGACGCAGCGGCCGGGCCTGCTCGGGTACGGCCTCGCCGCGATCGCCGCCGGCCTGGCCGCTGCCCCGTTCGCGTGGAAGATCCTAGGCCCCCTGGCCGTCCGGCTCCTCGGCCCGATCGCGCGCTCGCGGCTCGGCCGGCGGGTGGAGGAGCTGGAAGCCATCCGGGCGGACCTGACCCAGACGCAGTCGGCCGAACTCGAACGCATCGAACGGGGTCTGCACGACGGAGCCCAGGCCCGGTTGGTCACCATGGGCATGTCGATGCAGGCCGCCGAGCACCTCGTCGACGCCGACCCCGCCGCCGCGAAGGCGATCCTGGCCGAGGCCCGCGCCTCGTCGATCGCCGCGCTCGCCGAGCTGCGCTCGCTGGTCCGCGGCATCAACCCGCCGGTGCTCGCCGAGCGCGGCCTGGTGGACGCCGTCCGGGCCCTGGCGCTCGACGCGCCTGTCGAGGTCACCGTACGCAGCACGGTGCCCTCCAGGCCAGAACGCCCGGTCGAGTCGGCGGTCTACTTCGCCGTCGCCGAACTGCTGGCGAACGTGGCCAAGCACGCCCATGCCACGCGGGTGACGGTCGACCTCGGCTATGCGGCGCAGACGCTCACCACGACCGTGACCGACGACGGGACCGGCGGAGCGGCCGCGTCGGCGGGCTCCGGGCTGAGCGGGATCGAGCGCCGGATGGCGGCGTTCGGCGGCCGCGTGGAGATCGACAGCCCGGCCGGAGGCCCCACTCGCGTCACCGTGGCGGTGCCATGCGTGTTGTCGTAGCCGAAGACCTCTTCCTGCTACGTGACGGGCTGGTCCGCCTGCTTCAGGCGTACGGGCACTCGGTGGCCGCGGCGGTCGACACGGGCCCCGCCACACTTGACGCGCTACTCACCACCCGGCCGGATGTGGCGATCGTGGACGTGCGCCTGCCGCCGACGTTCTCCGACGAAGGACTCCAGGCCGCGCTCGCCGCCCGCCGGGAGGTGCCGGGCCTGCCCGTGCTCATCCTGTCGCAACACGTGGAACAGCTCTACGCGCGCGAACTCCTCGCCGACGGGCACGGCGGCGTCGGCTACCAGCTCAAGGACCGGGTCCTGGACGCCGACCAGTTCATGGACGTCCTGACCCGCGTCGCCGGCGGCGGAACGGCACTCGACCCGGTGGTGGTCGCGAAACTCCTGGGCCGGCCCAGGCGAGCCGACCCGCTCGCCACACTCACCCAGCGCGAACGCTCGGTGCTCGAACTGATGGCCGAGGGCCTGTCGAACACGGCGATCGCCGGCCGGCTGTTCCTCAGCGAGGGGGCCATCAGCAAGTACACCACCACGATCTTCGCCAAACTCGGCCTCGCCGCCGACGACGACACCAACCGCCGGGTCCGCGCCGTACTCACCTATCTGGGCGCGGCCGGACAGAACGACGAGTGACCGTACAGCCCCCAGATCGTCGCCGTTCGGAGGGGACCTGGACCGTGCCGTTCAGACGGCCCAGATCGCGTTTCCCGATGGCCGTCCCTCGAATCCGCAAGGACGTCTGGCTCCGGGTGTTTGAGGTTTGCCCGGGGAAATCGTCAGGCAAGTCCAGGAGAGCCCTCTCGTCCGGGCCCGTGGGCGAAGCCCCGAACCCCGAACGAACACACAGCCGCTCGGGCGGCCTCCCGCCGGCCCACCCGGCAACGGGCGGGAGCTCCGGGGATCGGGGCGGAGCCTCGATCCCCTGTAAGTACGACCGCGCTTTTGGGCTCCTTAGCTGCCGACCGGTTCCGCGCGGAGGCGGGCCGAGTGTTTGACGAGGCTGATCAGGACCTCACGGCTCGATTCGCGTTTCCTGGCGTCGCACATGATGATCGGAACCGAGGGGCTGAGCTGGAGGGCGAGGCGTACCTCGTCCAGCTCGAACGAAGGCGACCCCTCGAAACAGTTGACCGCCACCACGAACGGCGTACCGCGCCGCTCGAAGTAGTCCACCGACGGAAAGCAGTCCGCCAGGCGTCGTGTGTCGGCCAGGATGACGGCGCCCAGGGAGCCTTCGGCCAGTTCGTCCCACACGAACCAGAATCGTTCCTGGCCAGGCGTGCCGAACAGGTACAGGACGTAGTCGTTGCCGAGGGTGATCCGGCCGAAGTCCATCGCCACGGTGGTGGTCCGTTTGGCCTCCACCGAGGTGAGGTCGTCGACGCCGATGCCGCGGTCGGTCAGTACCTCCTCCGTGCGCAGCGGCCGGGTCTCGGAGACAGCGCCCACCATCGTCGTCTTGCCCGCGCCGAACCCGCCGGCGACCAGGATCTTGATCGCCGTGGGCAGGCGCGGACGCTCAGAGCGAACGAAGGCCATCGAGCACCGCCCTGTACATCTTCATGTCGTGCATGTCCACCTCGGATCGTGGTTCCTGGGCAGAGACGAGTTCGCGGTCGAACAGATCGCCGAGCAGCACCCGGATCGTGCCGGCCGGCAGATCCAGGTACGCGGCTATCTCGGCCACGGACTTGGGTTCGCGGCAGAGCTGGAGGATCCGCAGATGCTCGGGGTCCAGCCCGGCGTCGGGCCCCGGCGGCGGACCGACCGCCAGCGCCATGGAGATCAGGTCGAACCGGCCGTGGGCAGGCTGGGTACGGCCACGGGTCACGACATAGGGCCGGATGATCTCCGGATCCAGCCAGTGCTCGTCCGTGGGCTCGTCCCCGCCTCTCACCAGTCGCTCCTGGCGATGGCCTCGGCGTTGCGGGCGCCGGAGGTGAGGTATTGGCCGACCCGGGCGACCAGCATCGCCATCTCGTACGCCACCAGCCCGATGTCGGCGTTCTGGGCGCACAGGACGGCGAGGCAGGCGCGTTCGCCGGCCGTGGTCACGATGAGGAACTGGTTCTTCCACTCCACGACCGTCTGCCGCACCGAACCGCCGGAGATGTGCTCCGAGATGCCCTTGGCCAGGCTCTGCAGGCCGGAGGCGACGGCGGACAGGTGCTCGCCGTCGGTCCGCTGCAACTCCGCGGAGGTAGCCATCAGCAGGCCGTCGGACGACAACACGATGGCGTGGTCGGCCTCCTTGACGCGGCCGACGAGGTCGTCGAGCAGCCAATTGAGGTCGGTGCCGGATGTGGGGCTCATGCCTCACCTCCTGGTTGCTGCTCATCCATCATCTTGGCGGCTTGGGTCCGGCCAAGACGGGTGCCTGACTGGAGGGATCCCATCATCGCGCGGATCTCCTCCGGCGAGCGCTCGTCATCGTCCTCCTCGGGATCGGGCTGCGTGGGAGTGTCGTCACGCAGGGCTGGCGCCAGGTTGGCCTGGGGCACGCGCAAGGGCAGCCCCGACGGTGTGAACTCGGCCACAGACTGCTGCTCCGGTTCGGCCGGCTTTTCTGTTCCTGGTTCTGGGGCGGGCATGGGCTGGCGCTGGGGCAGAGGCTGGGCCTGGGGCCGGGGCTTGGCGACAGGCGTCGGCGCGGAGGCCGGAGGGGGCGTGGGGTCCGGGCTGGGGGCGGGGACCGCGGTGGGGCGCGCGGGCTTGAGCGTGCGCACGTTCTCCCCGGTGGCCGGCCGCGTCGCCGTCGCCACCGCCGTCTGCCTGCGCGGCAGCCGCTCCCGCCGCCGCTCGCCGTCCTGCGGCTCGGGCGTGGGGTCGAGCTGGACGAGCTCCTGCGGCAGCAGCACCACGACGGTCGTGCCACCGTACGGGGACGCCTTGAGCACCACCTGGATCTCGTGCCGCTGGGCGAGCTGCGAGACCACGTAGAGCCCCAGGCGGGCGGTGCCCGTGATGCGGAACTCGGGCGGCTCCGAGATGCGCTCGTTGGCCGCTTCCAGGTCCTCGGCCTTCATGCCCAGGCCGCGGTCCTCGATCTCGATCACGTACCCGTTGGCCACGAGCTGGCCGCTGACCTGCACGTTGGTGTACGGCGGCGAGAACGACACGGCGTTCTCGATCAGCTCGGCGAGCAGGTGGATGACGTCACCGACGGCCCGGCCGACGAGCACCACGTCGCCCATGGGCAGGAGCGTGACGCGCGTGTAGTCCTCGACCTCGGCCAGCGCGCCGCGGACCACGTCGACCATGGGAACCGAGCGCCGCCACGTACGGGCGGGGGAGGAGCCGGACAGGACGATGAGGTTCTCGGCGTTGCGGCGCATGCGGATGGCGAGGTGGTCGAGCCGGAAGAGCTCCTTCAGCTCCTCGGGGTCGGTCTCGCGGCGCTCCATCACGTCCAGGACGGTGAGCTGGCGGTGCACCAGGCCCTGCGTCCTCCGCGCGAGGCTGAGCAGGATGTCGCGGATGCTGCGGCGCAGCTCGGCCTGCTCGGCGGCGACGCTGATCGCGGTGCGCTGCACGGTGTTGAACGCCTGGCCCACCTGGCCGATCTCGTCGTCACCGAAGTCCAGCGCGGGCGCCTCCTTGGAGACGTTCACCTCTTCGCCGCGGCCGATGCGCGCGACGATGCCGGGCAGCCGGTCGTCGGACAGTTCGTGCGCCGCGTCGCGCAGCTTCTGCAGCTGGGACAGCAGGTCACGGGCCGTGGTGACGGACAGGATCACCGAGGCGATGACGGCCACGAGGCCGAGGCCGCCGGCCAGGACCAGCCGGGTGATGACGTTGGCGGCGACCGGCACGCTCCGGTCCACCACGCGGTCGCCCGCTTCGAGCACCATGGCGTTGAAGTCGGCCAGGAAACGATCGGTCGCCGACTTCCACTCGGCGCCGGTGAACGGCAGGTCCATGGAGTTGGGGTCATGCTCCATGACCCGCTTCTCCAGGCTCTGGAGCTGGAGGGCCGACTGGCTTCTGGCCAGCTTGTCGTAGGCGCTCTTGTCGAAGTCGGGCAGGTCGGTCACCGCCTGTTCGGCGGTGCTGCGCCAGGCGCCCACGGCCTGACCGAACTCCGCCAGCGTGGCGGGGTCCGGCTGCCCTTTGGCGAGCGCGCCGGCGAGCAGCGCGTCTTCCCTGGTGAGGAGCTCCCTGGAGCGGCTCAGGGCGAGGAGGGAGCGGACGTCTTTGGCGAGGTCCTTGTCGTCGAGCGTCGCCAGCGAGCCGTAGAGGGCGTAGATGGGGTCGATGGAGTCGTTGTAGGCGTTCGACGCCTGGACCTGGCTGAGCCGGCCCGCGTCAATGCTGCGGCGGGTCGTCTGGAGCGACTGCAGCCGCGTGAGCATGTCGGAGAGCCGTTTGTCACCCTGGTCGTCCAAAGCCCAGCCGACCACGGTGGTGGTCGCCGAATCACGGAAAGTGGCGAGAAAGCTGTCGGTCTCTTTCCGCTGGGTTTCGAGCGCTTTGCGGGATTGGACGGTCTTCTCGCTCAGCCTCACGAGCGACAGCCTGCGCTCTTTCTGCAGCGCGAAGAGCAGTGGGTCGCTGGGGCTTGATACGGCGGAGTCCAGTTGGGAGACCCACAGGAGGTTGACTCCCTCACGGAGGGTGACCCAGGCAGCGAAGACCCACAAGGCCGCGAGGGAGAGCAGCAGGGCCGTGATCTTGGTCCGCAGTCCCGTCTTGCGGAAACGCATTATAGCCACCCTGTGAATGTCATATCTCGTGCGTCAGTCACCTGACGGCAGTGAAGCTGGACATAGTATTGATCAAGGGACTCTAGCGCACAGCTAAAGAGCCTCTCAAGCGACGGTAGTCGCAGATGCCCGACTGCTTGACCAAATTAGTCAATTTTGTACCGAAATGGGTCAGAAATCGGTATCCTCGCCAAGTGGCCGACTCTACCTCCGCATATTTCACCATCCGTAATGACCTCGCTGACCAGCTTCTTGAACAGTCACATCAACTGGCCGGCGTGCCGGAGCAGGACCGCGGCCACATCCTGAAACTCGCACTTGATGCCGTCCCTGAGGTGGAGCGGCTCCTGCGCCCCTATGCCGCGCTGTTCGCGGAGGGTGACAGCACGGCCAGCCGGCTGGCCTTCAGCTGCCTGTCGGCCGCGGCCACGTTCCCTCGCGCGCCGGAGACTCAGATCGCCGATCTCGGCGCTCTGAGCTCGATCCTGTTCGGCGTCGACGACATCGCCGACAACGTCGCGGGAGACTGGACCGACCGTGACATCGTCGCCCTGTTCCGGCGGCTGTCCTCCGTCCTGTCCGGCGCGCCGATCGAGCCCGGCGCCGGGACGGAGCCCATGGAGCAGGCCATCCACGCCTGGCAGGCATGGTGCGCCCGCTTCCGTGCGTACGACGGCGCCGAGGCGTACGTGCCGAGCCTGATGGAACAGCTCGAACTCACCGGCGCGGCCATGGCTCGCGAGCGCGTCTGGGCCACGGGCGGCGAGCCCTGGCCGTCGTACGAGGAGTACATGGCCAACGCCGGCCTCACGTTCCTCTATCACACGTGGTGGCTGGCGGCTCTGGGAATCTGCCGTCCCGTCCCCGCCGACGCCGCCCACTGGCGATCCATCGGGCGGCTCACCGATCTCGGCGCGTCGTGCCTGAGGCTGGCCAACGACATCAGGACGTTCGAGCGGGAGAGGAGCGAGGGCAAGCCGAACTCGGTTCTCATTCTCGAGCGAGCCGGCATGAGCACGGAGGCGGCGGTGGAACGGGTCTCGGCGCACATCGTCGAACTCAACGCGGACTTCTCGGCGGCGATCGAGGAGTTGCCCGCCGGTCTGGAGGGCGTCGCGGAGGGGCAGCACAGGTGCGTGTCCTTCAGCGGGGGCTGGTACATGGCCAGGGACACGCACGCGTACACCGTTCGGGATCTCGCCGAGGATGCGGACGCTCATCGGATCTAGACCGCCCGCGCCCGCGTCTGCCGGATGAGGTGCGACGACGCGATCACCGCGGCGCGGGCCACGGCCTGGGGGACGTACAGGTCCTTGTCGTGCCAGAGCGGCGGGTGGTCGCTGCCGGTCGTGCGTGAGAGGTAGGTGTGACCCCGATCCGCCGCGTGAACGCGCCGCGGATCCGTGGCCCCCCGGGTCAGCAGCAGGATCTGCATCGCGTACGCGGTCTCCTCGGCCGTGCCCTCCCAGCGCCCCCAGGAGCCGTCCGGCCGCTGGGTCTCCAGCGCCCATTCGACCGCCGTGCGCACCGCCTCCTGCGAGGCCTCTCCGCCGAAGGCGTCGAGCGCCAGCGCGCAACTGACGGTGGCGTAGTACGGCGACGCGTGCCACCGGTCCGTCCAGCTCCCGTCCGGTGACTGACGCTCCCGGATCCAGGCGGCCAGTTCGGTGATGGCCTCTTCGTAGCGCGGTGCGGCGGCGGGCTTGCGACGGACGTACCCGCCGAAGGCGTCCAGCACGTGCGCGTTGACGCTGACCGAGACGCCCTGTTCGCCGGGCCAGGTGGAGAAGTGGGTGCCGGTGCGGAAGCTCCACAGGCTGTCCGGTTCGCACGGCGCGCCGAGGAGCGCCAGGGCGTAGAGCGCCACGGACGTCGTGTCGGCGTCGGCGGGCAGCCCGGCTCCCGCGGGTGTGCCGGCCGGACCGATGGCCGCCCTGAGGTCGGCGACCATCTCCGGCGGCACCTCGATGGGCACGCCCGCCCGGAGCAGCCAGCTCAGCACCCAGCCTCGCTCGAACACGGTGATGGGCAGCCCGACGGGCACGGGACCGCCGAACAACCGGACCACCGCCTCCAGATGCCCGCGAGCCTGCTCGTGCACCTCGAGCTCCCCGCGCACCCCCAGCCAGGCGGCGGTCGCCGCGGGTGAGGCGCCGACGCTGCCGATGGCCGTGGGGTGGATCCCGGGTGCGCCCGCGGCCTCTTCTGCCGCGATCTCCAAGGCGTGGAGCAGCTTCTCCGGCACCTCCATGCCGGACTTCACCCACGACCTGACAAGGTGGAGGCTGTCGTAGGTCATGGCTCCGGGCAACGAGACCGGCGCCTGGTCCGGCAAGCCCTCCAGGTGGTGATTGATGCCCGCGACAAGGGAGGGGATGATGTGCTCGATCGCCGGCATGTCGGGCAGTTCGAGCGGGTTGCCCAGCCAGGTGGCGAGCACCCGCAGGCCGCGCTCCGCCGCGTCGCGGAGGCGCTCGCGATCCGTGTCCAGGTCCTCGCGCGTCAGCGCGGAGAGGATCCCCTCGATGGCGCTCAGGGTCGGCACCACGCCGTACCCGTCGGGCGCGCCCCACGCGCCGTCCTGCCGCTGCGTGCGGATCAGGAAGTCGATGCGTTCCAGGTGGCCGGTCAGCCACGGGGCGAGGGAGACCAGCCGGCCGGTCTCGTAGACCGAGGGCGAAACCTGCCCCCACGGCCTGAGCATGAGGCTCGTGACGAGTTCGTCGGCTTCGGCGGTGATGTCCGGGGCTTCGGTGATGCTCACGCCGCATGGTTCCGTTCGATCGGGTGCAGCTGAAGGAAGAGCTTCTCCTTGGGCCGCAGGGTGGCTCCGCCCGGTACGGGCGTCAGCTTCTGCGGGTTGGTCTGCACCGGCCGGTACCTGGTCAAGAGGTTGGCGATCACCAGGGAGGCCTCGACGTAGAACAGGTGCTGGCCGAGGCAGACGTGCGGGCCCGCGCCGAAGGGGATGAACGCGTAGCGGTGCCGGCCGGTGTTCTCGCCGGCCCAGCGCTCGGGGTCGAACTCCGTCGGCCGGGGCCAGAACTCCTCCAGCCGGTGGGTGGCGTACGGGCTGATCAGCACCTGCGAGCCGGCCTTGATCGGGACACCGCCGATCTCCGTGTCCGCCACCGTCTGGCGCGGGACGATCCAGGCGTTCGGGTAGACGCGCAGGAGCTCCTGCAGCACCATGCGGAGGTAGTGCATCTCGGCGACGTGCGACGGCCGCACCGGGCCGCCGCCCACCACGCGGTCGACTTCCTCCTGAAGCCGGGCGTTGACCTCCGGGTGGTCGTGCAGCACCGACCACAGCCAGATCAGCGACATCGCCGTGGTCTCCGAGGCGGCGCCGTAGATGCTCACCAGGTCGTCGCGCACCTGTCGCAGGTCGGCCCTGCCCTCCTTCTCGAGCCTGGCCGTGAGCAGCGCCGAGACGACCTCCTTGCCGCCGTTGTTCTCGCGCTGCGCCTGCTCGATGAGGGGGTAGACGATCTCGTCGATCTTCTTCGCGGAGCGCAGGAAGGCGCGGTCGCCCGGCACCTTGATCGTGTACGGGGCGCCGGGGAAGAGCATGCGGAAGGCGATCGAGGTGGCGCACGTGGCGAACTCCGGCGCCAGCCGTTCAGCGGTGTCGCGGGAGATCCGGCCGCCGAACAGGACCTTGATGACGGCTTCGTTGACGATCGAGGTCATCTCGTGTTCCACGTCGATCGGCCGGCCCGTTCGCGAGAAGTCGTCGAGCTCGGCGACGCGCTCGGCGATGACGTCGGCCATGTCCTCGGCCAGCGAAGCCGTGTAGCGCGCGGTGAAGAGCGGCTGGAGGATCTTCCTGGCCGACGCCCAGCCCTCGTCCTCGGCGAGGATGCTCTGACCGATCAACCGCTGCAGCGGCCGCCAGAACACACCCTCGCGGACGAAATTGGACCAGTCCGTCTTGAGTACCTGCTGGACGTGGTCAGGATGCGAAATCAGGTAAGGGCGGAAAGGGCCGAGATCGAGCCGGACGACCCTTCCGGCGGCATCGGTTCCCATTCGGGCCAGCTCGGTGACGGGGTTCCTCACCAGCCGGGGTATGGCCCGGTAAGAGGGAACGACGTGGGGGCTGGTCGCGGAGGTTCCCGTGGCATGCGACATGGCGGCGATCCCCGATCCGGATGTGATGTGCAGTAGGGGGTTGACTATGCAGACATTTATGGCATTTTGCGTAAATGCTGCATGAAAGTCCGTTGTTGATCAAATGACGGATTGTGGGGGGTTTGGCACTCTTAGTCCGGCTCACCGAGCGGATCTCTCGGCGGCATCTCGTCTGGCAGGATCCGGCCCGGATGGTGCAGGGTGTGACGTTCGGGGGCGCTGGTTGCCCCTTGTGACCCCTTCGTCCCGTTGGGTGCTCGTCTCACATCACGGACATCTCCTGACATTTGTCAACCGTTGGAGTGGAGTATCACATGCTTATGCATGTAGATTCAAGATCGTACCGGGGTAGGAGTGCCAGTTGAATCTCAGTGATCCGTTGGGCGGGGCCGCCGTGGCCCGCTGTCGTGGCCTCCTCGAACCGGCGTTGCACGAGGCCGTGGCGGTGCTGCATCCGTGGGGCGCGCGGGTGGCCGCGTTCGCTCTGGGCTGGTCGGACACCGACGGAGGGCCGCGCGGCGGCGACGGCGGCAAGAGTGTGCGCCCGGCGATCGCCATGCTGAGCGCGGAGGCTGTGGGCGCCTCGGCTGAGTCCGCGCTGCCCGGGGCGGTGGCGGTGGAGTTGGTGCACGCCTTCTCGCTGGCGCACGACGACATCATGGACCGCGACGAGTTGCGCAGGCACCGGCCCTCCCTCTGGAAGGCGTACGGCGTGGGGCCCGCGCTGCTGGCCGGGGACGCGCTCCTCGCCCTGGCCGTCAGCCAGCTCGCCGGCCGGCCGGAGGCGATGCCGTACCTGTCGGCCGCCCTCATCGAGCTCGTCCAGGGCCAGAGCGCCGACATGGCCTTCGAGAACCGCCCCTGGCACGGCCCCGACGCGGTCACCATTGAGGAGTACGCCGAGATGGCCGCGGGCAAGACCGGCGGCCTGCTGGGCGCGGCCGCGGCGGCGGGCGTGGCCCTCGGCGGCGCGCCCGAGCTCGCCGACCGCATGTGGACCATGGGCCGCGACCTCGGGGTGGCCTTCCAGATCGCCGATGACATGCTCGGCATCTGGGGCGACCCGGCCGTCACCGGCAAACCGGTCTTCAGTGACCTGCGACGCGACAAGAAGACGATCCCGGTGCTCGCCGCCCTCGCCGCAGGCGGTGCCGCCGCCCGCGAGCTGTCCGCCGTCCTGGCCTCGGGCGCGACGGACGAGGAGTCCGTACGGCAAGCCGCCCACCTCGTCGAGGAGGCCGGCGGCCGGACCAGGGCCAAAGAACTGGCGGACCGCTACGTGGCCTCGGCGCTCGGCGTCATCGACGAGTGCCTGCCGGAGGCCGCCGATCTGCGGGCCCTGTGCGACTCCCTGGTGAACCGGGTCAACTGACCGGGCGGGCGCCGATCGCGGACATGAGCAGGGGATAGGCCCGGTGCAGCTCCCGCTGCCAGAAAGTGTGACTGTGCCCGCCGGCCGCCCGCCCGGTAGCGGGCTTCGAGCAGCGGCAGCAACTCCTTGAGGTGGTAGGTCTCCCAGCGCGGCGGGCCGCCCGCGCCGCCGTTCCACCAGTCGGAGTAGCTGCCGCACCGGCCGCCGTCCGGCATCACGACGAGCACGCCCGTGTCGCTGGTGAGCGCCTCGACGTCCGTCCTGGTGGTCCAGGAGGTGTGGTCGTCGAGCCCGCCGTGCGACAACCAGAGCACCGGCCAGTCCGTACGCGACTCCCAGCCCCGGGGGAGCAGCAGGCGCACCTTCGTGGTGGCGGCGAGCGCGTCCGACCTGATCGTCAGCTCCATCCTGCGCTCGTCGAGCCGCCGCTCGTCCACGATTTCGGTCATCGAGGTACGGGGTTCCGGCTCGGCCTGTTCCTCGCCGCCCGGCAGCCCGAGCGCCACTCCCGCCAGGCACAGCCCGCCGGCTACTACTGCGCCGACCAGGCATCCACGTAATCGGGGCCGCATAGCGCCTCCCAGATCGGGTGTGCGGATAATAGCGGGATGAGATCAATAGCCACCACGGACCTGTCCGTTTTCCCGATATCGCTCGGCACCAACGTCTTCGGCTGGACGGCGGACAAGGAGACCTCGTTCGCGGTCCTGGACGCCTACGTCGAGGGCGGCGGCAACTTCATCGACACGGCGGACGTCTACCCGTACTGGGCGACCGGGGAGTCCACCTCCGAGGCGATCATCGGTGAGTGGATCGCCGACCGGCGCAACCGTGACTCGCTGGTGCTGGCCACCAAGGTCGGCATGCTGGAGGGGCTGAAGGGGCTGGCCCCGGGGACGATCAGGACGGCGGTCGAGGACTCGCTGCGGCGGCTCCGTACCGACTACATCGACCTCTACTGGGCGCACGTGGACGATCACGACACGCCGCTGGTGGAGTCGCTGGCCACGTTCGACGCGCTCGTGCAGGAGGGCAAGATCCGGCAGGTCGGGGCCTCCAACTACGGGGCCGCCCGGCTGGCGGAGGCGCTCAAGGTCTCCGAGGAGGAGGGGCTGGTGCGGTATGTGGCGTTGCAGCAGCCGTACAACCTGGTCGAGCGTGACTACGAGGGTGAGCTGCGGGAGGTCGTGGCCCGAGAGGGGTTGTCCAGCACGCCGTACTTCGGGCTGGCGCGCGGGTTCCTGACCGGCAAGTACACGCCCGGGGCGAGCGTGGACAGCCCTCGGGCGGGCAAGGCGGCGGAATACCTCGAGACCGAGCGCGGGCCGAGGACGCTGGAGGCGCTGGCGAAGGTGGCGGGGGAGCAGGAGGTCGCGCCGGCCTCGGTGGCGCTGGCCTGGCTCGCCGCCCAGCCGACGGTCACGGCGCCGATCGCGAGCGCGCGGAACGTGGAGCAGTTGCGTCCGCTGATGGAGGCGGCGGCGCTGACGCTGAGCGCCGAGGAGCTGGCGCTCCTGGAGGAGGCATCCCGCCCCTGACCTCGCGCCCTTCTGATCTTGAGCGCTTTCGGCCTTGTGCCCTTCCGGCCTTGAGCGCTACCGGTTTTGTGCCTTGTGCCTTTCGCCGCCGCGCCTGGCGCGGCGGCGAGCAGGTCCTACCGGCGGGGAATCAGGCGGCGAGGCCCTGCCGGCGGCACCACTCCTTGACGCTTCCGGCCTCGCGCTCGGCCGCCTGGCTCCAGTGCGGGTCGGCCGCGATCGCGTCCTGGACGGAGGCGTGGGAGGCGAACACGGCGGTGAGCCCGGTGATCTTGAAGATGCGCGAGATCCGGTCCGTGGTCATCACGAGGGCCAGCGATCCGTCATGCGTGCGGAGCCGCTTGAGCCCGCCGACCAGGACGCCCAGGCCGGTCGAGTCGAGGAACTCCACCGCGCTCAGATCGACGACGAGATGCACCACGCCCTTGGCCGCCAGACTCACCACCTGCTCACGCAGCTTGGGAGCGGTGAACACGTCGACCTCGCCGGCGACCTTCAGGACGGCGCAGTCTCCAGCCGGCCCGACCATCTCGATGACGATGTCCTGCATGCGGTGCCTCACCATCAGTCGTGTCATTGACTACATTGACGGGGAACTCTGTAGATTTACAGTAGTGCTGCGATCGCCTTCCCGTCAATGGATGGCTGTCGGTGTCATCGTGCAGAATGACAGCCGTGCTAAGAGGTGACGGATGCGGGTAGAACAGGCCATCGGCCAGCAGATTGCGCGTTTGCGGGCAGAACGCCGGATGTCGCTGACCGAGCTGGGCGAGGCGCTGGGCCGCTATCTGGACAGGCCATGGAGTCGTCAGGCCGTCCACCAGGCCGAGCGCGGTCAGCGGGCCTTCACCGCCGCCGAGTTGACCGCCCTCGCCCTGTGCCTCGACACCTCGGTCCAGGCGCTGTTCCGTGCGGAGAACGACCGGATCGAGCTGCCGGGCGGGGCCGTCTCACCGGAGGACTACCGGGGGATCCTGCTGAGCCGGGAGCCCGACATGCCGCTCGACGGGGTGGAGGAGCTGATCGTCGCCCTGCACGACATCGGCGAGGTCCTCTCCCGCCCCGCCCTGGCCCGCCTGGCCCGAATCGGCCGCGTGGCCGACCAGGTCGCGGGCCCGGAACGCTGACCCTTCAGCCGTGGTGGCCGATTGACGACGCGTCGAGGGTTCGCGGCGTGCCGTCAGTGGTCGGCTGAGGACACGTCGAGGGTTCGCGGCGTGAGTAGCCACACCGCCACCGCGCCCGCCAGCATCAGCACGGCCCCGGCCGCGCTGGTCACGACCAGCGAGTCGGTGAACGCCATCCGCGCCTCCTCGGCGAGCCGCCCGCCCGCCGCCCCCAGCTCCCCGGCCACGTCGAGCGCCCCGCCCAGAGATTCCCGTACGGCACCGGCGCCCGGCCCCTCGTAGGCCAGTTCCCTCCGGTAGATGGCGGCCGCGACACTGCCCAGGACGGCCACGCCGAGTGCGCCGCCCAGCTCGTAACTGGTCTCCTCGATGGCCGCCGCACTGCCCGACTTCGCGGGCGGCGAACCCGACATGATCGCGGCCGAGGCGATCGCCAGCGAGCCGTTCCCCAGACCGATCAGCGCCAGCGCGATCGCCACCGGCCAGTAGCCCAGCGGGCCCGGCACCACGTACAGGAGCAGGAACGCCACCCCGGTCACGGCCAGCCCGCCGGCCAGCACCGTGCGCGCGCCGATGCGGGCCGCCAGCCCAGGGGCGAGCGGCGAGGCGATGATCGCCCCCAGGGCGGCGGGCAGCAGCCGTACGCCGGTCTCCAGTGGACCGTAGCCCTGCACGAGCTGCATCCACTGCGCGAGCAGCAGCAACACCGCGGCCATAGCGATCGACGTGGTCAGCGCCGTCACCACCCCGGCGGAGAAAGGCGCGCTGCGGAACAGCCGGATCTCCAGCAGCGGATCCGGCCTGCGCAGGCACCGCGCCACGAACCAGCCCAGCGCCACCACCGCCACCACGGTTGCCACCAAGGCGCCGGGGGAGGTGAGGCCGTGCTTGCCGAAAGTCTTGACGGCGTACAGCAGGGCCGCCATGCCGGCTATCGACAACACCGTGCCCAGCGCGTCCCACCGGCCTGATCGCGGGTTCCTGGACTCCGGCAGCAGGAACAGTCCAGCGGCGATCGCGATCACCATGACCGGCACGTTCACCAGGAACGCCGAGTGCCAGCTGAAGTGCTCCAGCAGGAACCCCGCCACGATCGGCCCCAGCGCCGCCCCGACCGCGGCCATCGCCGACCACACGCCCAGCGCCCTGGCGCGCTCGCCCGGATCGGTGAACAGGTTCCGGATCATGGACAGCGTGGACGGCATGATCATCGCACCACCGACGCCGAGCAGCGCCCGTACCGCGATCACCTCCAGCGCGCTGCCGGTCACCAGCACCGCCATCGAGGCCAGCCCGAACACCGCGAACCCGGTCATCAGCATCCGCTTGCGACCCCACCGGTCGCCCAGCGCGCTCACCGTCACCAGCAACCCGGACAACACCAGCGCGTACGCGTCCACCATCCACAGCAGCTCGACCGAGTCGGGCCGCAGGTCCTGGGAGATGGCAGGGAGGGCCACGTTCAGGACGGTCATGTCCATGACCACGAGCAGCACGCTGGCCGACAACACGGCCAGCCCCGCCCACCGTCTCCTCGCCGAGACGGGCGTCGCGGTCGTCGTCATCGTGCTCCCTCCCTCGGGGCGGCGCCGTCCAGGAACGTGCTGAGGAACAGCCGGGGCACGTCCCTGCGGGCGACGTCCCCGCGCCGTAGGCTCTCCCGGACGGTCACCATCAGGCCGTACACGGTGTTGCTGATCCAGCGGGCCGGCAGGTCGGCACGCAGCAGCCCCGCGTGTTGGGCGGCGGTATAGAAGGCGATCTCGCGCTCCTCCAGTTCGTCGGCGCGGCGCTTCAGCTCGGGATGCACGGCCAGGGCGTAGTCGGTCAGCCCGAACCCGTACTCGTCGGCCACCTCGATCAGCCCGGCCAGCAGCGCGCTCATGGCCCTTCCGATCGCCTCCGGATCGCTGGACCCTGTCGCCTCCGCGATTCCGCTGCTCGCCTGCGCCTGGGCCCACTGTTCGTGGGCGCGGTGGCCGAGGGCGATCATCAGCTCGTCGCGGTTGCTGAAGTGCCGGTGGAGTGTGGCTCTGCTGATCCCCACGGCCTCCGCCAGCTGTGCCATGGAGGCGGCCGGGTTCTCGTTGAGGTGCTGTATCGCTGCCTTCATGATCTGTTCGCGGGTTGCTGCCATTCACACACCTACGTATCATTTGAGACATTTACGTCTCACATGCTACAACTCCGACTCGCCAGGCAGTCCCACCGGGCCCCCATCCGGTCGTGACGCCCTGTCCGGTCGTGACACCCCCGCCTGGCACCAGGAACGCCACCCCGAGCATGCGTGTGACGACAGAGCGGGGCTTGGCAGGAGGCTCTCGCTTTGCCGGCATGGCGGGTCGCAGTGGGGTCTGTGGTGCGAGCTGTGGTGATCGGGGGCGCACCCTGGACGCGGCAGAGGGGTTGTTCGCGGGCGGCGGCTACGAGGCCACCCCGACCGCGGTCATCGCCCGGCGCGCGACGGCGCCCAAAGGGCTGATCTTCCGCTACTTCCCACACAAGATCGACGTCCTGGTCGCCCTCGTGGACGAGCGCACGCTGGTCGAGGAGAGCAGGGAGATCGACGGGGTGCCCGGCGCCCCCGCGGGAACACGGGGTGCCCGGCGATCCGGTGGGAACGTGGGGTGCCCGGCGATCCGGTGGGAACGTGGGGTGCCCGGCGATCCGGTGGGAATGTTGTCCGGCTGGCACGCGGCCTGCTATCGCGGGCCTCACCCGCGATGCGGCGCATCCTGTTCCGCGAGGCCGACACGCACCGTTCGGTCAAGGAACGGCTCGGCTGTCTCGACGGCGAACTGATCAGACGCGCCAGATTCGCGCTCGAACCGGCCCTGCCCGGCGCGCGCGGGGACGTGGCCAGGCTGGAGGTGGCGGCGGCCACGTTCGCCGCCGTCCTGCCTTACCAGGACAACTTCTGCCGGCTAACCGGCCACCAGATCGACCCTGACGCCGTCGCGGAATTCGTCGCCCACTCGCTCGTCCAGCAGCTCGTCGAGCGCCGTGCGCAGGTGAGCCAGCAGGCCCCACACGTCGTCCATGCGCTCGGGGCAGGCCACGATGCCGAAGTCGAGCATGCCGTCGTACGAGAAGCAGGTGATGTTAACCCCGCCGCTCATATCGGTCAGCACGGACAGCGGGTAGTACGACAGGACCCTGCCGCCGCACAGGTACAGCGGGAACTGCGGTCCCGGTACGTTGCTGATGATGAGGTTGATCGGCGGGAACGCCAGCCCGGCCAACCGGAAGATCGCCGGTGTCGCCAGACTCGTGACCGGGGCGGGCAACACCGAGCACAACTCGCTCAGCCAGGTCGCCGGAGCCAGCGCGAACCGCCGCTTGGCCCTCTCCATGGCCGCACCGACCGCCTGCAGGCGCTCCATGGGATCGGGGACGTTCGTGGGCATGGGAGTGACCATCGCCGAGATCTGGTTGCCGACCACGTCCTTCGCCTTCGACTTCCGTACCGCCACCGGCACGGCCACGATCAACGGCGTCTCGGGCAGCGCGTCCCGCTCGCGCAACCACGAACGTAGCGCCGACGTACACAGGGTCATGACGACGTCGTTGACGCTCATGCCGTTGGCCTTGGCGACGTTCTTGACGTCCTTCAGGGAAACCGAACCGAACGAGAGGTGTCGGCGAGCGCTTATGGGCCCGTTGAGCGGCGTACGGGGAACGGCGAGGCTGGGCAGCTCAGGACGGTGATGCTGGTCCCGGGCGACCACCCGGGCGGCCTTGGCGATCAGCTTCGCGCCGGGCAGGCTCCCGACGACAGGAATGGCGTCCAGATCCCCCGCCGCCCTGACAACCGACTGAATCGCCCGTACGGGATGTGTCGCGGTCCGCACAGCAGCACCAGCAAGCATCCCCATCAACCCGGGCGCATCCTCGTAACCAGCCGCACTATCGAATTGGTACTCACCGTTCGCCGGCTGCCCGCTGTCGGTCCGACGGTCATCGCCGTTCGCCGGGCGTTCGTTGTCGGCTCGAGGGTCGCCGCTCGTTGTTGGGTGGCCGGCGTCGGTCCGACGGTCGTCGCCGTTCGCCGGGCGTTCGTTGTCGGCTCGAGGGTCGCGGCCCGTTGTTGGGCGTTCGTTGTCGGTCCGAGGGTCGCCGCTCGTTGTTGGGTGGCCGCTGTCGGCTCGAGGGTCGTCGCCGTTCGCCAGGCGCCCGGCGTCGGTCCGAGGGTGGTCGCCGTTCGCCGGGTGTCCGCCGTCCATTCCGTGGGCTGCGTCCGTTTGGCGAGCGGTGTTCGCCTCGTGGTCACCGTCTGCCCGGTGGGCCGTGTGCGCTTGATGGGTGTGAGCCCCAGAGGGCGTCGCAGTGGTGACGGTGAGGTCGGAGCGCTGGGTCGTCGTAGGGATCCTGCGGCGCGTGAGGTGCCCGTCCGGGGTCAGGTCGAGCAGGGTGGCCAGGGTTTCCGCGCCCGAGATGCCGTCGATGGCGGCATGATGCACCTTCGTGTAGACGGCCACCTTGCCCTCCGCCAGCCCGTTGATCAGATGCATCTCCCACAGCGGATGCGTCCGGTCGAGCCGACGGGCATGGAGGTCCGCGACCGCCTCGGCCAGCTGCCAGTCGTCCCCCGGCGCGGGCAGCGTCATCTCGAAGAGGTGGTTGTCGATGTCGAAGCCGGGGTCGGCGGCCCAGTAGGGGTGGTCGAGCCCGAGCGGCACCTCGGCGAGGCGCAGGCTGAGGGCCGGTGAGAGATGGAGCCGATCCAGCAGGAGCTCCGCCAGTGCGTCCCTGTTGACCGCGCCGTCCGCCGGGTCGAGGAGCGCCAGTCCCGCCACGTGCGCGGCGGTCGTCGCCGTCTCGACATTGAGAAACTGGGCGTCGAGTGCGGTCAGCTGACGCATCGGCTCTCCTTTTCCTAGATGTGGGAAGCATCACATGAAGGGATTTCCGGAAGGTTTCTGCGCGAGTCTTTCAGATGAATTCAGGTGGGCCGCACCAGCGTTTTGTGAATCTCCAGCTCAGCCGGGATCGGTGACAATTCCCTATCCATTGACGACGTGAATGGGATGTTGCACGACGGCGTCGAAGTGGTAGCCGTACGGATGCCGTGGCCGGGTGAGGGGTTGCGTGGTGCCGGTCTCGTCGGTGGCGCGGGCCATGAGCAGTCGCGTTCCCGTACGCTGGGGCGCCCATTCGATGTGCCAGGGCAGCCAGGCCCTGGCCAGGTGCTGCCCGTGATGGTCGGCTTTGCGCCAGGTCAGTCCGCCGTCGAGACTGACCTCCACCCGTACGATCCTGCCCTGCCCCGACCAGGACCTGCCACGCAGGACGTGCGGCGCGCCGACGGGCAGGTTCGCATTCCAGGCGAGCTCGAATGCACTCTTGACCGGCTGCGTCGTGACGTCGGCGTAAAAGACCGTGTTCCACGGCGTGAACAGCTTCGTCGTTGAAACTTCTATGTCGCCGAGCCATTTGATGGACGCAATTCCCACCCACCCCGGTACCACCAGCCGCATCGGAAATCCATGGTCCGCCGGCAGCGGTACGCCGTTCATTTCGTAGGCTACGAGGACGTCGTCCATGGCCTTGTCGATGGGCAGCGGTCTGCGTACGTGCCCGTGATCCTCGAACGGCGCGTCGAGCCCGGTGGGCAGCACGTCCACCGCGTCCGGCAGCACGCCGACCTCCTTGAGCAGATGTCTCAGCGGCACCCCCCGCCATCGCGCCACCCCGATTCCCCCGAGCCCCCACTGCGTGCCGGGCGCGCCGTCGTGCTGCTGGGTCCGGTAGAACCGCCGCCCGTTGCCCGCGCACTCGATCGCCACGTCGTACGTACGCGATGGCATGGCCCGCAGTTCCTCGTAGCTGAACTCGCGCGGACATCGCACTCCCGCCCCGTGGACGCGTAGTCGCCAGGTGATGAGGTCGATGAGCGGGGTGAAGGTGTGGTTCCGCACGAAGAACCGGTCGTTGGGGGTGTGGTAGCCCTGCCCCGACATGGCCTCCCAGCGCATCTCGGCGCTGTTGCCATGCACCTTGAACAGGTGGTCGGGCAGCGGCTTGACGATGGCCGCCATGGCTTGCTTCACGGAGCATCACCTCGTAGTGCCTATTTCCTACCTGGAAACCATTTAATCTCCTCGCGCCGTCTCGCCGCGCGCTCCATTGCCAAAATCTGTCCCAGCAGGACGGGAACGTTCCATTTCGCCGCGCTACCAGTGCCCCTACCCGAGCCCAGACCCAAGCCAACCGCCCCGCCCGCCAGCCCCCCGTTCGTGGCGCCGGCCTGAGGCCTGAGGCGTGAGGCGTGAGGCGTGAGGTGTGAGGTCTGAGGCGTGAGGCGTGAGGCGTGAGGTCTGAGGCGTGAGGCGTGAGGTCTGAGGCGTGAGGTCTGAGGCGTGAGACGTGAGGCGTGAGGCGTGAGGTCTGAGGCGTGAGGCGTGAGTCAGGCTGGCGGGACGATCGAGGTGAAGGATTCGCCGGCGTTGAGGCGGTCGATCAGGGACAGGAGGGCTGTGTGGTCTCCGTTGTCGCGCAGCCAGCGGGTTACCTGGCAGGCGGACTTGGCGTACGTGTTCGCGTCCTTGGTCGCTGCGGTCAACCACTCATCGAGCGTGGTCGGGAGAGGGCCCGATGGGGTTGCCAGGCAGCGGTCGGCTGACGTCTTCGGGGCGAGGTAGCGCGCGTCGTCGGCGACCACTACCGCAAGGCCCTCGTCGAACCATTGCGGGACCGCCTCGGCGCCGGAGGTGAGACGGGTGTGCAGCTCGACGTGGGACATCTCGTGTGAGGCGATCACCGGGTTGAGGCCCCTGGGTGAGAGCATCACCGCTCGGTTGAGGACCGCTATGCCGCGCTCCTTTCCGCCTCCGATGCGGTCATAGCAGCTCTCCGTCACGCAGATGAGCAGGCTGGGAGAGCTCGTCCGAGTGCCGTAGAAGGTGGTGATCAGCTGGCGGGCCTGTTGGACCACCTGCTTCACCTGTGCCTGCTGCGCGTCCGACAGGCCGTCTTCGGTATAGACCGCCTCCTCCAGCTCGGTCAGGCCGTAGCAGCCGGGGCACGTGGTGGCGGCTAGGGACGGGTAGGCCAGCGCCACTCCGGCGACGGCGGCGACGAGCAGCGCGGTCAGCACCGCGAGAATCCGCGCCCAGAGGTTGCGCGACTTCTTGCGCACGGAGTGCATCCTTCAGGTTCTCCTTTTGGGACGGGGGACGGGGGACGGGAGGACGGGGCGGGGCGAGACGGAGCGGGATGCGACGGGGCGGGGCGAGAGGGGGCGGGGCGAGACGGGCGGGATGCGACGGGGCGAGACGGAGCGGGGCGAGAGGGCGGGACGAGACGGGCGGGGCGAGACGGGGCGGGATGCGACGGGATGGGACGGGAGGTGCTGGGGACACTCTCTCGCATCGGTGGGGTGGGGCACATCGGCCCAGGGGTTGTCATGCTGAGGTGGGACATGCGGACAGGCTCATCGCGTACTCGGCGGACTCAGCCCAGGCCCTCATTCCTCCGATGGAGGGCGGTCGCTCAGCCCTGTGAGCCGTACCAGTGCGGCGAACCCGTCCTCGCTTCCCGGCCAGTGGCGCTCCACCGCGCTCAGGCCCGATCGCCGTACGACCGAGCGCAGGACGGCGGCGACCACGATGGCGTCGTCGGCGTACCCGAGGATGGGGATGAAGTCCGGGATCAGGTCGATCGGGCACGCCAGATAGGCGAGCAGCAGCCCCACCCGGATCCGTACGCCGCGAGGCAGGGCGCGGTCGGCGGCCAACCGGCGGACCAGCCTCAGCATGTCCGGCAGCAGCCGCAGCGACTCCCGCAACAGCCCGTCACGAGGGCGGACCACGACGAGCGCCACCACCAGCGCCGCCCATGACGCCGCCACCGCGAGCACGAGACCGATCGCCAGGTCCCACCACCACGCACCAGCCACGGTCCTCACCCTTCCGGCGGAAACCAGGAGGAAACGCCTGCCGCCCTACAAGGGATCTTGACAGCTCGAACCGGCAAGCCCCAAACGACCCCACCCCGCCGCTGAACGCCTGTGCGGCGGCGGGCAGAGCGCCCGGCTTCGACGCCGTCACCTGACGGCCGCATCAGCCGCATCAGCCGCGTCGAGCCGCATCGAGCCGCATCGAGCCAGCCATCTCCGCCACGACGTCGGACACGCCTCCAACTCGATGAGCGCGGCCACAATGAAGCGCCGGAGAACAACCCGACGACGACACGAACGCCTCCGGGATCCGGACGCAAACATCCCCCAAAGGCCGGTCCAAGATACCCCCATAAATGGCGTTATGTCGGCATCGGCGGGCAGGTGGGGGCGTGCTTCGCACACCTGCCCGCCAGAGGCCGTGGCCCCGGCCACTGCGTACGCCTGAAGTAAGGGCGACGGCCACTGCGTACGCCTGAAGTAAGGGCGACGGCCACTGCGTACGCCTGAAGCAGGGCGACGGCCGCCGCGTACGCCTGAAGTAAGGCGAGCACAAGCGGCCTGTGGGGCTGGCGAGACCGTCTCCAGCCATGGAGGAGAGAATGAGACCAAGAGGACCCTTATTACCTAACGCCCCAGAAACGCCAGGAGCCGATCCAGGGGCCAGGTGTTGATGACGTCTTCCGTCGTCAGCCAGGCCCGTTGCGCGATCCCCACCCCGAACCGCTGGTTCGCCAGGTGCGGGATCGCGTGCGAATCGCTGTCGATCGAGAACTTCACCCCATGGTGCCTGGCCAGCCGCACCAGGTCGGACGGCAGGTCGGAGCGGTCGGGGAAGGAGTCGATCTCCATGGCGGTGCCGGTCCTGGCGGCGGCGCGGAAGACGGCCTCCCAGTCGGCGTCCACGGGCTCGCGCTTGCCGATCTTGCGGGTCGTGGGGTGGCCGATGATGTCGACGTACGGATTCTCGCAGGCGGCGATGAAGCGGCGGGTCATCTCCTCGCGTGACATCGTGAAGTGCGAGTGCACCGAGGCCACGCACACGTCGAACTCCCGCAGGACCTCCCCCGGCCAGTCCACGGAGCCGTCGGGGGCGATGTTGAGCTCGGTGCCGTGCAGGAGCCGCATGTCCGGATATTTCTCCTGCAGCTTGACCATCTTGTCCCGCTGCTCCAGCGCCTTGTCCAGGGTCATGCGCTGCATCGCCAGGTCAGGGGCGTGGTCGGTGACCGCGTAGTAGGCGTAGCCGCGGGCGTGCCCGGCCGCCACCATGTCCTCCAGCGAGGCGATGCCGTCGGTCAGGTCGGTGTGGGTGTGCAGGTCGCCCTTGAGGTCGGCCGGCTCCACCGGCGTGGGCAGCTCGCCCGCCAGCGCCGCCTTGACCTCCCCGCCGTCCTCACGCATCGGCGGCGGCACGAACTGCATGCCGAGCGCGGCGTAGATGTCCTCCTCGGACTCGGCGGCGATCACCCGCTCGCCCTCGAACAGCCCGTACTCGGACAGCTTCCAGCCCTTCTTCACCGCCATCTCCCTGATGGCCACGTTGTGCTCCTTGGAGCCGGTGAAGTATTGCATGGCCGCCCCCCACGACCCGGCCGGAACCACGCGCAGGTCCACCTGGGTGCCGGATGTGGTGCGGATCGAGGTCTTCTTGTCGCCGGCCGCGATGATCTCGGCGACGTAGGGCTGGGCGCGGAAAGCGGCCATGATGGACTCCGGCGCCACCGCGAGGATGTCGATGTCGCCGATGGTGTCCTTCATCCGCCGCAGCGAGCCCGCGTACGCGACGCGCTCGGCCTCCAGCGAGGCCATCACCTGCTCGGCCAGGGACATCGCGACGCCGATGTGCACCCGGCGGCCCGACTGTTCGAGCTGCTCGATGCCCTTGAGCAGGTTGGCCAGGGTCTTCGGGCCGAGACCCTTGACGCCGTCGAGGCGGCCGGAGGTGATCGCCTCACCCAGCGCCGCGGTGGAGTCGATGCCGTAGTCCTCGAACAACATGATCGCCGTCTTGGGCCCCAGCGTCGGCACCCGGGTCAGCCGCCGCACCCCGTCGGGCACGCGGCCCCGCAGGTCGTCGAGCTGCCGGAAGCTCCCGCGCTGCAGGAACTCCTCCATCTTCTTGGCGATCGCCTCGCCGACCCCCGGGACGGAGCGCACGTCGGCGACCGAGATGTCCTCGGGGAACCCGGCGATCGCCTTGGCCGCCTTCTGGTAGCTCCGCACCCGGAAGGCGTCGCCGCCGCAGAGCGCGAACAGCTCCGCGTATTCCTGCAGCGCCGCCGCCGCTTCCTCGTTTGCCCGCATGCCCATACTTTAGGGGCCGCCTCCGACAAGCCGCCTCCGACAAGCCGCCTCCGACAAGCCGCCTCCGACAAGCCGCCTCCGACAAGCCGCCTCCGACAAGCCGCCTCCGACAAGCCGCCTCCGACAAGCCGCCTCCGACAAGCGGCCTCCGACAACCAGCCTTAGAAGCGCACGTCCCGGGGACGGTACGGCGCCTCCATGAAGGCCACCTCCTCCTCCGACAGCGACACCGACACGGCGGCGAGCGCGTCGTCCACGTGCCCCTCCCTCGTGGCTCCCACGATCGGCGCGGTGATCTCGGCCCGGTGCAGCACCCACGCCAGCGCGACCTGCGCGGCGGGCAGGCCCCGGTCCGTGGCCACCTGCGCCACCCGGTCGAGGATCAGCTTGTCGTTCTCCGGGTCGTACAGGGAGTCGATCCGGTCGTCGGACCCCCGCCTGACCGTCGTGGCGGCCGTCCCGGCCCTGGCCAGCACGCCGCGCGCCAGCGGGCTCCACGGGATGACGCCCACGCCCTGGTCGGCGCAGAGCGGCAACATCTCCCGCTCCTCCTCCCTGTACAGGAGGTTGTAGTGGTTCTGCATCGAGACGAACCGCGTCCAGCCGTTGACCTCGGCGACGTGCTGGGCCTTGGCGAACTGCCAGGACCACATGCTCGACGCGCCCAGGTAGCGGACCTTGCCCGCCCTGACCACGTCGTTCAGCGCCTCCATGGTCTCCTCGATGGGCGTCTCGTCGTCCCAGCGGTGGATCTGGTACAGGTCCACGTAGTCGGTGCCGAGCCGCCTGAGCGAGGCGTCGATGGCGTCGAGGATGTGCTTGCGCGACAGACCGCCCTCGTTGGGGCCCCTGCCCATCGGGAAATACACCTTGGTGGCCAGCACGTAGTCCTCGCGACGAGGGAAGATCGCGCCCAGCGCCTCGCCGGTCACGACCTCGCTGGCCCCCCTGCTATAGACATTGGCGGTGTCGAAGAACGTGACGCCCCCGTCCGCCGCCCTGCGGATGAGCGGCTCGGCCTCGTCGCGTGCCAGCGCCCACTCCTGCTTCGCGGGGTCGCCGTAGCTCATCATGCCGAGGCACACCCGCGAGACCTTCAAACCTGTGTTACCAAGACGCGTGTACTCCATACTTCTCACCTTATGACCTGAATGTCATAGTTAACCGGTTGGGCGTACGGGGAGTCATCCGTGTCCAAAAGCGGAAACGACCTTTACACGGACGATCCTCATCGGGTCGATTAGAGGAACGTTAGAAAGAAGCATCACGGGGGTGAGGTGGAGGACACACATCGTGGATTCGTGTCTCGGGCACGTTCCAAACTCGGTGATCTCTCATCTCCGTACTGGGTCGGCGGAGCGGGCCTGGCGGCGGGCATCGCCGGGATCACCATTCCGGTCCTGATCGGGCTGGCCGGGGCGGGGATGGTGGTCGAGGGAACGGCGGCGCTGCTCGTGCTGCTGGGACTGCATGTGAAATTCATCACCGAGACCCCGGTACGCCGGACCGGCGCGTGGTGGATCGTGGCCGTGCAGGCGTGGCTGACGTACCTGCCGCTGACGGTGTTCGGGGCGGTGTGGACCCCGGTGTGCGGGCTGCTGGCCGGCGCGTTGCTGGTGATGGCGGGCCGGATCCGGTCGATCGTGCTGGTGCTGCTGGCCCTGGCGTGCGGCCCCGTGGTGCTGGCCGCGCCGGTGCCCTCGATGATCCACCCCCTCTGGGCGCTGGCCGCCCCGCTGATCGGCGTCGCGGAGTACGCGGTGGTGACGCTGGCCAGGCGGACCCACCTGCTCGGCGAGGCGCGTACCGAGGTCATGCGCAAGGCGGTCGCGCTGGAGCGCCGCCGCTTCACCCGCGACCTGCACGACCTGGTCGGCCACCGGCTGACGGTGCTGGTGCTGAGGGTGCAGCTCCTCGAACGGCTGGTGGCCGAGCAGGACGCCAAGGCGCAGGACGAGGTGAGCGAGACGCTGGAGATGCTGCGCACCCTGTCCGCCGACGTGCGGGCCGTGGCCCACGGCCTGCGCAGCTCCTCGCTAGCGGCGGAGCTGGGCTCGGCGCGCTCGCTGCTGGAGTCGGCGCGGGTGCGCTGCCAGATCAGGATGTCCTGCCGCGACCTGCCGGAAGAGGTGGAGGAGGCGCTCACGCACGCCCTGCGCGAGGGCGTGACGAACGTCCTGAGGCACGCCGAGGCCCGCCAATGCTCCCTCCACCTGCTCGAACGCGACCAGATGGTCCGCCTGACGATCAGGAACGACGGGGTGCGCCCGCCGCGCCGCCCCGGCGACGCGGGCCAGGGCCTGCTGAACCTCGCCGAGCGCGTCTCCAGCCTCGGCGGCTGGCTGGAGGCCGCCTCCTCGCGCACCGGGCAATTCACCTTCAGCGTGTACGTCCCACGAAAGAAATAACCGGCACCCGGCCATTTGTGAAGTCCTCACAAAGGGAAATTAAATAGGCATGCCCCGGTAATGCGGTGTGTGACTAGCCGAGCGGCACCCCTGGCGGGCAGGCTCTAAGCAATCGCCCCGGAGGTTCCCGCCAGATGGACAAGTACGAGCTTTACTGCCTTGTGGACCAGCATTTCTACGACACGCTGGAGCACAGCACGGCCGAGGATGCCGACTTCCCCATTCTGCGCAGGTCCCTGCCCACCGACTGGTCCACCGCCCTGACCGACACCTGGTGCTATTACGCCCCGGACAACGAACCGCCGCTGCCCGGGCAGGGTTGGAAGATTCATGTGTCCGCCCGTGTGGAAGACGCCGAAAAGGCCATCGGCGCGGTTTGGGACTACTGCATGCCGAGGGGGATCGCGTTCAAGTTCCTGCGCGGACTACCCGTTCTCGTCATGGTGAACTCGAAGGCCGCCTCCAGGGCTTCCAGCGGCAAGCTCATCACCATTTACCCCAGGGACGAGGCACAGCTCGAACTCGTGCTGAAAGAACTCGACGAGCTCCTGCGTGACGTGCGCGGCCCGTACATCCTCAGCGACCTGCGCTACAACGCCGGCCCGCTGTTCGTGAGATACGGCGGCTTCGCAGAACGCCATTGCCTGTCACCCTCCGGCGAGCGGGTGCTGGCCGTCGAGGACGGGGACGGCGGGCTCGTGCCCGACGTGCGGGGCGCCACGTTCTCGGTGCCGCCGTGGACGACGCTGCCCGCGTTCCTGGAGTCGCAACTCGCCGCGCGCAACGCCGTGACGACGACCGAGGTGCCGTACGACATCGAGAGTGTCCTGCACTTCTCCAACGGCGGCGGCGTCTACCTGGCACGTGACAAACGCACGGGCGAACAGGTGGTGCTCAAGGAGGCCAGGCCGCACGCCGGGCTCGACGCGGCCGGGCGCGACGCCGTGGCCAGGATCAAGCACGAGCGCGACATCCTCGAACGCCTCTCGGGCCTGGCCGCCGCGCCGGCCCTGCGCGACTACTTCACGCTGGGCGAGCACCACTTCCTCGTCATGGAGTTCGTGGACGGCACGCCGCTCCAGCGCAGGCTGGTGCACCGCTACCCGCTGACCCGCGCCACCTGTACGGAGCAGGACCTCGCCGAGTACACCACCTGGGCCGTCGAGACCCTGGAGGAGGTGGCCAGGGCGGTCGGCTCGCTGCACGAGCGCGAGGTCGTCTTCGGCGACCTGCACCCCGACAACATCCTGCTGACCGACGACGGCCGGGTGGCGCTGATCGACTTCGAGGTCGCCACGCTGGCCGGCGACCGGGCCCGCGCCGCGCTCGCCCACCCCGCCTTCGCCCCGCCGGCCGACCGGCAGGGGCTGGACAGCGACCGGTACGCGCTGGCCTGCCTGCGTCTCGGCCTGTTCGCCCCCCAGTGCACGATCATGTTGCCGCTGCACCGCCCGAAGGTGGCGCACCTGGGGGAGATCGTCAAGGAGACGTTCCCCGTCCCCGGCGGCCTGATCGACGAGGCCGTCGCCACCATCGCGGGCGACGTGAGGGAGACCACGCCTGTGCCCATGCCGGGCACGGCGACCTGGCCGGAGCTGCGCGACGCCATGGCCACGGCCATCGTGGCCAGCGCCACCCCCGAGCGCGACGACCGGCTGTTCCCCGGGGACGTGGCCCAGTTCCGGCCCGGCGGCGGGCTCAACCTCGCCCACGGCGCCGCCGGCGTGCTGTTCGCGCTGGCCGGCGCCGGGCTGGGGCCCTATCCCGACTACGAGCGCTGGTTACGCGAGCGCGCACTCAGCCCGGTCCAGGGCTCGGGCCTCGGCCTGTACGACGGGCTGCACGGCATCGCGTACGTGCTCGGCCTGCTCGGACACTCCGACGACGCCAACGAGCTGATCGACATCTGCCTGCGCGAGAAGTGGGACCTCCTGGAATCGGCGCTCATCTCCGGCCTGTCCGGGATCGGGCTGAACCTGCTCCACTTCGGCCGCACCAACCTCGCCCTGCGCGCGGTGGACATCTGCGCCGGGCGGCTCGATACCCCCGTACCCGAGATCAGCGGCGGCGCGAACCCGCGCGCCGGTCTCATGCACGGCTCGTCCGGGCCCGCGCTGCTGTTCCTGCACGCCTACGAGCACACCGGCGACACGGCGCTGCTCGACCTGGCGGCCACCGCGCTGCGCCAGGACCTGCGGCGTTGCCGGCACTCCGAGGACGGCTCGCTCCAGGTGAACCAGGGATGGCGGCTGCTGCCGTACCTGGATGAGGGGTCCGCCGGCATCGCGCTCGTGGTGGAGCGCTACCTGCGGCACCGCCGCGACGAGGGGTTCGCGACCGCGCTGGCCGAGCTGCGGCTCGCCGGACGCGCCGGCTTCTTCGTGCAGGCGGGACTGTTCACCGGGCGCGCCGGGATCATCGCGGCGGGCGCAGGTGACGAACTGGTGAAGGGGCTGCGGTGGCACGCGCTGCCGTACGCCGGGGGCCTTGCCTTCCCCGGCGACCAGCTCCTGCGCCTGTCCATGGATTTCTCGACCGGAACGGCAGGCGTGCTCTTCGCCCTCGGCGCCATTTTGGGCGACGAGCCCTGCCGACTGCCGTTCCTGGAGGCCGCACCCGAGCGGCCTGCGCACCCTACAACACCGCGGAAGGAGGTGTAACACACATGGTACTTCTCGACCTGCAGGGTCTCGAGGCCCCCGCGGCCAGTGACGTCGCCAGCGGCGGCAGCACGTTGACCGTTCTTTCGTGCCACTCCGGCAAGCCCAGTAACCTCAGTGTCGCTCTCTGCCACTGATCGCCATAACCGGGACCCCGCGCCGTTCGC
>NZ_JBHSPA010000045.1:525057-610064 GCF_042656245.1 Nonomuraea insulae
GCGGGGCCTCCCCATCAGCTACGCGAGGAGGCGCGGCGTGCTGGCAGGTGACCGGCTGGTGATCGGCACGGTACGGCGCGGTGGCCCCTGGCCCGCCGCGCTGGCCGTCACGGCAGTCGTGGGAGCGGCCGGCGAGCTGGCCATCCCCTACCTCATCGGCCGCACGGTCGACGCCCTCGTCGCGCGCCAGGCGGGCGGCCAGATGGACGGCACGCCCTGGCTCGCACTCTGCGCCTGCGCGATCGCCGCCGTGATGCTCTGCGAGAGCCTCGGTGTGTGGGCGCGCGGCGCCAGCGGCGCCTACGCCGCCGCCACCCTGCGCTCCGGCCTGCTGCGCCACGTACTCGGCACCGGTCACGCGGCCACCCGCCGCTTCCCCGCAGGCGAACTCGTCACCCGGGCCGGCCTGAACGCCGAGGAGGTAGGCCGCGCGCCGGAGACCGTGACCAGCGCGCTCGCCCTTCTCGTGCCCACGGCGGGCGCGCTGGTCGCGCTCACCCTCATCGCCCCCGTCCTGACGTTGACGCTCGCGGCCGGAATCGTGGTCATCCTGTTCGTCCTGCGGGCCTTCCTGCGCACGACGACCGTTCTCGCCGGCGGCTACCAGGAGGTGCAGGGCGAGATCGCGGCCCGGCTCGTGGACGCGATGGACGGCGCGCGCACGATCGCCGCCGCCGGCACCTCCGCCCAGGAGGCGCGGCGCGTGCTCACACCGCTGCCCTGGCTGCGCGCGCACGGGATGGATCTGTGGCGGGCCAACGCCTCCGCCGCGGTCCGGTCGGGGGTCGTGGTGCCGCTGCTGGAGGTCGCCGTGCTCGCCGCGGGCGGCTTCATGCTCGCCGCCGGCGACCTCACGATCGGGGAGTTGTACGCCGCCGCCCGCTACGCCGTGCTCGGGGCGGCGCTCAGCACGTCGCTCGGCCACATCGGCGGCCTGGCCAGGGCGCGGGCCGCCGCCGCCCGGGTGTCCGAGGTCCTCGACCTGACGCCCGTCACGCACGGCGCCCGCACACTCCCGCCCGGGACTGGGACCGTCGAGTTCAGGGACGTCGCCGCGAACGGCCTCACCGTCGGCGACCTCACCCTCCCAGGAGGCTCGGTGACCGCCGTGGTGGGGCGCTCCGGGGCGGGGAAGTCGCTGCTCGCGGCGCTGGCGGGGCGGCTGGCCGACCCCGAGCGAGGGAGCGTGCTGCTCGACGGGGTCCCGCTGGGGGAGTTGTCGTGGGAGGAGCTTCGGCGGGCCATCGGGTACGCGTTCGAACGCCCCGTCCTGGTCGGCGAGACGATCGGCGACGCCATCGGCGGCTCATCGGCGGAGGCGGCCAGGGCGGCGTGCGCGGACGCGTTCATCCGGCGGCTTCCGCTCGGCTACGCGACCCCGCTGCCCGACGCGCCCATGTCGGGTGGTGAGCGGCAGCGGATCGGCTTGGCCAGGGCGTTCGCGCAGGGAGAACGGCTGCTGGTGCTCGACGACGCCACCTCCAGCCTGGACACCGTGACAGAACGCCAGGTCGGCCAGGCTCTTACCACGGACCCCCGGGGCCGTACCCGGCTGATCGCGGCCCACCGGCTCGCCACGGCCGCCCGCGCGGACCGCGTCATCTGGCTCGACGACGGGACCCTGCGCGCGTGCGCACCCCATCACGTGTTGTGGCAGGACCCGGGCTACCGGGCGGTCTTCCAGGGGGACGCGACATGAACGCACCGAAGGAACGACGGACCGGGTTCTGGCAGGCTCTGCGGCGGGAGCCGCGGCAGCTCGTCAGGATCGGGTTGTGGTCGGTGCTGGAGTCGGCGCCCGCGTTCCTCATCGGGCACGCCGTCGCCCGGGCCATCGAGGACGGGTTCGCCGCGGCCGTGCCGCTGGTCGGGGTCGCGTGGCTGGCGGCCCTCGGCGTGACCTGGCTGGCGGGGGCCGTGGCCGCGCGGCAGGTCGTGCTGGCCGTGGCCGCGGTGGCGGAGCCGTTCAGGGACGATCTCCTGACGCACGTCGTCGAGGGCGCCCTGCGGCGGGAGCCGGGCACGCGCCGCGACAGCGCCGCGGTGGCCAGGGCAGGGCTGCAGGTCGAGCTGGCCAGGGACGCCTTCGCGGCCGTGGTCACCACCGTGCGGGGGTTCGTGTTCACCGTGGTCAGCGTCGTCCTGGGGCTGCTCACCCTGGCTCCCGACACGCTCGTGCTGGTGCTGCCGCCGTTCCTGGCCGGGCTCGGGCTGTTCCTGGCCTCGCTGCCCGCGCTGGCGCGGCGGCAACGCGCGTTCCTGCTGGCCGACGAGCACCTGGCCGAGGCGATGACCGAGACGGCGGGCGGTCTGCGCGACATCGAGGCGTGCGGCCTGCGGGAACGCGTGGAAGCTCACCTGGATCGCGACGTCCGGGCGCAGGCCGCCGCCGCCCGCGGCCTCGCCGGGGTCACCGCCGCCCGCACCGCCGCGCTCGCCGCCGGCGGCTGGCTTCCCGTCATCCTCGTCCTGGCCGGTACGCCCTGGTTGCTCGGCAGAGGCGTCGGCCCCGGCGTGATCGTCGGCACGCTCGCCTACGTCACCCAGTCCCTGGCTCCCGCGCTCGGCGGCCTCGTCCAGGGGCTCGGTGTCAGCGGCATCAGGCTCGCCGCCTCGCTGAACCGCATCCGCGCCATGGCCCCGCCCGCCCCACCGGCCCGCTCCCTGATCAGCCCCTTCACGACCGACGTACGGCTCGACGCCGTCACCTTCTCCTACGGCCCCCGCTCCGAGCCCGTCATCGAGGGCCTCGACCTGGCCATCCCCGAAGGCGATCACCTGGCCGTCGTGGGACCCAGCGGAGCGGGCAAGTCCACGCTCGCGTCCCTGATCAGCGGCCTGCTGCCGCCAGGCGGGGGAGAGGTGCTGATCGGCGGAGTGCCCGCCGACCAGGTCGATCCCGCCGCCCGCGTGCTGATCCCCCAGGAGGCGTACGTCTTCCGCGGCACGCTCATGGAGAACCTCGCCTACCACGTGAGCGGCGCTCACGAGGAGGGCATCGAGGCGGCGGTCGAGGCGGTCGGGGCCGCCGATCTGGTGGCCGGGCTGGGCGGATACGAGGCGGTGGTCGAGCCGGGCGCCCTGTCGGCCGGGCAACGGCAGCTCATCGCCCTCGTACGCGCCTACCTGGCCCCCGCCCCCCTCGTCATCCTCGACGAGGCCACCTGCCACCTCGACCCCGCCGCCGAGGCCAGGGCGGAGGAGGCGTTCGCGCGCCGCGACGGCACGCTCATCGTGATCGCCCACCGCCTGACCTCCGCCCTGCGTGCCCGCCGCATCCTGCTCATGGACGGCGCGCGGATCACGATCGGCACCCACGAGGAGCTGATCAAGCTCTCTCCCCTGTACGCCGACCTGGCCGGCCACTGGCACCCGGAGCCCGTGTCATGAAATTTCCAGACAGCTATCCGCCCGCCGACCGCCTCCCCCTCACCGACCACCACCACGGCCACGAGATCGACGACCCGTACCGCTGGCTGGAGGACCCCGCTGACTCCCGCACGCAAGCCTGGCTGACGGCCCAGGACGGTCTGTGGCGCGACAGCGCCGCCCGGCTGCCCCAGCGCGAGCGCTTCCTGGCCCGGCTGACCGAGCTCAGCGAGACGGGCCTGGTCACCCCGCCGGTGTGGCGCGGCCACAAGCGCTTCCACCTGCGGCAATCCACCTCCCAGGAACACCCGGTGCTCTACTGCGACGACCACGTCGTGCTGGACCCCACGGAACTCGACCCCACCGGGCTGACGACGCTGGACGACTGGCAGCCCGACCTGGAGGGGCGCCGGCTGGCCTACCAGCTCTCACGCAGCGGCGACGAGCGGGCCGACCTGTATGTCAGGGACCTCGACACCGGCACAGTCGTCGACGGGCCCATCGGCGGCTGCCGCTACTCGGCGGTCGCCTGGCTGCCGGGCGGCGAGGCGTTCTACTACGTACGTTTCCGGCAGGGCGTCCACCTGCACCGGATCGGCGCCCCGGGCTCCGACGTCCCCGTGTTCACCAGGGGCCCGATCTCGTACGGCGTGCAGATCAGCGCCGACGGCCGCTGGCTGACGATCTCCGCGGGCACCGCCTCGGGCAGTTCGCTCTGGCTGGCCGATCTGTCCCAGGGGGATCCGGCCGACCCGCGGCCCCGTCCCGTACAGGAGGGGTCGCACGCCCGCACGGTCGGCGCGGTGGCCTGCGACGGCCGCCTCTACCTCCTCACCGACCGCGACGCCCCCAGGCGCAGGCTCTGCGTGGCCGACCCGGAAGCCCCCACCGCCTGGCGCGAGCTGATCCCCGAGGACCGGGAGGCGGTGCTGGGCGCGTTCACCGTGCTCGACGGGGACCGGCTGCTGGTGTCCAGGACGCGGCACGCGGTCGGCGAGATCGCCGTGCACCACGCCCGTACAGGGGAGCGGCTGGGCACCGTGCCGCTGCCCGGCAGCGGCTCGATCGCCTCGCTCACCTCGCGCCCCGAGGGCGGCCCTGAGGCGTGGTTCGCCTACACCGACGCCGTCACCCCCGCCGAGATCTGGCGCTACGACGCCCGCACCGACGCCACCACCCTCTGGCTCTCCGCCCCCGGCCGCGTCTCGCTGCCCTCCGTGAGCAGCCACCACATCGAGTACGCCTCCGCCGACGGCACCCTCATCCGCATGGTCGTCGTCGCGCGCCCATGGCAGGGCGGCCCCCGCCCGGCGATACTCAGCGGGTACGGCGGCTTCGGCATCCCCCTCATGCCCGGCTACGCCGCCGACTCCCTGGCCTGGGTCGAGGCGGGCGGCGTGCTGGCCATCGCCAACCTGCGCGGCGGCGGCGAGGAGGGCGAGGCGTGGCACCGCGACGGCATGCTGGAACGCAAGCAGAACGTGTTCGACGACTTCGTGGCCGCCGCCGAGAAGCTGATCGCCGACGGCTGGACGACCCCGGAGCAACTAGGCATCTGGGGCGAGTCGAACGGCGGCCTGCTCGTCGGCGCGGTCCTCACCCAGCGGCCCGGCCTGTTCGCCGCGGCCGTGTGCTCGGCCGGGCTGCTCGACATGGCCCGCTACCACCTCAGCGGCCTCGGCCCCTCCTGGACCGGCGAGTACGGCGACCCCGACGACCCGGAACAGCTCGGCTGGCTGCTCGGTTACTCGCCCTACCACCACGCCGGCAAGGGCACCGACTACCCGGCCACGCTGTTCACCGTCTCGGCGGCCGACACGCGCGTGGATCCGATGCACGCCCGCAAGATGTGCGCCGCCCTGCAGTGGGCGACCGGCGGTGACCGGCCGATCCTGCTCAGGCACGAGCGGGACGTGGGACACGGCGCGCGTGCGGTCAGCCGGTCCGTCGGCCTTGCCGCCGACGTCCTGGCCTTCCTGGCCGCCCACACGGGCTCAGATCCAGCCTGATTCCCTGGCGATGCGGACGGCGTCGAGCTTGCTGCGCGCCCCCAGCTTGGCCGTGGACTTGGACAGGTAGTTCCGTACCGTGCCCTCGGCCAGGTACAACAAGGCCGCGATCTCCCCGATCGACGCGCCGTCCGCCGCCGCGCCGATCACGTCCAGCTCGCGCGGTGTCAGCGGCGCCTCGGCCGGCCGCATGGCCGCGATCGCCAGCTCGGAGTCGATGACCCGCTCGCCCTCGGCCACCCTGCGGATCCCGTCCGCCAGCCGTCCCGGGTGGGCGTCCTTGGCCATGAATCCGCGTACGTGCACGTCGAGCGCCTTCTTCAGCAGCCCGGGGGTGCCGACGCCGGTCAGGATGAGCACCCCGCACTCGGGTAACTCCTTGTGTAACTCGCCGGCGGCGGCGAGCCCGTCCTTGCCGGGGAGGGCGATGTCGATCACCGCGACGTCGGGGCGGCAGGCGCTGGCCGCTGCCAGGATGCGGTCGCCCCTTTCGACCTCGGCCACGACTTCGATGTCGTCTTCATACGCCAGCAGCGCCACGAGCGCCCCCCGTACCAGGTTCATGTCCTCAGCGAGCAACGTTCGAATCACCATGCGTCCTTGCGGTCGACCAGGCTTGCAACGTCTGCGGGCTCCCTCATATTGCCGTATTGACCCGAACGTGAAAAGTGCTTCGAACGAAGCGTCAAGAGTTTCTTGAGTCCGGCTCACACTAAGGACTGCCCTGTAAGGACTCGCCCATGTGAGGGATCCTGATGACCATGAACCCCCGCGTGCAGCCCTTGCCCCCCGAAGAGTGGGACGACTTCACGAAGGCCAATCCGTACAACGTGTTCGCCACCCTGGCCCGCCACCCCGGCCTGTACCGGGCGTGGCTGCGTTTCGGCGGCGCGCTGCTGGACGGCACGCTGCCCGCCCGCGACCGGGAGCTGGCCATCCTGCGCACCGCCTACCACTGCGACAGCCCCTACGAGTGGGCCCAGCACGCCCGCCTCGCGCACGAGGCGGGCCTCACCGGCCAGGAGATCGAGTCCGTGCGCCACCCGGACGCCCTCTGGTCGGTGGAGGACCAGCTCGTGCTCCAGGTAGCCGACGACCTGCACTACGCCGGCGACCTGACCGACGCGACGTGGGCAGCGCTGTGCGACCGCTACGACGAGGCGCGCAGGATCGAGCTGGTCATGCTCGTGGCCCACTACGGCATGCTGGCGATGGTGCTCAGAACGCTCCGGGTCCAGATCGAGGAGTGATCATCGTGACGCCCGGCACCGAGCCGATCGAGGCCAGCGCCTTACCCGCGTCCCCGAGCCCGATCGTGCGGGTGACGAGCTGGTCGGGGTGCAGGATCCCGGCCCTGATCAGCTCCAGCATCGGCGGGTAGGCATGCGCGGCCATGCCGTGGCTGCCCAGCAGCCGCAGCTCGTAGCCGATCACCCGGTCCATCGGCACCGGCGTCGCCGCGCCCGGCAGCAGCCCGACCTGGACGTGGCGGCCCCGGCGGCGCAGGCTCTCGATGGAGGCGGCGCACGTCTGGGCGCTGCCCAGCGCGTCGATCGACACGTGCGCGCCACCCCTGGTCAGCTCCCTGACCTGGGCCGCCGCGTCACCGGCAGAGCCGTTGACGAAGTGTGTGGCCCCCGCCTGCTCGGCCAGGTGCAGGGCGTCGCTGCTGATGTCCACGGCCACGACCCTGGCGCCGGCCGCGGTCGCGATCATCACGGCCGACAGGCCCACGCCGCCGCACCCGTGCACCGCCACCCACTCCCCGGGGCGTACCTCGCCCACCTGCGACACGGCGCGGAAGGCGGTGGCGAAGCGGCAGCCGAGCCCGGCCGCGGTGGCGTAGGCCATGTCCTCGGGCACGTCGACCAGGTTGACGTCGGCGTGGTCGATGGCGACGTAGTCGGCGAAGGAGCCCCAGTGGGTGAAGCCCGGCTGCGTCTGCCGCTCGCAGACCTGCTGGTCGCCTGCGGCGCACGCGGCGCACGTGCCGCAGGCGCAGATGAACGGCACGGTCACGCGCGCCCCCGGCCGCCAGCCGCGCACGTCGGAGCCGACCGCCTCGACCACGCCCGCCAGCTCGTGGCCCGGCACGTGGGGCAGGACCTTGATGTCGGGGTCGTGGCCCTGCCAGGCGTGCCAGTCGGAGCGGCACAGGCCCGTCGCCTCGACTCTGATCACCGCTCCGTGCGGGGCAGGGGAAGGGTCGGGCAGCTCGCGCACGTCGAGCTCTCCACCGAAGATGTCAAAGGCAACCGCTCGCATCTCATGAGCTTAGGGTCAATTGCCGCAGCTCGCGCAAGGCTTGGTGTGAGCGTGAACCAGGTTCGGTCGTGTAGAGCACCAAACGGAGGTCATCACGGTCGGGCACCGGCATGACCTGGCAGATCGTGTCGATCACGCCGACCACCGGGTGGATGATGCTCTTACGCTGCTCCCGGCGTATCTGGACCTCGTGCCTGGCCCACAACTCGGCGAACTCGGGGCTGAGCGCGATCATCTCGGCCACCAGCTCCTGGAGGGCGCGGTCCTCGGGGTAGCGGCCCGCCGCGGCGCGCAGGTCGGCGACCGAGGCGCGGGCGAAACGGCCCTTCTCCTCGTCGCCGAGGTGCTCGGCGATGTCGGGCGACATGAAGACCCAGCGGATGACATTGAGGGCGTCGGGCGGCTGGGCGCTCAGATCGCCCATGATCGCGCTGGCCAGAGGATTCCAGGCGCGGATGTCGTAGCGGGCGTCCAGGACGTACGCGGGGACCTCCTCCAGGAACGAGATCAGGTGCAGCAGGCTGCCCGGCACGTCGTCCCTGATCCGCGGCGGGTCCAGCGGCTGGCCCCCCAGGTGGAACAGGTGCGTGCGCTCGTCCTGGTTCAGGATGAGCGCCCTGGCCAGCGCGTTCAGCACCTGCCTCGACGGGTGCGGGCCCCGGCCCTGCTCAAGCCGGATGTAGTAGTCGATCGACATGCCCGCGAGCTGCGCCACCTCCTGCCTGCGCAGGCCCGGCGTGCGGCGCCGGTCGCCGCTGGGCAGGCCCACCTCCGGCGGGGTGACGCGGGCGCGCCTGACGCGGAGGAATTCGGCTAGTTCGTCGCGGTTCATGCCTCCATCTTCGGCGATGTCCCGGCGCCGTGGGTGGTACCGCTGATCCCAGCCTCTTCAGGTCTCTCCCGCCCCCCTCCGGCCTGCGCGAACGTGGAGACATGACGAAGATCGCCCTCATCACGGGTGCCAACAAGGGAATCGGCTACGAGATCGCGCGCCTGCTGGCCGGGCAGGGCGTCACCACGATCGTGGGAGCGCGCGACGAGGAGCGCGGCCGGGCTGCCGCCGGACGGCTGGGGCAGCCGTACGTGCGGCTCGACGTGACCGACGAGGAGAGCGCGTCCACCGCCGCGAAGTGGATCGACGCCGAGTACGGCCGGCTCGACATCCTGGTCAACAACGCCGGCATCAGCGGCGAGATGACAGACCTGCGGCCCAGCGGCGTCACGGCCGCGCGGGTCAGGGAGCTCTACGAGACGAACGTGTTCGGCGTCGTCACCGTGACCAACGCCATGTTGCCGCTGCTGCGCCGCGCCGAGTCCGGCCGGATCGTCAACATGTCGAGCGAGCTCGGCTCGCTGGCCATGGCGATCGACCCGGAAAGCCCCTTCAAGCAGTTCAACCACCTGCCCTACAACTCCTCCAAGGCCGCGCTCAACATGATCACCATCTGCTACGCCAAGGAGCTGATGGACACCCCGATCAAGGTGAACGCCGCCAACCCCGGCTACTGCGCCACCGATCTCAACGGGCACACCGGGTACCGCACGGCCGAGCAGGGGGCGGCGATCGCCGTACGGCTCGCGACGGTGGGCGAGGACGGTCCGACCGGGGCCTACCTGGAGGATGCCGGCCCTCTTCCCTGGTGAGGTGTCAAGACCTGCAAATAGGACAGAAGTTGGTGATGGGACGAGATCTGGATAAAGAGCGATTTACCGAAGCGGAGTTCGCGCGCTTCGGGGAACGCATCCAGGAGCAGCTCGCGGTGTTGCGCGAGCTGCTCGAAACCCCCGGCTTCGGCCAGGGCCCGGTCACGATCGGGGCCGAACTGGAGCTGTTCCTGATCGATGAGGAGGGGCGGCCCCTGCCGCACAACAGCCAGGTGCAGGAGACCCTGGACGACCCCCGGGTCGTGCTGGAGCTGGGCCGCTACAACATAGAGGTGAACCTGACCCCCACGCCCCTGGAGGGCAACCCTTTCGAGGTGCTGAGCTCGGAGGTGCAGGAGACGTTCACCAAGGTCGACGAGGCGGTGGAGGGCGGGGGCGCGCTGCCCATCGGCATCCTGCCCACGCTCGACACCGAGGACTTCACGATCGGCGCCATGAGCGACCAGAACCGTTACCGGGCCATGAGCAGGGGCATCAGGCGGCTCCGGCTGGAGCCGTTCCTGGTCAAGATCGACGACCTGGAGCTGTCGGTGGAGGACGTGATCCTCGAAAGCGCCAACACCTCCTGGCAGGTGCACATCCGCACCCCGCCCGAGCGCTTCGCCCGGTTGTTCAACGCCGCCCAGCTCGCCATCGGCCCGGTGCTCGCCGTGTGCGGCAACTCCCCGTTCTTCCTGGACAGGCAGTTGTGGGAGGAGACGCGGATCGCGCTGATGGAGGAGGCCGCCGACGACCGGGACGTGCAGCGGCGCGAGCGCAGGGACGGGCGGGTGACCTTCGGCTCCGACTGGGTGCGCGAGGGCGCCCACGAGCTGTTCGAGCGGTACGTACGCGACTACGACCCGATCGTGCCCGACCTCACCGAGGGGGCGAAGCGGCACGAGGTGCCGGAGCTGCGGCTGCACCAGGGCACCATCTGGCAGTGGAACCGCCCCGTCTACGACCCGGCCGACGGCGGCCACCTGCGGATCGAGATGCGCGCCCTGCCCGCCGGCCCCTCGTGCGCGGACATGGCGGCCAACACGGCCTTCCTGCTCGGGCTGACGTTGTCGCAGGCGGAGCGGGATCTGACCGGCTACAGGTTCGCGGAGGCCTACCAGAATTTCTACCGCGCGGCCATGCACGGGCTGGACGCCAAGCTCTCCTGGCCCGGCAGGGACGGCGAGCACGGGGCCGCCGAGCTGGTGCTCACCCTGCTGCCCGAAGCCAGGGAAGGGCTGCTCAAGGCCGGGGTGACGCCGCACGACGCGGACCGCGCGCTGGACGTCATCGAGCAGCGGACGCGGCTGCGGCGTACCGGCTCGGTGTGGCAGCGCGAGGCGCTGGCGCGCTTCGGCGGCGACCGGAGGCGGCTCGTGCGGGCCTACCGCGAGCTGGCGCTTTCGGGGACGCCCGTGCATTTGTGGAAGTAATTCGGCAACCTCAGCCGTCCTCCGTCCGTCAAACTGGTCAAGAGACGGAAAAGGTGAGGAAAAAATGGCGGCATCGGGCATGGTTCCCACCGATAAAGCGCCTTTTGCGCTGAAGCGGGCAACGGGAGACCTGACGGAGGGAGCGGCCAAACTGGCGGGCGAGGTCGGGAGCACGGCCGTGGAAGCCGTGCTCGCCAACGCCAACCGGACCGCGAAGAGGAAGGGCGCGGCCGGAACGATGGGCAGGATGAGCCCCAAACCGGCCGAGTGGTATGCCTTCGACGACAAGGACCAGGCCACCACCGACTGGTATCCGCAGGGCCTGACCGGCAGCGACGACTCGGGGAACATCGGGATCCCGGCGTTCCTGGTGAGCTGGTATTTCCGGCCTGAAGCCGGCGAGCGGGGGATCAGGGTGTCGTTCCTGAGCCCTCAGTCGCTCAAGTACCAGCACGCGCTGCTGGTCGTGGCCAAGCCGGACGGCTCCTACGGGCCGATCGACATCCACGCGGGCGGCATCGCCTGCTTCGGCGACCTGCTCTACGTCGCCGACACCGTACGCGGCCTGCGGGTCTTCGACCTGAACAACCTGCTCGACCTGCGTACCGTACAGAACGACCTGGGGGAGTCCGGCAGGATCGGCCGCCACGGCGGCAAGCTGCACGCCTTCGGCTACCGCTACATCGTCCCCCAGACCGACTTCTGGAAGGTGGCGCAGGCGGGGCCGCACTTCTCGTTCGTCTCGATCGACCGAGGCGGGGCCACGCCGCGGCTGATCACGGGCGAATACCGGGAGAGCGACCCCGGCGGGTGGGTGGCGCGCTGGGGCCTGGACCTGCGGGGCGGCGAGCCCGAGGACGCCTTCGTCCTGGGGCACCCCAAGATCCAGGGGGCGGCCTCGCGCGGCGGGAAGTGGTATCTGAGCCAGGCGGCCGACTCCGTCACCAACGGCAAGCTGCTGGTCCACGAGGGTGAGACGCTGAAGACCCGGCCGTTCCCGATCGGGCCGGAGGATCTGAGCGTGCAGGGCGGCAGGTTGTGGAGCGTCACCGAGTTCAAGAACAAGCGGACGATCTTCGGCGTCAGCCTCTGAGGTGCCGCTGGAGGACTTCCCTGTACCTGCGGTCGAAGTCGTCGTAACGGGCCCGTAGCCGCGCGCCCGGCCAGTCCCGCGGCAGCAGCTCCTCCGGGAGCAGCGGGTCGGCCAGCAGGTGGCGCAGCACGGCGGCGGAGACGAGGAAGCCCTCGGCCAGCCCTTCCGCGCGGTCGAGGGCCCGCTCCAGCGCGTGCGCCTCGGCCGCCCAGCCGTCGAGGTCCCACAGCAGGGGAGTGGGGTCGTCGTGCGGGCGGCCGTCGATCAGCGTGCACTGTGCCGTGACGACCTCCGGCCAGGCCCGCACCAGGTTCGCCGGGCGCAGCCAGGTGCCCTCGCGCAACTCGGCCAGGCGGAGCGTGAGCATCGTGTGCCGCAGCGTGGCCCGGTCGGCGGCCGCGCGCCGCTCGGCGGTGACCACGGCCACCTCCCAGGCGCCGTCCCACGGCCTGGTGTGCGGGTCGCGGCTCTCGTCCTGCCTGGCCTGGCGCTCGACGAGCCGCTCCGACAACGTGTACTGCCCGTTCACCTGCAGCAGGTCGCCGGCCGCCACCATGCGTGACAGCGCCACTCTGACGGTGCCCTCCGCGATGCCGAACAGGGCCCCGATGCTGACCAGGTGGCGGGCCGCGAGGCGGGGCGGATGGCTGCCGAGGAGCGCGCTCAAGACGGCCGACCGCGCGCTCAATGTCCTGCTATTACGCTCTTCCGTCACATGTCGAGTATATGTAACACTCACGAGTATGGACCGGTATCTCATAGAACCGTTCGACCGCAGCGACCGTTACGCCACCGAGCGCTACCAGGGCGCGGCCGGGCGGAACTGGTGGCACTGCGACCCCACGCTGCGCCTGCTCATGCGGCGGCACCTGGGGGAGGGCCTCGCCTGGGCGGAGCCGCACCTGGACCGGCTGGGCGAGGTGACGGGCGGGCTCGTCGCCGCGTGCGCCGAGGAGACCGACCGGAACCCGCCGCGGCTGGAGAAGTACGACAAGTGGGGCAGAGACGTCAGCCAGGTCATCATGCCGCCGTCGTTCCACACCGCCCGGCGGGCGCTCATGGACAACAACTTCACCTCTCCGTCCTTCGCCGAACAGGCCCGCGCGCACGGGGCGAATCCGGCCGTGCTGGGCGCCGCGTGGACATACCTGCTCGACCAGGCCGACGTCGGGATGGGCTGCGCGCTCGGCACGGGCGGGGACATGGTGGTCTCCCTCGCCGAGAAGCACGCGCCCGCGGACGTACGCGAACGGGTACGGGAGATCTTCGCCGACGGCTTCTATTCGGGCGAGGCCGCCCAGCTGTTCACCGAGCGGACGGGCGGCTCCGACCTGGCGGCGCTCGAAGCGTCGGCGGAGCCCGCGGGTGACGCGTGGTCGTTGTCCGGGTTCAAGTGGTTCGCCTCGAACGCCAACGGCTCGGCCTTCGTGGTGCTGGCCAGGCTGCCGGAAGGGGCCGTGGCGCCGTTCCTGGTGTTGTGGGAGCGGCGGGACGGCAACCGCAACGGGGTGCGCATCCGCCGCCTCAAGGACAAGCTCGGCACCAGGTCCGTCGCCTCGGCCGAGGTGGAATTCACCGAGGCCGAGGCGTTCCTGCTGGCCGGGCAGGGCTCAGGCTCGGGACTCGGCACGATGATGAAGCTCACCAACGCCTCCCGGCTCGGCGTCGCCATGATGGGCGTCGGCGTGGCCAGGCGCGCGCTGGTGGAGGCCGTCTGCTACGCCAGGGCACGCGAGGCGTTCGGCCGGCCGCTCATCGAAGCGCCGCTGATGCGCCGCAAGCTCGCCGAGCTGATCGTGGAGGTCGAGGCCGCGCAGGCCATGGTGTTCGACGGCTACGCCGGACACCGGCTGCGCCTCGGGCCCGCCCTCACCAAGCTGCGCGCCTCCCGGCTCGGAGTGACCGCCGCCAGCGACGCGATCGAGGTGCACGGCGGCAACGGCTACATCGAGCAGTGGCCGGTCGCCCGGCTGCTGCGCGACGCCCAGGTCAACCCGATCTGGGAGGGCGGCGACAACATCCTCTGCCTGGACGTGCGGCGGGCCATGCTCCGCGAGCAGGCCCATGTCCCCTTCCTCGACCACCTGCGTGCCCTGGCCACCTCCGACCTGGTCCGCACCCGCGTCGACGACCTGACCAAGGCGATCGCCGCCTGGTCCGCCCTGGACCACCCGGTGGCCGAGGAGCGGCTGTATCCGCTGGCCCAGTTCATGGCCGACGTCTACGCCGCCGCGCTCCTGGAGGACCAGGCCACGTGGGGGCTGGACGACGGCCGCAAGGCGCTCGTGGCCCGCCTGTACGTCGAGGCGCACCTCGTCGACCAGGGCCCGCTGCGCGGCATCGACCGTACGGCGGAGACGCCGTTCGACGAGCTGCTGGAGGGCGCCGTCGCCTTCTGAACCCGGGGGTTCCAAGCAGGCGTGAAGGCGGGTCGCTGGCCGAGGCCGGGGCGGGAGCGTACGCTCAGGCACGTTCCCCGAGGAGAATCCGCACTTCCCCCCGAGGAGGGTCGCATGACCGTACGCGTGGAGCGCCAGGGCCCCGTCACCACTGTGGTGATCAGCAGGCCGGAGGCGCGCAACGCGGTCGATCGCAAGACCGCCGACGCGCTGGCGGAGGCGTTCCGTGACTTCGAGGCCTCCGACGCCGCCGTGGCGGTGTTGTGGGGCGAGGGCGGCACGTTCTGCGCCGGGGCCGACCTCAAGGCGCTCGACAACCACGTCGGCGAGGAGGGCGACGGGCCGATGGGCCCCACCCGCCTGCGCCTGGCCAAGCCGGTCATCGCCGCCGTCTCCGGGCACGCCGTGGCGGGCGGGCTGGAGCTCGCCCTCTGGTGCGACCTGCGGGTGGCCGAGGAGGACGCGGTGTTCGGGGTGTTCTGCCGGAGGTGGGGCGTGCCGCTGATCGACGGCGGCACGGTACGCCTGCCGCGGCTCATCGGCTCCTCCCGCGCCATGGACATGATCCTCACCGGCCGGCCCGTGGAGGGGCCGGAGGCGTACGCGTGGGGGCTGGCCAACCGGCTCGTCCCCACCGGCGAGGCCAGGCGGCACGCCGAGTCCCTGGCCGGGGAGATCGCCCGGTTCCCCCAGGAATGCCTGCGTGGTGACCGCATGTCGGCGCTGGAGCAGGGCGGGCTGGGGGAGGAGGAGGCGATGCGGAACGAGCTGCGGCACGGACTGGTGTCGCTGCCGGACGCCTCCGAGGGCGCCGCCCGCTTCGCCGCGGGCGCTGGCCGCCACGGTTCCTTCGGGGACTCGTAGCCTCGCGCTTGTCAGGACCTGTGGCCGCTCGCGCACGGCTTCCGGAAGTTGTCGGTCGCCGTGCGTATCGTGACCTTATGCCTGACATCATCGAGGTCGCCGGGCGCGAGGTCCGTGTCACCAGCCCTGACAAGGTGGTCTTCCCGCAGTCCGGTCACACCAAGCTCGACCTGCTCCGCTTCTACCAGGCCGTGGGCGAGGCGGCGCTGCGTGGCGTGCACGGGCGGCCGATGGTGCTCAAGCGGTTCGTGCACGGCATCGAGCAGGAGGCGTTCTTCCAGAAGCGCGCCCCGGCCAAGCGACCCGACTGGATCGAGGTGGCCGAGCTGAAATACCGGTCGGGGCTCAGCGCGGAAGAGGTGGTGTGCACCGATCTGGCCCAGTTGTTGTGGGTGGTCAACCTCGGCTGCGTCGATCTCAACCCGCACCCGGTGCGCGCCGACGACCTGTCCAGACCCGACGAGTTGCGCATCGACCTCGATCCGGTGCCGGGCGTCGAGTGGGGCGACGTGCTGCGCACGGCGCAGGTGGCGCGGGAGGTGCTGGCCGATCACGGGCTGGTCGCCTGGCCCAAGACGTCCGGGTCGCGCGGGTTCCACGTCTACGCCCGGATCGAGCGGCGCTGGCCGTTCGCGAAGGTGCGCAAGGCGGCCGAGACGGTGGCCCGCGAGGTGGAGCGGCGCGCGCCCGACCTGGCCACCAGCCGGTGGTGGAAGGAGGAGCGGCACGGCGTGTTCGTCGACTTCAACCAGAATGCCTACGACCGCACTGTGGCCTCCGCCTACTCCGTCCGCGCGGTGCGGGATGCCCGCGTCTCCACGCCGCTGACCTGGGAGGAGGTGCCGGGCTGCCGTCCGGAGACGTTCACCGTCGACACCGTGCCCAAGCGGCTGGCGGAGCGCGGCGACCCGTGGGAGGACATGGATCTGCACCCGGGCTCGCTCGACGGGCTCCTTGAGCTGGCGGAGGAGCTGGGGCCCGCGCCCAAGGCGCCCAAGGGCAGCGGGCGCAGGCAGCAGACCATGCCGGTGATCGAGATCGCCAAGGCGGAGCACAAGGACGAGGCGATGGCCGGGTTCGAGCGGTGGAAGGCCCGCCATCCCGAGGTCGCCGCCCGGCTGGAGCCCGCCGACGTGCTGGTGGACGGGATGCGGGGGCGCAGCAGCGTGTGGTACCGGATCCGGGTCAACCTGCAGCACATTCCGGAGGGGGAGCGGCCCCAGCAGGAGCCGCTCGAGGTGGACTACGACCCGTGGAAGGGCGCGGGCCCGGCGACGGGCTGACCCGGGGTGTGGTCCCTCCTGAGCGCTCCTCCGGTCAGCGGCCCGAGATCAGGTTCGCCAGGTGGGCGTAGGCGGACGTCGTCGTGCCGCGTTCGTTCTCGTGCCGGTCGGCGGCCCTGAACAGGGCGTAGATGAGCTGGACCCCGGCCCACCGCAGCGGCTCCGGCTCCCACTGACGGACCTGACGCCCCACCCACGGCAGCCCCGTCAGGGGCGTGTCCTGCCGCAGGACCAGGTCGCGCAGGGTGCGGCCGGCGAGGTTCGTCGTGGTGACGCCGCTGCCGACATAGCCGCCGGCCCAGCCCAAGCCGGTGGCGTGGTCGAGGTGGACCGTCGAGCACCAGTCACGGGGCACGCCGAGCACGCCGCACCAGGCGTGCTGGATGCGCGCGTCGGCCGCGGCCGGGAAGAGCTTGACCAGCATGCGCCACAGCAGGGCGACCGTCGCCGGCTGGGTGGCGCCCAGGACATCGGTACGCGACCCGAACCGGTACGGCACCCCCCGCCCGCCGATCGCGATCCGGTCGTCGGCCGTCCGCTGCGTGTAGACGTAAGCGTGCGCCTCGTCCTCCAGCAGCTCGTTGCCCTGCCAGCCGATGTGCTTCCACACGTCGGAGGGGAGCGGCTCTGTGACGATCATGGAGCTGTTCATCGGCAGCCACTGGCGGTGCTGGCCGGCCAGAGTGGCGGTGAAGCCCTCGGTGGCGCGGATGACGTAGTCGGCCGAGACGACGCCGCGCGTGGTCACGGCAGCCGCCCTCCCGCTCTCCCCGCGGGGCCGGATCTCGGTCACCGTCGTGTCCTCGAAGATGTCCACGCCCAGCCGTTCCACCGTCGCCGCCAGCCCGACGGCCAGCTTGGCGGGCTGGATGCGGGCGCAGTGCGGTGAGTACGACGCCTCCAGCGCCCCCGCCACCTGCAGCCGCTCGCGCTGCTCGTCGCGGTCCAGCAACCGCAGGTCGCCCTCCCCGTACCCCCACGTGCGCAGGTCGGCGACCCCCGCGCGCAGGCGCCGCCGCTGGGCCGGGTTGGTGGCGACGTGGATCAGCCCGCCCTTGTGCACGTCGGCGTCGATGCCCTCCTCGCGGGCCACGGCGATGACCTCGTCCACGGACGCGAACATGGCGCGCTGGAGGTCGATCATGGACTGCCGCCCGCGCGCCTTGGCGTGCCTCTTGCGGGACCCGGCGAACTCGGCCGACAACCACCCGCCGTTGCGCCCCGACGCCCCGAACCCGGCGAACTCCTTCTCCAGGATCGCGATCCGCAGGCCGGGTTCGGCCCGCTTCAGGTAGTAAGCGGTCCACAGGCCGGTGTAGCCGCCGCCGACGATGGCGACGTCGTAGTCACGCGGCCCGGGCAGCGCCGGCCGCCGCGCGGGCCGGCCGATCTGCCGGTACCAGAAGGAGACGCCGCCGTTGGCGAAGTCCTTGGTCAGCGGAATGCCTTTCATCACCGAACACATTGTCTAGTAACAGGTCAGGAACCAACAAGTCGGCGAAGTGTAATGAAAGCGGGCTCCCGGCTAGCTTCGTGTCGGGCGCTCGTACCCCTCGTCGCCCCCGTATACGCGCAGGTCAGGATCCTGCTCCGGCTGGGTGGCCGGGCTGGTGGGGGAGGCGGTGTGCTCGGAGGCGAAGTCGTCCGACAGGACCGGTGGCGGCGGCAGCAGGTAGTCGTGCCAGGTGATCCCGCCCTTGGGCAGGGCGTCCGTGGTCAGGTCGCCGGCGCGCTGGGCCGCGTACAGACGGCCGGGATAGCGTACGGGCACGCGGAGGCGGCGCAGGCCGGAGGCGCGCAACCACGTCGTGACCAGCTCCTCGGTGCCGATCACCTGGGGGCCGCCGAACTCGATCTCCCGATGCTCGGGTCCGGCGCTCAGCAGCGCCGCCACGCGCGTGGCGACCTCGCCCGTGTGCACCGGCTGCCAGGGCAGCGAGCGGTCCACGGGCAGCGCGGGGAGCGCGGCGAAGTCGCCGAGCCTGCGCCGCAGCCACTGGTGGAACGTGGTGGCGCGGAGGATCGTCCAGTCCAGGCCGCTCTCCGCCACCAGGCGCTCGGCCTCCAGCTTGTGCCTGAGGTGGCCGTAGGCGGCGCGGTCGGCGCCGACCATCGAGGTGAGCAGCACATGCGGCGCCCCGGCCTGGCGGGCCAGGATGAGCAGCGTCCTGGTGCCGGGCACGTCCACGGCGCCGCGTCCCCTGCGGCCGCTGGTGGCCAGGTGGGCGATCGCGTCCACGCCGCGTACGGCCTCTTTGACGCCGTTGCCCGAGATGAGGTCGCCCCACATCCACTCGACGTTCCCGCTGCCGTCCCTCTTGGTACGGCTCAGCGCCCGCACCTCGTGACCCGCCTTGAGCAGGGCGGGAACGAGTGCGCCGCCGAGCGTGCCGGTGGCTCCCGTGACCAGAATGCGCATGCCGGGTCCCTACCCGCGAAATTCCAGAAATGTCAATGAATCTCGTACCGGCGTCTGCCCGCGGCAGAGCGGGGTAGAGCGGCTCACATGGCTCGAATCGCATCGGAAACTCTGATCGAACGGCTCGTGGCGTGGGGCGTCGACACCGTCTTCGGCCTGCCCGGCGACGGCATCAACGGCATCATGGAAGGGCTGCGGCGGCACCGTGACCGGGTGCGATTCGTCCTCGTCCACCACGAGGAGGCCGCGGCCTTCATGGCGACCGGCTACGCCAAGGCCACCGGGCGGATCGGCGTGTGCCTGGCCACCTCGGGGCCCGGCGGCATCCACCTGCTCAACGGCCTCTACGACGCCAAGCTCGACCACGTGCCCGTGCTGGCCATCACGGGTATGCAGGAGACGTCCGTGCTGGGCACCGGCTACCAGCAGGAGGTGCACCTGGACAAGCTGTTCGCGGACGTCGCCGAGTACAACATGATGATCACCAACCCGACGCAGTTGCCCTCGCTGGTGGACCTGGCGATCAGGACCTCCTACGCGCGGCGCGGGGTCTCCCACCTCACGTTGCCCAATGACATCCAGGTGGCGGAGGCGGGGGCGGACCCGTACAGGCACGTGGCGCCCGCTCGCGCGCCCCAGACCGCGCCCGTCTACCTGCCGTCGTCCGGCCTGCCCCGGCAGGAGGACGTCGAGTGGGCGGCCGAGGTGCTCAACCGGGCCGAGCGGCCCGCCATGCTGGTCGGGCAGGGGGCGCTGCACGCCAGGCGGGAGGTGCTGGCGGTGGCGGAGGCGCTCGGTGCGCCCGTGGTCAAGACGCTGCCGGGCAAGGCGGTCGTGCCGGACGACTCCCCGTACACGACGGGCGGGCTCGGGCTGCTCGGCACGCGGCCGAGCGAGGAGCTGATGGACGACGCCGACGTGTTGTTCATGGTGGGCACGAACTTCCCGTACTCGAAGTTCCTGCCGGAGGTGCGTGACACGCGGGTGGTGCAGTTCGAGGCGGATCCGACCAGGGCGGGGGCGCGGATCGCGACGGACGTGCCGGTGGTGTGCGACGCGAAGGAGGGGCTGCAGGCGCTGCTGCCGCTGCTGGCTCGCCGGGACGACAACGCCCATCTGGCGAAATATCAGAAGATGATGGCCAAGTGGCGCTCCGATATGGACGCACTGGAGAACGCGGACAGGGACCCCATCGCCCCGCAGTACGCCGTGTCCGTCCTCGACGAGCTCGCCTCCGACGACGCCATCCTGACCTGCGACAGCGGCACCATCGCCACCTGGGCGGCCCGGCACTGGACGATCCGCGGCGAGCGCGAGTTCTACCTGTCGGGGACGCTGGCCTCGATGGCGCCGGGGCTGCCGTACGCGATCGGCATGCAGCACGCCTTCCCGGGCCGTCAGGTCATCGCGTACGTCGGCGACGGCGGCTTCTCGATGCTGATGGCCGAGTTCCTCACCGCAGTGCAGCAAGAGCTGCCGATCAAGGTGGTCGTCAACAACAACAACTCGCTCGGCCAGATCCTCTGGGAGCAGATGGTGCTCGGCTACCCGGAGTACGGCGTGCGCTACGCCGCGCCCGAGGCCGACTTCTCGGCGTGGGCCAGGTCGTGCGGCGGTTTCGGAGCCAAGGTCACCAAGTCGGGCGACGTGGCCCCGGCGTTGCGGCAGGCACTCTCCCACGACGGGCCGGCGCTGGTGGACGTGGACGTCAACCCGAACGAGCCGCCCATGCCCGGCAAGGTCTCCTACGACCAGGCGAAGAGCTTCGCGCAGGCGTTCCTCAAGGGGCAGCCGCACAAGGCCGCCATCGCCACCACGCTGTTCAAGGACCGCATCCAGAAGCTGGGGGACTGACCTCTCAGAGCGCCCCTGGAGATCCCGGCGGCGCCGCTCAGCGGCTCACAGCCGCCGGGCGATCCCGGCGGTGGCGCTCAGAGCCCCCTGGCGATCCCGGCGGCGGCGCTCAGCAGTGGCTCGACCAGCCGGGGCAGCTCGCGGGAGCGCCGCGAGGAGACCACGACGCCCAGCGCCGCCACCGGCCGCCCGTCCACCAGGATCGGCGCCGCCGCCGAGCACGAGCCGAGCGTCATCTCCTCGTACGTGAGCGCATGCCCCTGGCTCCGCACCGCCGCCAGCTCCCTGGCCAGCCGTCCCGGCTCGGTGATCGTGTGCGGGGTGGGGCGTTCGAGCTTGCGTGCCAGGTACGACGTGACGAACCAGTCCGGCTCGTAGGCCAGCAGCGCCTTGCCCACCCCCGTCGGATGCATCGGCAGCCGTCCGCCGATCCTGGACACGATGGGCACCGCCCGCCTGCCGTACACCTTGTCCACGTACAGCACCTCGAGTCCGTCCCTCACCGCGAGGTGCACGTTCTCACCCGTGGAGCCGAACAGCTCCTGCAACCACGGGTGCGCCAGCTCCCGCAGCCGGTGCGGCGCGAGCTGGCCCAGCTCCCACAGCCGCAGCCCCACCCGCAGCCGCCCGTCGGGGGTACGGCTCAGCGCCTGCCACTCCTCCAGCTCGCCGACCAGCCGGTGCGCCGTGCTCAGCGGCAGCCCGCTCCGCCCGGCCAGCTCGGTCAGCGTGAGCTGCGGATGCGCCGCGTCGAACGCGCCCAGGATGGCCAGCACCTTGGACGTCACGGAGCGCCCCGGCTCCCGCGAACCGCCTGACATACGACAATCCTGCACAAATCTTCCGCCCAGTGGAAGGTGCCTATCGGCTAAATAACCCTCAAAGCAGGATGCTTCACCCATGCGAACTCAGGTCGGGATCATCGGGGCTGGCCCCGCTGGTCTGCTTCTGTCCCACTTGCTCCACCTGCGCGGCATCTCCTCCGTGGTGCTGGAGAAACGCGGCAGAGAGTACGTCGAGCGCCGCGTCCGGGCCGGGGTGCTGGAGCAGGGCACGGTGGACACCCTGGTCGAGGCCGGCGTCGGCGAGCGCATGTTGCGCGAGGGGCTGCCGCACCACGGCATCGAGCTCAGGTACGGCGGCGCGGGCCACCGCATCCCCTTCGAGAAGCTCGTGCCCGGCCGGGCCATCACCGTGTACGGGCAGCAGGAGGTGGTCAAGGACCTGATCGCGGCCAGGCTGGCGGCGGGCGGCGACGTGCGGTTCGAGGTCGAGGACGTGGCCGTGCACTCCCTGGAGTCCGAGCCGTACCTGACGTTCGGCGGCGAGCGGCTCGACTGCGACGTGATCGCGGGCTGCGACGGCTTCCACGGGGTGTCCCGGCCGTCCATCCCGGAGGGCGTTCTGAGCGTCTTCGAGCGCGAATATCCTTTCGCCTGGCTCGGCATCCTGGCCCGGGTGGCGCCGTCCTCCGAAGAGCTGATCTACACCAGGACCGAGCGCGGCTTCGCCCTGCACAGCATGCGCTCACCCACCGTCAGCCGCTTCTACCTGCAGGTTCCCGCCGACGCCCGGCTGGAGGACTGGCCCGGCGAGCGCATCTGGGCCGAGCTGAAGGCCCGGCTGGAGACCGTGCCCGGCTTCACGCTGGCCACCGGCGAGATCACGGAGCGGGGCATCACGCCGATGCGGGCCTTCGTGGCCGAGCCGATGCAGTACGGGCGGCTCTACCTGGCCGGGGACGCCGCCCACATCGTCCCGCCCACCGGCGCCAAGGGCCTCAACCTGGCCGTCGCCGACGTCCGCGTGCTCACCGACGCGCTGGTCGCCTACTTCCTGGACGGCTCGGCCGAACTGCTCGACGGGTATTCGCAAGCCTGCCTGAAGCGGGTGTGGCGGGCGCAGCACTTCTCGTGGTGGATGACGACGCTGCTGCACACGTTCGAGGAGGACGACCCGTACGCGCGGCGGTTGCAACTGTCGTACCTGGACTACGTGACCTCCTCCGAGGCGGCCGCCACGACGCTGGCCGAGAACTACGTGGGACTGGGCCGCTGACCTTGGGAGATGCTTTAAGGTTAGTTGGTGGTCTTCGAGGAGGGATGGGCGGCTTCGCCCCTGCGCTGGCTGATGAACGCACTGGGCGACGCCCAGCTCGCCCGCATGGGCGGGGACCCAGGACTGGTCGCGGCGGTCGACCAGCACGCGGCCGTGCTGCGTGATGCGATCCCGCTGAATCGGGAGACGCTGGGCGACTACCTGCTGGGCTTCCTCGACGAGCTCCGGCACCGCGGCTGGGCCTTCACCGGCGAGCCTGACGCGCCGTCCCTCCGGCTGACGGCGGTGTGCTGGCTCACCCGCGAACTCGGCCTCCTGGAAGACGGCCACCCCGCCTGACACCTCACCCGCCTTTCTCGACGCGCACGGCGACCAGCCGGTCGGCACGCGCGTCCCGGGCGGGCCGGGTGGCCCGCCCGGGGCAGGGCGCGGAAGGGTCAGCCCGGAGGCAGGTCCGAGCGGGTCGCCCCACCACCCTGGGTCGTCCGCATCGGTTCCGTTTCGTCCGCCATCGACCGAGCGTCCTCACGCCCCCGCTGGTACGCCTCCGCATGCGCCCTGGCAGCCGGCGCCTCCTGCTCGATCCGGCCCAGCCACCGCTCCCAGCGCTGCTGCATCGGCCGGATGAGCCCGCCCCCGAAACCGATCGCCGCGATCGCCCCGATGGTGGCGAGCACCGTGACCAGCACCGGCGTCGTGACCGTCGTGGCCACACCGATCTGGTTGAGCGCCGCGATGATGCCCAGCGCCCAGATGAACACCGAGGCCGCGGTGGCCAGCCAGCGCCCGTACGACAGCCCGCCGAGCGCCCCCGCCAAGATGTCCCTGACAGCCTTGGCCACGGCCCCGGCAACCACGATGATCACGATGGCCACGAGGGCCTTGGGCAGCCACGAGACCACTCCGGCCAGCAACGCCGAGACCGGATTGGGTCCGAAGACGTTGAAGGCTATCTGCAGGGTGATCAGCAGGATCGCATAGAAGACGATCTTGGCGATCAAGCTGCTGGCGTCGTACTTGCTGCGTGCCAGCCAGCGCCGCACACCGCTGCGCTCAGCCGCCCGGTCGAAGCCGACCCGCTCGAGCACCTTGTCGACGATCTTCTCGAGCGCCTTGGCGATGAGCCACCCGATGATGAGCACCACCACGAAGCCGATCAGCTTCGGGACGAACGTCGCTATATTCCGCCAGGCGTCCGAAATGCCTTGGCCTATGTTGATGTCCACGGTTTCCTCCTCCGAGGAGCCAATGCATCGGCGCTACCCGGACGGAAACGGTATATACACGCAGCGCAACCAAAAGTTCGCACAAGGCGACATATCTCCCATCCGGCACACCTGGCGGCGCACTAAGGTACGTGTCGTGCATCGCAGCCGTGTTTACGCCCTCCTGATCGACACCCCGACCTCCGAAGCAGCGCAGGCGGCGGCCTTCTGGGCGGCGGCGCTGGGCGCCACCGCCCGCCCCCTTCCGTCCGAGAAGCAGTTCACCACCCTGCACGACGCCATGCCGGGCCTGGTCGTGGCCGTCCAGGCGATCGACGACGACGCCGCGCGCTTCCACCTGGACATCGAGACCGACGACGTGGAAGCCGAGACCCAGCGCCTGCTCGCCCTCGGCGCGAAAGAGGTGTCGCGCTGGCAGGAGTGCCGCATCCTGCGCGTCCCCGGCGGGCAGCTGATGTGCGTGCTGCCCGTGGAGACGGACCGCGCGGTGTTCGAGGCAGAGGCCAGGACCTGGCCCTGACCTCACGTCGCGGGATAGGCCGCTCGGCGCTGGTACACCAGACGGGTCGGGGCCGGGGTGGTGGCGTAGAGGGTCTCGCGGGTCAGGGCGTTCGCGAACTCGTACGCACTACCGCACACCACCAGCAACCCCCTGCCGAGCGCCCGCTCACAGTGGCCGGCCACCTCCTGCGGCGGCAGGTCGAGCACCTTGCCCAGCACCACGGGATCGAACGCCCCGTTCAGCACACTCGCCGCCCGCAACACCCGCCGCGCCTGCTCATCCAGGCCCCGCAGCCGCGCGAGCACGATGACCCGCACCTCCTCGGGCACGCGCTCGCCGGCTCGTGACCCGTCCAGCAGGGCGGCGACGAGTTGGGGCTGGCCCTGCGTGCGCAGGAACACCTCCTCGGCCAGTCCAGGGCCGCCCGCCAGCTCCCGCACCGCCGCGCGCGTCAACGGTCCGGGCCGGAGCACCTCCGACACCCCGCGCAGGGCGTCGGCCACCCCGTACTCGCTGGTGAGCGTCGTGGCGAGGACCAGCAGCCGGACCTCGGAAACGCGCCTGGCCAGGTAGTGCACGAGCTCCACGGTGGCCGGGCCGGCGGCGTGCAGGTCGTCCAGCACCAGGAGCACCGGCTCACGGGCGGCCAGCGCGCGCGTGAACGCGGCCACGGCCTCGAAGGCGTACCGGCGTTCCATGGCTTGCCCCTGCTCCAGCGACCTCAGCGCCGGCGCCCAGCCGCCGACCAGGTCGCGCAGCGCCTCCTCCGGCAGGTGGGTGAGGCGCGGTCGCAGCGCGTCCACGAACGGCTGCAGGAACAGCGCCCGCTCGATCTCGTGGCAGCGCGCCCGCAGGACGATCCCGCCCGTCGCGACCGCCATCCGCTCCGCCTCCGCGGCCAGCCGCGACTTGCCGATCCCCGCCTCCCCGGCGACCAGCAGCACCCCGGTACGCCCCGACACGGCCCGCGCCCACGCACCCGAGATCCGCGCCACCTCCTCGGCCCGCCCGACGAGCACAGGCCTCGCCACGGTCACCAGCGAACCCAGCCCGGGGGCGACCCGCCATCCGGATACGTCCGCCAAAGCCGCTCTCCGTCCCGGCTCTCTCCGCAGCGCGCCCGTCTCTCCGCGATCCTCCGGCAGCGCGGCGGTCTCTCCGCGATCCTCCGGCGGTGCGCCCGTCTTTCGACGGTCCTCCGGCGGTGCGCCCGTCTTTCGACGGTCCTCCGGCGGTGCGGCAGTCTCTCGACGGTCCTCCGGCGATGCGGCTGCCTCTCCGCGATCCTCCGGCAGCGCGACCCTCCATCCGGCTTCGTCCCGAAGGGCGGCTTTTCTTCCCAGGCCGCCCATGGCGGATGGCTCGGTCACCGGCTCCTCGCGCAGGACGGCCACGTGTACGGCCCGGGTCTCGGCGGCCGGGTCCGTGCCCAGTTCCGCCACCAGCCGGCGCCGCAACTCCTCGTACACCAGCAGCGCCTTCGCCGGCTCTCCCGCCGCCGCGTGCGCCCGCATCAGCAACCGGTACGCCACTTCGTCGAACGGATCGGTCAGGATCGCCGCTTCCGCCGCCCGCCGCGCCCTGGCGAAATCGGCGCCGTGCAGTCCCGCCGAGGCGGCCACGTGCCGCGCCCGCCGTACCAGTCCCGCCGCCTCGTCCCTGGCCGCCGCCACCCACGGCGTGTCCGGCTCGCCCGCCAGCACCACCCCGTCGTGCAGCAGCTCCAGCGCCCGCCCGGCCGCCGTCCCCGCCGGCGCCGGATCCCCGGCGCCCAGACATCGCTCGGCCTCGTCGACCAGCCCCGCCGCCAGGTCCAGATCGACCCGTACGCCGGGCGCCCCGCCCAGCCGGTATCCGTCCCGGCCGCCGGTCACGATCCCGGCCCCCAGCGCTCCGCGTAACCTGCTGACCAGCGTCGCGACGTTCTGCACCGGTCGCTTCGGCGCGCCGTACGGCCATAACTCCTCGGCGACGCGATCGGCGGCCAGCAGCGCGTCCCGCTCGGCCGCGAGCAGCTTCAGCACCGTCCGCGCCTTGCCCCCGACCGCCCCCCGCGGGTACGGAACCCCGTTCCGCTCGATCGTGAAGGCCCCGGCCAGCCTGATGACTACCCCATTGGCATCGGTCATATCTCCCCCGGCATCGGCCCCTTGTCTTGTTGGCGTGACACGCACGTTCCATGGCCGTTCCATGGCGATGGCACGGAACTCAGCGACGTAGTTCCCCTGCCAGCGCAAGGAACGCCGGCGCGCCCACGATCACCCGCACGAGGCTGTCCCGGACCTCCCGCGACCGCCCCCGTTCCACGACCCCCGTTCCACCCACGACCCCCGTTCCACGAGGGCCACCGCCTCGGCCAGGGCGTCCAACGTCCTGTCGTCGTGGGCGGGCTGTCCGACCGACTCGTCTCCCCACCGCGTACGCCGGAACGACCGCGTCAGCTTGTCCTGTTCACCGGCGAAGCGATCCCACACCCACCCGTCGAGGGAAACGTTCGTGACGGCCTTGCGCGGCAGGTCGGCGTCCCAGGCCGGGTCCTTCCACCAGCGTGCTGGGCCGCGAGCGGCCGTCGAGTTTCCTGGTGGCTCATCCGGCGATAACCGCCTTGACCGTCGAGTTCGGCGTCGGCGAGGATAATCGTCGCCATGGGAGATATTCGATGAGTTTCGCGCTCGACGGGCCTGTGCTGGAAGGCTCACTCGTCCGCCTTGAGCCGTTGGGCCACCAGCACGCGCGTGATCTGGCCATGGCCGCGGAGGAGGACCGGAGCCCGTACACCTTCACCTGGGTCCCGAGGTCGGCCGAGGTCGGCGACTACATCGACGCGCAACTCGAGCGGGCGGCGACGGGCAGGCTGGCGCCGTACGCGCAGGTGGCCAGGGCGTCGGGGCGGGCGGTCGGGGTCACGGCCTTCTGGGATCCGCGCCTGTGGCCCGGGGGAGAACGTTTGTGCGCGGTCGAGGTCGGTTTCACCTGGCTGGCGAAATCGGCCCAGGGCACGGGGCTGAATACCGAGGCGAAACTCCTGCTGTTCGGCCACGCGTTCGAGGTATGGGACGTCGCCAGGGTCGATCTGAAGACGGACGCCCGCAACGGCCGCTCCCGCGCCGCGATCGAGAAGGTCGGCGCGCGATTTGAAGGCGTGCTCCGTAGTTGGTCGCAGTCGTGGGCGCCGGGGGAGGACGGCCGGTTGCGCGACTCCGCGATATTCTCGATCATCGCGGAAGAGTGGCCGCAATGCCGCGCGATGCTGGCGGCCCGGCTGGGCCTGGGCGCGACGCGTTAGAAGAGATAGTTGCTTTTGACGATCACAAATACCAGACAAACCGCCAGCCCCAAGAGCCCGCCGAGTGCCTGGAACCAGATGATGCCGCGCCGCGTCCTGCCGTAGAACAGCAGATCACCTTGGCGGAAGATCCCTGCGCTGATCAATAAACCTATCGACAGAACGCCGGTCAGAACCAGGCCGGCCCGCATCGCTCCTACGTACTCGGTTACGGATCCGCCGAATATCTCCATTTTGGACTCGGTGTCGAGGTAGGTCGTCTGAATGCTCGGCACGATCACCCCCCACCACGCCGCCACCCATGCGAAACCACCGGCCTCCGGAGGCTCGCCGTTGCCTTGCGCCTGGTCCCAGTGAGGTTGCCGCCAGGGGAGGGCGCTCGGCCTCTGCGTCTCCGGCCTCCTCACGTGAGCCGCCGCAGCGTCGTTCCTGCGAAACTCGCGCTCCGCGCGGGCGTGGGCTTTCCATTGGAAATAGAGCGCAGGCGCGCCGAGCACCAGCGTCACGATGAGAGCGGCCAGTTCCATGGCTCTGACGATGGGCCCGCAAAGGGCATCACGCAAGCGGCGGACCGCGGTAAATCGGGCACCCCGCGCTGGTGTCGCGCTAGTGCCGCGCTAACACGGAGCAGAAACATATCCCGGCATGGCTCTAGTGGTGGTGGCCTGCCAGGTCTCGCTCGCCGTGTCGGCTTTCACGAAACCGCGTAGCCGCGCGGCGCCGCGGCGCGCGTTCAGGGCCGGCGGATTCTCGTGGTGACCGCCTCGATCCTGCTCGCCGCCGGGTGCGCTGTGGTTGTTCTCCTCGCGCTGATCGCGTGGCTGCGCCGGGCGTACTCGATCATTCGTGTGGACGGCTACAGCATGGCGCCCACTCTGGCCGACGGCGACCGGCTCCTGGCCCGGCGCGTGGCCCCGTCGGCTCTGCGGAACGGCCATATCGCCGTGGTGCTCAGCCCGCTGCCGATGGGCGGCCGGTTCCTCATCAAGCGCATCGCCGCGTTGCCCGGCGATCCTGTCCCCCCGCCCGTGCGGCCACTCGTCCCCGATGCCCGTGTACCCGACGGACAACTCATCCTGATCGGCGACAACACCGACGCCAGCTTCGACTCCCGCGACCACGGCTATTTCCCCGTCGCCGACATCTACGCCATCACCATTCGAAAGCTGAACCGGCCTGGGACCCCCAGCAGAATGGAGAGCGAGCCAGTAGAAGAATTTTTGCGACAGAAATCGAATGGCACCATAGAAAGGGAACAAACGAAGTGATGCGATCCATCGGTAATATCGGCGATCGTCTTCTGGCGCTGGTCGTTCCAGAGCACCGCGCCGCGGCGGACGAGTGCTCCACCGAAACCCGCTGCAGCTCGACCGTCTGTGTCCCCGGGCGATCGGTCAGGAGGCAGATCAGGACCGTCTGCCGGCTGGCCGGCGTCGGGCCGTGGCGGAACACGACCAGTTGCTGCGCCCTCTGATCTGAGCTCCGACAGGCGAGTGAGGTGCTCTTCGAGCTGGGCGGAATCGCCCGCTCCAAGGGCACCTCGTGCGGAACGGGGAAACAACAAGAAGCCCCAGGCTCCTGGCGTGCGCCATGAGCTGGGGCTGGGTTTCTTGCGATGGAGCGGTGGACGATACTGGGATTGAACCAGTGACCTCTTCCGTGTCAGGGAAGCGCTCTCCCGCTGAGCTAATCGTCCGTATTGAGTTGGCACTCAGAGCGGAAGACGGGATTCGAACCCGCGACCCTCACCTTGGCAAGGTGATGCTCTACCACTGAGCCACTTCCGCATTGCGTCGCACTTTACTTTACCGGATCCCGGAGGGTCCGCCGGTCATCGAGGTGGAGACGGGATTTGAACCCGTGTAGACGGCTTTGCAGGCCGCTGCCTCGCCTCTCGGCCACTCCACCAGGAGTTGTGCTCCGAGCGGAAGACGGGATTCGAACCCGCGACCCTCACCTTGGCAAGGTGATGCTCTACCACTGAGCCACTTCCGCGTGAATCTTCCGGCCACATGTGCCGGGTCACGGGAAAACCATATCGCCTCCCGAGAGTGCACGCGCGCACTGTGCGGCCGGTGCGGACGAAAATCAGCTGATCATCCGGACGTCCTTGGCCATCACGAACATCACCCGGTGCCCGAGCTGGATCTGGTGGTAACGGGTCGTGCCGGTCGTGGTGACGTGCCTGGACGGGCTGAAGGCGTTGGCGGCGTAGTAGGAGCCGGTGATCGTGTCGCCCACCGTGTACGTCTGGCCGGGGGCGATCTTGTACTTGAGCGGTGTCAGGCTCTGGTATGCGGCGCTCTTGTAGGCCGGTTTCTCCGGGTACGCCCGCCCGTACACCTTCACGTTCCCCGACAGCGGCGTCACCGTCGGGCCCTTGGCCGGGATGGCGGTCGGGTTCGAGGCAGGGTTGCGGAACCACGCCTTCTGCCCGAGGTACCAGATCGCCGTCCAGTCTCCCTGCCTGCCCGCGACGGCGTAGCGCTGGCCGGTCGAGGCGCGGGCGCTGTGGTCGTACACGCTGTACGTGCTGGGCTTGCCCGGATGTTTGCCCATGTCGCTGACCAGGGGAGCGGTGTCGCTGGGCTCCTTGTGCAGCCACACGGTGGCGGCCCCGTGCGCGGGACAGGGCTGCTCCGGCTTGGTGGTCTGGCAGCCGGTGAAGCGGGGCTTGTTGCCGGCGTACGAGGGGTTGATGATGACCGAACTGCCGTCCTTGACGGCCTTGAAGGGCCTGTTCATGAGGTCGAAGTAGTGGCCCCAGTCCCAGTACGGGCCGGGATCCTCATGCATGCCGGCGACCGTCTGCGGGGTCGTCCCCGGTACGTTGTCGTGGCCGAGGATGTGGGCCCGGTTGAGGGGGATGTGGTGTTTGTCGGCCAGGAACTTGACGAGCCTGGCCGATGACCGGTACATCGCCTCGGTGTACCAGGTGCCCCCCTTGGCCAGGTAGCCCTCGTGCTCGATGCCGATCGAACGGGTGTTGACGTCCCAGTTGCCCGCGTGCCAGGCGATGTCATTCGTCGGCACGTGCTGGGCGACATGTCCGTCGCGGGAGCGGATCGTGTAGTGCCAGCTCACGTACTTCGGGTTGCGGACCAGCGCGGGGATGCCCTGGTAGGCGCCCTCGGTGTCGTGGATGACGATGTAGTCGATCGAGCGGGTACGCGCCAGATGGTCGTGGTTGCCGTAGTCGCGGTTCTTCTTCTTGCCGAAGCGTTTGTAGGCGGCGGGCATCCATTCGCAGGTGAGCGAGGAAGGACACTCCGCCCGCCCCGCCGCCTGCCCCTTCGGCCCGGCCTCCCACGCGATCGAGGGCACGGCGTCGGTGTCCGTCTGATCGTCCATGGCGTCGGCCTGCTCGTTCGTGGTGGGCTGGACGTCAGGGTCGGCCTGCGTGACCGCCTCCGCCTGCTCGCCGTCGGGCCGGGCGTCCGGATCGGCCTGGGCGCTCTCCTCCGCCTGCTCGCCTTCGTTCGCGACGGGCAGATCCGATACGGGATCGAGCCGCACCTCCTGCCCATCGTCCGTACGCCGCTGCGCCCCCTCCCGCATCACCGAGAACACCTCGTCCGCGAACGCCCGGGAAGCCACCGGATCCTCCGTACCCGCGTACCGCGCGACGGCCCCGTGCCAGTCGGCCGGTACGGAGCTGGGACGGTCCTGGTAGGAGGCGAGGAGGGCGGCGCCGGCGCGGATGTTGGCGGCCGGGTCGTCCCGCAGCCGGGCGGCCGCCACGCCGCTCAACCGGCCGGCCTCGGGGAGCGTCGTCCGGGGCGCCGACGCCGACGTGCGCAGCGCCGACCGGGAAAGGACCTCGGTGAGTGAACGGGACATCGGCCGGGCGTCGTCTCCCCGTGGATCCCCGAGCGCGTCGTAGAACCCGGTGCGGGTGTCGGCGGGGAAGGCGTCCACCAGGTGCATCGGCCCGTAGCCGCCCGCCGTGCTCGGCCGCCCCCCGTTCGCGTCCCACCGCGACTCCAGGTAGGAGACCCCGAGCAGCACGCTCTCCGGCACCCCGTACTCACGGGCGGCCGCGGCGAAGTCGGCCTGCCGCCCGGAGGCGCCCGGCACGGAGGGCGGCACAGGGGGCGCCTGATGCCCGGGAACGACGGACGGCGCTGTGAGGGTGCCGGCGGCCAGGGCTGCGGCGAGCCAGAGGTGCATGAACATCTCCCCAGGAATGTCACGATACGACTACTCACCGTAACCATTCCCAGAAAGGGATGTGTCAGACGGGTCGGATGATACGCATGAGATCCGCTAGATCCGCTGCGAACTCGGCATCCCAGTCATCGGCCGTCAGATGCCCCGCCAGCCGCCGATGTGCCGGAGCATCGCCTCCTCGCCGCACCCGCGACTCGTTCGATGCGGCGGAGAAGCGCCCGTTCGACTCCGAGATCGCGAACCCGATCACGAACGTGCTCACCAGCCGCTCGATCCTGGGCACGTCCGCCTCCGGCACCCCGGCGTCGAGCAGCGCCTGGTAGACCAGGTCCACCACGCCCACCCCGTCGGAGGTCACCGAGGCCCGGAAGAGCAGCAGCGGGAAGACCGACGGATGCTCCCGGGCGACGCGGCGGGTCGCCCACGCGATCGCGGACAGCCGCTCCTCCCAGGTCCGCCCGGGATCCGAGGGGGCCAGCTCGGTCAGCAGGCGCCCCACCAGGCCGTCGAGCAGCTCATCCTTGTTGCGGAAATATCCGTAGAGCGCCATGGGCGTCACCCCGACCCGCTGCGCCACGGCCCGCATGGACAGGCTGTCGAGCCCGCGCTCGTCGGCGATGGCGAGCGCCGCGTCGAGGATCTCCGGCTGCCGGGAGGTCTTGAGTTTCCGCACGGGCTGAGTCTACAGTGTAGAGCAGTCTACATCGTAGACTGACAAGGAGCTGATCGTCATGCTGATAGCGGACGGCCTGATCAAGCGGTACGGCGACGTCACCGCGCTGGACGGCTTCGACCTGCGGGTGGCGCCGGGAGAGGTCGCGGGCCTGGTCGGGCACAACGGCGCGGGCAAGACGACGTTCTTCGAGATCGCGGCGAAACTGACCGCGCCGGATGCCGGCCAGGTCCGGATCGAAGGTGACGTGGGGATGGCGCCACAACAACTGGCGCTCTACCCCAGCGTCACCGTACGGGAGACACTGCGGCTCTTCGGCGGCCTCGCCGGTCTGCGGGGCAGGGCGCTGACCAGGGCCATCGAGACGACGGCTGAGGAGCTGGCGCTCACGGGGGTGCTCGACCGGCGGGTGGGCGTGTTGTCCGGCGGCCAGCAGCGCCGTACCCAGGCCGCCACCGCCCTTCTCCCCAGCCCCGGCGTGCTGCTCCTCGACGAGCCCACGGCGGGCGCCGACCCCGAGACGCGCGCCGCGCTGCTGGCGGCCGTGCGGCGCCGGGCCGACGGCGGCGCGACCGTCGTCTACTGCACCCACTACCTGCCGGAGCTGACCGAGCTGGCGGCCACGATCGCCGTCGCCAGGAACGGCCGGGTGATCGCCAGGGGCACCGGCGCCGAGCTGCTCAAGGACCTGCCGGGGGAGGTGCGGATCACCGTGGAGGGCGAGCCGGAGATCGCCGTGGCCACCACCGACCCCACCGCCACCCTGGCCGCCCTGCTGCGCGACCTCGACCGCCCGGTGCGCGGCATCGACATCCGCCAGCCGTCCCTCGACGACCTCTACAGGGAGTTGTCCCATGTCAGGTGAGTCGTTACGCCGGATCGCCGTGCTGGCCGGGCACAACGTGCTGCTGCGCAGGCGCGATCCGGCCCACTTCGTCAGCTACCTCGTCATGCCGATGGTGCTCATGCTCATCTTCAAGGGCATGCTCGGGGAGGCCACCCAGGCGGTCACGGGCCTGCTGGTGATGTTCTCGGTGTTGTCGATGGCCGACGTCGCCACCGCCTCCCTCACCGAACGCACCTGGCACACCTGGGAGCGCCTCCGGGCGACCAGGGCCAGGATCCCCGAGATCCTGATCGGCAAGGCGCTGCCCGTCTTCGGCGTGCTCGTCGTCCAGCAGGCCGTGCTGCTCGTCTTCGGCGTGCTCGCGGTCGGCATGCGCCCCGCGGGGCCGCTCTGGCCGCTGGCGCTGGCCGTGGTGGCGTGGTGCTTCGCCCTGCTCTGCGTGGGTACGGCCATCGCCGCTGTCGTACGCAGCCAGGGAGAGCTCAGCACCCTGTGCAACATCGCCGCCCTGTCGGTCAGCGCGCTGGGCGGGGCGCTGGTGCCGTACGCGCTGATGCCGTCCTGGGCGCAGGCCGTCGCGCCGATCTCGCCCGGCTACTGGGCGACCACCATGTTGCAGGCCGCCGTGAGGGGCGACGTCGCGGGCACGGCGGGCCCCGCGGCGGTGCTCGCGGGGCTCGGACTGGTCGCCGGAGCCTTCGCCTGCTGGCGATTCGGCAGGGGTTGGAGCCGTACTGTCGCGCTGTAGCGTTAATTCCTGCCCGATATCGGGCAGGATATTGGCGTGTCTCGTTCCAGAGCCGTAGTGTCCTCGTCTGTGTCCACGGCACGGCATCCGTACGAAGATCTCATCACGCACCTCACGAGGACGAGCCCGCTCGGCCCCGGCGAGGCGGCCCGCGTGGTCGCCGACGTGCTGTCGTACTTCTCAGAGTCCGTCGAGGAGTTCGTCAACCGGCGTCACGGCGAGCTGAAAGCGCGCGGCTTCACCAACGACGAGATCTTCCCCCGGATCGCCGGCGAATTACGGAACCGCCGGGTCGCGGCGCCGGAGCTGTCCCTGCGGCAGCTACGCAGGATCGTTTACGGATAAGAGGAGAGCTCGATGTGCGGAATCGTGGCTTACGTCGGCCCCAAGGACGCCGCGCCCATCCTGCTGGAGGGCCTGCAGCGCCTCGAATACCGGGGCTATGACTCGGCCGGGGTCGTGGTGTCCAACAAGGGGCTGAAGGTACGCAAGGTCAAGGGGCGGGTGGCCGACCTGGCCAAGGTCGTTCCTGTGCGGTTCAAGGGCAGCCTCGGCATCGGGCACACCCGATGGGCCACGCACGGTGTGCCCAGCGACGTCAACGCCCATCCGCATTTGTCCGCCGACGAGCGCATCGCGGTCGTGCACAACGGCATCATCGAGAACGCCGGCGAGTTGCGCGCCAAGCTCGAGGCCGACGGCGTGGTGTTCGCCTCCGAGACCGACACCGAGGTGCTCGCCCACCTGATCGCCGGCGCGGTCGACGAGAACGACACGCTGGAGGAGGCCGTCAGGAAGACGCTCAAGAGCATCGTGGGCACCTACGGCATCGCCGTCATCGACTCCGAGCGGCCCGGCGAGGTCGTCGTGGCGCGCAACGGCAGCCCCATCGTGCTGGGCATCGGCGAGAAGGAGATGTTCGCCGCCTCCGACGTGTCCGCGCTGGTCCGCTACACGCGTCAGGTCGTGCACCTGGAGGACGGCGAGCTGGCCGTGCTCAAGGCCGACGGCTTCCACACCTTCGCCAGCGACGCCCGCGAGACGGCCAAGGAGCCGCTGACCGTCGACTGGGACGCCGGTCAGTACGACACCGGCGGCTACGAGCACTACCTGCTCAAGGAGATCTCCGAGCAGCCCGAGACGATCACCCGCACGCTGAGCGGCCGCCTCGACGAACGTTTCCACGTCGCCCACCTGGGCGGGCTCAACATGGACGCCCGTGAGACGCGCGGCTTCCGGCGAGTGAAGATCATCGGGTGCGGGTCGGCGTACTATTCCGGACAGATCGGGGCGCAGCTCATCGAGGAGCTGGCGCGCATCCCGTCCGACGCCGAGCCGGCCAGCGAGTTCCGCTACCGCAACCCCGTCGTCGACCCCGACACCCTCTACGTCGCGATCAGCCAGTCGGGGGAGACCTACGACACGCTCGCCGCCGTGCAGGAGCTCAAGCGCAAGGGCGGCCGGGTCATCGGCATCGTCAACGCCGTGGGCAGCGCCATCGCCCGCGAGGTGGACGGCGGCATCTACCTGCACGCGGGGCCGGAGGTCTCGGTGGCCTCGACCAAGGCGTTCACCTCGACCTCGCTGGCCTTCGCGCTGCTCGCGCTGCACCTGGGCCGGGTGCGCGACCTGTCGCCCGCCGACGGGCGGCGCATCGTGGAGGGCCTGCGCCGGCTGCCCGGTCAGATCGAGCAGATCCTCGGGCAGGGCGAGGCGATCGCCGAGCTGGCCAAGAAGTACGCCCCGCACCCGAGCATGATGTTCGTGGGCCGCGTGCGCGGCTACCCGGTGGCCCGCGAGGGGGCGCAGAAGCTCAAGGAGATCTCGTACGTGCACGCCGAGGCGTACCCGGCCAGCGAGCTCAAGCACGGCCCGCTCGCGCTCATCGGCCCCGACATGCCGACGGTCGCGATCGTGCCCGACGACGAACTGCTCGACAAGAACCTCACCACGCTCGGCGAGATCCGCGCCCGGGGCGGCCAGGTGCTCATGGTGGGTCACCGCGAGCCCGACGCCAAGCTGGCTGACGACGTGATCGTGATCCCCAAGAACGAGATCGAGCTCGACCCGATCCTGCTCACGATCCCGCTGCAGCTGCTCGCGTACCACGCCGCCGTGGCGCTCGGCCGCGATGTCGACAAGCCGCGCAACCTCGCGAAGAGCGTAACCGTCGAGTGACCGACTCCAATTCCGTCAGGGCTATCGTTATTCGGGCGCTGACGACATAAATTCGATAGTGTGCGGCAGTTCGACCATCAGAGGCCCAATCCCGCACGCATGTACGACTACATGCTCGGTGGGAAGGACAACTTCGCGGTCGACCGCCTGGCCATCGATCAGCTCACCGAGCTGATCCCGGAGGCGGTCGCGCTGGCCCGCGCGAACCGGGCCTTCCTCCAGCGTGCCGTACGCTATGTCGCCCGCGCCGGGATCGTCCAGTTCCTCGACCTCGGCAGCGGGCTGCCGACCCAGGGCAGCGCACATGAGGTGGCGCCCGAGGCCAGGGTCGTCTACGTCGATCACGACCCGGTGGTCGCCGCCCACGCCACGAACCTGCTCCGGCGCTCGCCCGGCAGGGCCCGCTTCGTCCATGCCGACCTGCTCGATCCCGAGAACGTGCTGGCCAGGGCCGGTGACTTCCTGGACCTGGACCGGCCGATCGCCGTGCTGCTGGTGTCGATCCTGCACTTCCTGCCCGACTCCGCGCAGCCTCAGCGGGCGGTGGCTGGCCTGCGCGAGCGGTTGGCGCCGGGCGGCTTCCTGGTGATCTCGCACGCCACCACCATGGGATACCTGGAGGACGAGACCAGGGGAGAGTCCCCCAGCGGCGGGACCGACCGGAGCCCGGCCCAGATCCGCGCCTTCTTCGGCGGCTTCCCACTGGAGCCGCCCGGCCTCGTGCAGGCCACCGACTGGCGCCCCGACCGCCCCAAACTGGTGGGCGACTGGTCGCTGCCGTCGTCGCTCATGGCCGGGGTCGGCAAGAAGATCGGCTGAACCATTCTTCATCCCGGCACGTGATGAAGGCGAACCAAGCACGTGTTGTTGTCTTCATCGGCAGATGGGAATCAGCCAATGTACCGCCGCACGATCGCCCTGGTTTCCGGCGCCTTACTCGGCGCCTCCTTGGTCACCGGGCCCGCCTCGGCCACCACCGACACCACTCCGCCCAGCACGCCGGCCATTCTGTCGGCGTTCGAGCAGCCGTTCCTCGAGTTGATGTTCTCTTACTCGCTCTCGACGGACGATGTCACGCCGAAGGCCGGCATCACGTACGAGCTGTATCTCGACGGCGAATTCGAGAGCGACATCGACCCGCGCATCCGCCCCGAATTCCCGAACATCTCCGTGGCCTTCGCCTACGCCGACGAGCCCGGCCCCGTCACGCTCACGCTGCTGGCGGTGGACGCGGCGGGCAACAAGTCCGCCTTGAGCAACGCGATTACGGTGACCGCAGTCCAATAATGTCCCGAAAAATCGGGATATTCGCGGTTGTGGTGTGTCGCAAACCCCGATGTGTAACCGAGCGACATGCGTGAATAATCTAGAGTAATGAAAGGCTCGGGGGAGCAGTTTCTACGCCGCAGGCGGTTCTTCGCGCTGGGGCTGGCCGCCTGCGTGGCCGGATGCGGGACGCGGCACGTCGGAAGGGGCGTGCCGCGTGCCCGCTTTTCGATCGAGCCGGGCGGGCAGCAGTGGATCAGGGTCGGGCAGGCGTTCGCCGGAGCGGCCCGCGCGACCGGCTTCGCCGTGGGCGCGGGGCCGGCGATCACCGTGACGGGGCTGCCCGCGCTGTCCGCCGCCGAGTTGAACAACGACCAGAGCCTGCTCGACACCGGGACCCCGCTGGCCAGGCTCAGCGGCGAGGCCGTGGTCGTGGTCGTGCCCGACGGCTCGCCGGTGAAGGACTTCGACGACTTCGGCGCCCGGCTCCTCACCCAGCCCGGACGGACGCTGCTGACGGGCGGGCCGCAGGGCGAGCCCGACCACCTGCTGTTCGGCCTGATCGCCAAGGCGCTCGGCGCGGACACCCGGCAGGTCGACTACACCGGCTACCCCAGCAGCGGCGAGGCCGTGGCCGCGCTGCTGGCCGGGCGCGCGGTGGCCGCCGCCGGGCCGCTGGCCGACTGGCGGGCCGGGATCGGCAGGGGCCGGGTCAGGGCGCTCGCGGTGTCCTCGGCTGCCCGCGTACCGGATCTGGACGTGCCGACGCTGCTGGAGTGCGGCGTGCGGGTGGACTTCGCCAACTGGGTGGCCGCGTTCGGGCCGGGCGGCATGTCCGACGAGAGCCGCGAGAGGGCCGTGCGCATGTGCGGCGAGGTGCTCGGCTCCGGCGCGTGGGAGGCCGCCTGCCGGGCCGCGGGCTGGCTTCCGATCCCGCTGGCCGGTGACGATTTCGCGCGATGGCTGGGCACGGAGATCGACAGAACGCGCGCGGTGCTGCGCGACCTCGGACTGCTCGACACGATCAAAGCCACCACCTGCTGGGGCAGATGCGGCCACTGAACGGACGTCTCCGGTTCTCCTCCCCAGAGCCGGAACGGCCGCCTGGGTTGGTGGAGTCGCGTGTCTCTGCTTACCAAGTGGCGGTTGGGGGCAATGTGACCTTGATGAGACGTTCTACGACATTGGGGGCATGAGCGTGCGGTCTCCAGGCGACTGGCCGATCCTCGTAATCTCGGTGATCGGGTCGATCCTCCTGGTGGAAGTGGCCCGACGGGTGCTGAACAGGGTGGGGCGAAAATGGGCGCTCGCCCGGCATCTGGTGGAGCATTGCACATGGGCGGCGTTCTCGGTGGCCGCCGTGGTGGCGTTCAACGTGGCGTTCCAGCCGGGCATGTTCGGCGATTCGGCGTCCGATCGCAGCGTGGCGGGGACCGTGGAGCGGATCCTCGGCCTCGTCACGATCATCGCCGTCACCTGGCTGATCGTGCAGGCCACGTACGCGCTGACGGACGTCGTACTCGATCGGCTGGTGCTGGTCGAAGGGGAGCGCAACCGGCGGGCGCGGCGGATCATGACGCAGATCGCGCTGGTCCGCCGCATCGCCGCCGCGGGCATCATCGTGATCGCGGTCGGCGCCATGCTCTTCTCCTTCCCCCAGGTACGCGCCCTCGGCGCCGGCCTGCTCGCCTCCGCCGGCATCGCGGGCGCCGTCGTCGGCATCGCCGCCCAGCCCACCATCGGCAACGTGCTGGCCGGTCTGCAACTCGCCTTCAGCGACGCGCTCCGGCTCGACGACGTGGTCGTGGTGGAGGACGAGTGGGGCCGGATCGAGGAGCTCACGCTCACGTACGTCGTGATCCGCCTCTGGGACGAGCGCCGGCTCGTGCTGCCGGTGTCGTACTTCACCCAGAACCCGTTCGAGAACTGGACCCGCCACGGCAGCCGCGTGCTCGCCGTCGTCTATCTGCGCGTGGACTGGTCGGTGCCGGTCCCCAAACTACGCGACGGCCTGTACGAGTTCCTCCAGGCCAATCCCCTGTGGGACCAGAAGGACTGGACGCTGCAGGTCACCGACGTGCTGCCGAACGGCCTGGTCGAACTGCGGGCCCTGATGAGCGCCGCCGACGCGCCGTCCTCCTGGGACCTCAAGTGCGACGTACGCGAATTCCTGGTCGACTTCGTCAGGGACAACTACCCCGACTCCCTGCCCCGCTTCCGCGTCGAAACCCCGGAAAGCCGCCTGGGCGTCCCGGACAATAAATAGGTGGCACCCGCTTTGATCACGGGTCTATCGTGGACATTGTCCAGCGACGAACAGAAAGGCGGCGAAGTGAACGACCTGAGCACCCCGCCCGCCTTGCTTTCCGGATAATCCTCGACTTCACCGGAAAGCCGTCTCGAGCCTTTTGAGGCGGCTTCTTTCATGACCGAGTGTGGGGCAGTTTGGTCAGCCCGCCTGCTTTGGGAGCAGGAACACCGCAGGTTCGAATCCTGCCACTCGGACGACGGCCCTGAAAGAAAAGGGCCGCGGGCAACGGCCTCGCCGACGGGAATGGCGCCCCCCGGCCGGACCACGCCCTCGCCCCGGGCCGGCCCACGCCAGCCAAGCCCGGGGCCCAGCCGCTCTGGCCCAACTGGCAGAGGCGCCGTCTTCAGGAGGCGGAGGTTCAGGGTTCGAATCCCTGGGGGGACACACAGAACCCCCTGAACTTTCGACTGCCCTCTGCGAGGGAGCTCAGAAGAAGGGAACGCATCGATACGCCGTCTGAGCAGGGGTTCTTTGGCGATGGAGGGCGCGACCGGAGTCGGCAGGCGAGTATCGAGGCTCTGAGGCTGCTCCGGCGGCGTCAGGCGAGGTCAGCATCGTCGGGAGGCGGGTGATGACTTTGATCGATGGTCTGGCCGAGGGAGTTGGCGTTTTCGAGGTGCGGCAGGGCTCTGGTGGGCTGTCGGTGTCGGGCGCGGGTGCGGGCACTTGCGGGGGCGGTGTCGTTTCGGCATATGAGCGAGCCGGCGATCGCGCATGGTGAGGATGAGTTGGCTGCGGCTCTGATCCCGTTGGCGGTGGATGGCACGATCGTGGCGGCGTCGATGTCGCTGCTGCGGGCCAGTCGGCATGGTGCTCGGGGTGGTGCGCTGCCGTGGGTGATGTCAATCGTCCGCTAGGCGTCACCTGGTGGGCGGTTTGGCTGCGCGGATGATGGTCGAGTGCGTGCCGTCGGCGACCTGGTAGTGATCGTGATGTCGATGTTGACGAAGCCGGCGATGGTGAGCCCATTGCGGTGTCCGGATGTGGACACCCGAATCGCGTCAACCAGAGGAATGCTTGGAACGTCCCACAGCGTCCGTTCACCGTCTCTGGAGCCGCTCCCATGGGCTACCCGCCTCAACAGCCGCAGGATTCGTTCGGCCAGCAGCCTTTCGAGCACTCCGGCCCGCAGTATCAGCCGCAGTCGTACAGTCAGCCCGGCCCGCCGTATGGCCAGCCGCAGCGTAAGACCAACGGGCTCGCCATCGCGGCGCTCGTCACTGGGCTCACCGGGTTCATTACCTGCGGATTCACCAGTATCCTCGCCGTCATCTTCGGGCACGTCTCGTTGGCACAGATCCGTCGCGACAGGACCGACGGGCGCGGCATGGCACTGGCCGGCACAATTCTGGGCTGGTTCCTTACGGGCGCGTGGCTGCTGTTCTGGGGCTTGTCGTGGGCGGGGGTCGTCTCGACCGCTCTGTACTCCGCCGCCGGTGGCGCCACTGCCCAGGCCGGGCCGGAGCGGACACGGCTCGATGTGGACGAGCAGCCGGGCCAGGCCACCGATGCACCGCCCGCGAGCGGTGAGCACAAGGTGGTACTCGAGGCCGTCGGTGCGGACGGGGCGACGTCCGCGGGCAACGTCACCTACAGCCAGGATTTCAGTATCAAGCAGGAGCAGGGCGTCAAGCTCCCATACACCAAGGACCTCGCCTACGACGGCGACCAGCCGCACCTCTATTTGTGGGTGCAGAACGCGGGCACAGATGGCGTGGTGGAGTGCCGGATCAAAATCGACGGTGCGGTGGTGCGGGAGGCGAAGAGCAGCGGCCCTTACGGGGTGTGCACCGTGACGGCAGACAAACCGTAGGACGACCTCGCGGGTTGAACCCGGAGTGCCGCCCGCGAGCACCCTCATCAGCGAACGGCACCGGCAAGGGATCAAGCAGGCGCTCCAGATGCACGGCCTTCAACACCGCCGCGCACTGCTAATTAGCCCCGAGGTGTCCAAGCCCGACGGAAGAGGTCTTCGCCAGTATCAGCTGATCACTTCGACAGCGATGGCGAGGACTCCCAGGTTTTCCTTCTCCGGTGGGTAGATACCTCGGATCACTGCCAGCAACTCGTCGGTGTTCTTGCCGAGATCTCCACCGATGGCGATCGGTCCTCGTGTTCCAGCATGTCCTCGAAGGACGCGTACTCCGACATCCGCAGGACGCGGGTGGCCAGCCTTTGATCGCGGGAGATGAAGTCGAGTTGCTGGCCGGGCTGGATCTTCCGCATGCTCGGGTACCCGACGCGCACTTCGACCGTTTTGATGCCCGCGACGATGAGATCGAAGTACGGCTTACGGATATTGAGCTCCCGCCGTGGCGGGGCGTGGTCATGCTCACTCACGGTGTGGCCCTTCCAGATGGGGTGGCGGTCATGCCGGCCTGGAACTCCGCAGCCTGGCTCGTTCTGGGGTAAGTGCTGGTCGGGACGGTGTTGAACGTGGCCGCCCGGGCGTTGACCGAGGCGACCATTCGCGGGGTGGCGAGGGCTTTGAGGCCATACGTCACTGCTTCTGTGGCGGAACCGAGGAAGGCCGTGGCCAGGTCTAGCTGAGCGATCGCTTCGCGGCCCAGGGAACGCTGGTGGGCCGGGGTTGCCGCGTGCGTTTCGACGGCGCGTTCGGCGTGATGGCGGGCCTGTTCGTAGTCGCCGAGCTAGAGGTAGGAGGAAGCGGTGTAGGTGGTCATGGCGTAGACGGCCAACGGGTCGGTGTCGGTGCCGTCTGGGCGGCGGGGGTGTGCGGCTTGGCAGTGCGTTCCACAACCGGTCAGCCTGCTGGTAACTGGCGTGGAAGGCGTCATGGTCGCCCAGTCGGGCATGGCCGCGCGAGGCCTGGGCGTGTAGCCGTACGGCCAGGGGATGATCGGTGGGGGAGGCGCAGACCTCGCTGAGCCGCGTTGATGGCTTACTTGGGCCGGTCGGCGTGCAGGGCGATGGAGGCCATGGCGTCGGCCGCCCAGGCGCACAACTCGTCATGGAAGTATCATGCAGCCCCTACAATTTCGAGCCGCTGTTGCGAGTCGATTATGACACTTTGAATGCCAGAGGCGGGTCCGAGAGCAAGTCCGCGATGATCGCGGTGATGATCACCCACTTCAACAGGGGGTGCCCCCGCGATTTGGGACGTTTGTGTCTGCTGTATGCGTACGTCCATCTGTGCTAGAGGATAAAAGATCTAGGGATGGTTCGTTAAATATCTATCAGTATGTGCGACCTGACTTTTTATGTCTTATTTTCGATTTGTTGCAGAACCGAGAGCGATCGATTTTGACTATCTCCTTGACGTAATCGAGCTGCTACTTAAAGTTGGCATCCTCGTTTCGCGAAGAGAGGGAAGATCACCATGGTTTCACGTGTGGGTAAGGCAGTCGTCTGGCTGAGTGCTGGACTTCTGCTGAGCGCCGCCGTACCAGCATCAGCGCAGGCATCAGGCTGGCAGGCAAGCTATCAGGACGGCATCGTTAGGGTGCCTGCCGACAGGTCCGGCATCAAGGTCTGCGACGGTAGGGCGGATGGTCGCGTCTACCAGGCGCGGTGGGCTCACGACAACAAAGTTCCTGTAGGTGGAGTGTTCGAGGTGCGGGCGCCGCAGGGTGGCTGCGCCGGCGACGACTCGATCTGGGGGAAGGTCATGGTCTTCAAGCTGTGCTGGGGCCATCTCGGCCATAACAAGCGAGTCGTCTGGGAACGCTGTGGGGCACCTCAGTGGCTGACGGCGAAGCCAAGCTGGTGGAAGAAGAAATAGAAGGACTCTGAGAGGCGATTGCCTCGCCAAACTAGAGACAATTGCCTAAGCATTAGCCTCGCTGGTCCTCGGTACGTGTGATTGCTGGGGGCCAGCTTGATTTCGTCCTGTGCCCTCCAGGCAACTTGTCAAGCTAAGTGCGCTTCGGCCACTTGATCTGCCCACGCCGTCTACGGCCCGGCGGCTTGTTCCGGCCAGCGACCCGCTCGATGATGCGTTTGACGATCTTGTGCGTGATGCCGCACATCTCGGGGCCCGTGATAGGTGCCTACCTCGTGGTCGGTGGCGATGATCTCCCCGCTCTCGACGGTCTGAGGCAGGCCATTCAGCCCATCGGGGACCACCATCAGCGCTTCACCGACACCACGGTTCTTGATCTCGGTCAGTACATGCAGCCAGAACTTCGCGGTCACACCACCGTCGCCGGCCCACCTTGGCGGTGATGCTGGAGATGGTCTACCTGGATACGTGCACACCGTAGACCTCGGCCAGGTGCGCCGAGATCTCCCGGTCGTCAAGCCTTGGCGGCCAGCGAGATGACCATCTCATCGATGCTGGACAGCCGCCGCCGCTTACGCACGATCTTCGGCTCGAAGCTGCCGTCCCGGCCCCGCGGCACACTGATCTCGACTGGCCCCGCATCGGTGCTGACCGTATTGGAGCGGGTGCCGTTATGGCTGTTGGTCATCTCGCCGCCGGAGCGTTGACGCTTGTCGCAGCCGAGATGGTCGGTGATTCCCAGCCACGCGATTCCCGCACCAGCTTGGCCAGTCGGCCAGCAGTCCGTTCTAGCCCACCAGTTCCACGCCCCCAGGCGCGAGCCTGATCGACGAGTCGGGCCACCAACCCCCGGTTCGACTTCTTGGCCCTAACCGCCACGCCGGTGTTCTCCAGGTTGATGTCCGTTGATGGCTGGATCACAGCACGCATCAGGTGTACTCCTGATCCGGAGTACACCTGTGACTGAACAGTTCCGAGCGAACGAGAACGGGTGCCGTTGACCTCGGGAGCACGACGCTCAGGTGCGACCGTGCTATCGACCGGTTGCTCTGGGCTGCTTGCTTAGAACCGATTGCGCCATCGTATGGCGGAACTCTGCGACTATGACGGCCTTGGGGTGGGTGCGTTCCAGGGTGTGGCGCAGGGCGCTGCTGCGGGTGGTGATGACGGCCGCGTGTCGTGGGGTGGACAGCGCGATCATGCCGTGCGCGACGGCTTGTTCCGGGTTGCCGAGTCGGGCATAGGCCAAGCCGGCGTCCAGGGCAGTGAGGGCTCGTCTGGTCGGGGACGCGTTCGGATCTTGGTCGTAGATCTGCATGGCTTTGGTGGCCAGTTCCTGGGCTTGATGGTTGTCTCCCAGCCAGAGGCTGGAGGTCGCAGCAACGGACCATATGCGGACGGCGTCGGCTGTGAAGAGCCCCCTGGCGTGGGGTGGATGGTGTTCGGCCTGGCGGCGCAGGCGAGTGAGGGCTTCCTGCGCGGGTGCCTCATGGCCCAGGCGGGCGAGGGCGCGGGCGAGTTGGCCGGTAAGCCGGGTGTGAGCCGGGTTCTGAGCGGGTGCGATGATCAGGCCGCGGTGGGCAGCGGTCAGGGCTGAATCGGGGTGGTCATGGTAGAGCCAGGTTGTTGCTTCTACGTCCCAGGACCAGGCGGTCGCTTCGGTGTGGTCGGCTTGTTCGGCGTGGTGGCGGGCGTCGGCTGCGTAGGCGAGGGCGCCGCGGGGGTCGCCGCGGTCGTGGGCGGCCCAGGCCAGCACCAGGGACAGCCAGGCCGCGGTGACGTACAGTTCGCGGCGTAGCTTAAGCGTCATGCGTCCTTCGAGCAGGTGCGCGACGTGGTGGCGGTTGCGGCGGGCATCTCGCCAGAGGTCATCGGCGCTGTAGGTGGCGTAGTTGAGTCCGTAGTCGCTGATGGCCTGGTGTATCTGGGTGAGGCTGGCCGGTACGAGGTCGGTGTGTTCGCTGCGGCGGGTCAGCTCGTGTGCCTCGCCTTCAGCGCTGGGTAGTACGCCACTGGCGACGAGGGCGGTGGCGCCCAGCCGAAGAGCGTCACGGCGGTTCGTACGATCACCTCCTGGCGAGTTCGGGGGCGGTGTGTGATCCACAGCGAACCCGAGTTGAACCGGCCCGGTCTGGAACAACCGACACAGCCGACCTTGGTAGTCGGGGTCGGGGGGCTGGCCGGCTTCCCAGCGCCGCCAGCGCCGCTCGTCGGCGCCGCGCTCGGGGAGCTCGGCGGCTGCGCCGGTGGCGGTCAGCTCGTCCACCGCTCGAGGCACGCTCCATCCCCGGGCCAGCCGGGCGCTTTTGACGCGGCTGTGCCCGCAGCAGGCGTGGAGGGCCTCGGCGATCTCGTTCAAGATCGGCAGTGGCAGTGGCTCGCCGTGGTCGGCCAGCGCGAGGGTGCGGAGTTCAGTGGCGTGGCCCGTATGAGCTGCCGGCACTGAGGCCTCCGTGCGATGTTCCGCCAATCGGTCCTTTCAGGGTTGCGTGATTGCCTGGTTCCCGCAAGGGCGCGGAACGCCCGGCTTCCGTGGCCGCGGGAGCCTGTCATCAGGGCCCGAGGTGCCACTGGCGAGGCCGCGTACGACAGCGCACAGTGATCCTAGCGGGGCTCTGAGTGAGTTTCCGCCCCTGAGAACCGTGGGGCAGGCCGAACGCCTCGGCGCGTTTCTCGTGCTCAAGGCCATCGGCCACGGCAAGCTGGCAGCAAAAGGGAGAGCAGCGGCGATGAACCTGAGTGATCTACTGGCTGGACACGACTTCCAGGTCCTGTACGGCGACCCGGACAAGGCCGATGTCAGCGCCGGCATCGCCTACGACTCGCGGCGTATGACCGCGGGGTCGATGTACATCGCCATGCGCGGCTCGCGGGCCGACGGTCACCAGTTCATCGCCGACGCTGTCGAGCGCGGAGCGGGGGCCGTGCTGGTCGAGCGCCCGGCGCTCGGTGATCTCCCGCCGTCGCAGGTGTGCGTGGTGCGGGTGGCCGACACCCGGGCGGTGGCTCCTCTGGTGGCTTCGCGTTACTTCGGGGAGCCGTCGCGGGAGATGCAGGTGGTGGCGGTCACTGGCACCAATGGCAAGAGCTCCATCTCCTACATGATCGAGTCCGTGCTGCGGGGAGCGGCGCGGGCGCGGGTAGGAGTGATCGGCACCGATGGGAGCCGTGTCGGGGATGAGCCGATCAGGATCGACCAGACGACGCCGACCACTCCGGAGGCGGTGGAGCTTCAGCACATCCTGCGTACCATGCGTGATCGCGGAGCAGGTGCGGTGGTGCTGGAAGCGTCGTCGATGGCGTTGAAGCTGCGCCGGGTGGATCACACCGACATCGATGTCGGTGTGTTCACCAACCTCAGCCCCGATCACCTGGACAATCACGGCAGCATGGAGGCCTACAAGCAGGCCAAGTTGTTGCTGTTCAGCGGGCTGTGCCGGCATGCGGTGGCCAACGCCGACGACCCGGTCAGCGGCGACATCGCCGCGCTGATGCCTGGCGCGGTGACAACGTACGGCCTGGACGGCACAAGCGCGCAGGTTCGGGCGACGGACCTGCAGGTGGATGCCACCGGCACCCGGTTCGTCCTGCACCACGCCGGCCGCAGCAGGCCTGCCCGGGTGCCGATACCTGGTCGGTTCGCCGTCTACAACGCGCTGGCCACGCTCGCCACCGGTCATCTGCTGGGCCACGACATGGACGCCATGCTCGGGGCGATGGAGGAGTTGCCCGCGATCCCGGGCCGGTTCCAGACCTACCAGACCCCGGCCGGAGTGTCGGTGATCGTGGACTACGCCCACTCCTCCGACTCACTGCGGCAGGTGCTCACCACGATCCGGGGGTTCGCCGAGCGTCGGGTGGTCACGGTGTTCGGGTGCGGCGGGGATCGAGACCCCAGCAAGCGCGCCCCAATGGGGGAGATCGCCGGTACCTACTCCGACGTCGTGGTGGTCACCAGCGACAACCCGCGCAGCGAGAACCCGGATGCGATCATTGACGCGATCATGCCGGGCGTGAGCGCCAGCACCGCCAGGGTGGAGCGGATCACCGACCGGCGGCAGGCCATCGCCCGGGCGCTGGAGATCGCGGAACCCGGGGACGTCGTCCTGGTCGCGGGCAAGGGCGCCGAGCCGTACCAAATCATCGGAGATCGCAAGCTGCCGTTCGGCGACATGCGCACCGTACGGACCCTGGCCAGCGCATAGCGGCATCCCCTGCATACCTAGCCGTAGCACCGCGCACGGCCTTTCCCACCCCTCACTCCGTTGGGAGCCATCGTGTCACTTCACCATGCCCGCGTTCTGATCGTTGGGCTCGGCGTGAGCGGCGAAGCCGCCGCAGTCCTGTGCGCCTCCCGCGGCGCTTCGGTGACCATCAGCGACACCCGTGGCCCTGACGAACTGGCCCCGGCGATCGAGCGGCTCGCCCACTTGCCGATCTCCTACCGCCTCGGTACGGAACCACCGCGCAGCACAGACGACACCTTGATCATCCGAAGCCCGGGAGTGCCCCGCGAACTGCCCGTCTTCCTCGACGCTCACCAGCGAGGGGTACCGGTGTGGAGCGAGATCGAACTCGGCGCCGTCATCTGCCCAGGCCGGATCACGACAGCCATCACCGGCACGAACGGCAAGTCGACCACCACCATCCTGATCGGCGACCTGATGCGAGCCGCGGGCCACACCGTGCACGTCGCCGGGAACATCGGCCACCCATTCACCGCGGCAATCCAGCACATGGCAGCCGCAGACGCCGCGGTGATCGAGGTCAGCGCCGCCCAACTGCAGGACTGCCACCGCTTCGCCCCACGCATCGCGGTGCTCACCAACATCCGCCACGAGCACATGAACCGATACACCTGGGATCAGTACGTCGCCGCCAAGGCACGCATCGTGCACAATCACACCGACGCGAACGCCACCGTCGCCAACCACGACGACGAAGTGTGCCGCCAGATCGCCGGCCCTGCCCCCGGCCGAACCCTGTACTTCAGCACGCAGGGCGCGCTGCCCGCTGGAAAGGAAGGCGTGTTCTGCGAACGCGGTGCGGTGGTGGCGCTCCTCAACGATGTCCGGACCGTCGTGTGTCAGCGGCGTGAAGTGGAGGTGCCCGGCGCCCTCCCCAACGTCATGGTCATGGTGGCGGTGGGCCTGCTCGAAGGCATCCCCATGGACGTGATCCGTGGCGTCGCCACCACCTACGCCGGGCGCGAGCACGTCATCGAGTACGTCACCACCGGAGCTGGCGTCGACTATTACAACGACAGCAAGGCCACCAACCCGTGGTCCACGATCCACGCCCTGGACGCCCTCAGCGAACGTCCCATCGTGCTGATCACCGGCGGCAAGGACGACAAGCAGGCCGACATCGGCCCCCTGGCCGCGGCCCTCCCCGATCGGGTACGGCATCTCATCACCCTGGGACAAACCGGGCCGCGTACCGCAGCGACAGCGGCAGCGCACGGCATGACCGCCATCACCGGGACGACCGGTCTGGCCGAGGCGGTCGCCTGCGCTGCCGGACTCGCCAAGCCAGGCGACGTCGTCCTGTTCAGCCCCGGCGCGAACAGCAAGGACATGTTCCTCGACCACCGCACCCGAGGAACACTGTTCAAGCAGCAGGTGTACCGGCTCCTCGCCCCCGAGCGCGAGCCGAGCCCCACAGGCAGGTGAGCCAGGTGGAGCGTCTACGAGTACACCTGAATGAGGCCGCCCTACGCGACAACCTGCGCACCATTAGGCGGCTCACCGGCCCAGAACCGGCGGTGATGGGCGTGGTCAAAGCCAACGCCTACGGGCACGGCCTGATCACGGCCTCGAAGCTACTGATCCGCCACGGCGTCCAGCAACTGGCCGTAGCCACCCTGGACGAGGCCTGCCACCTGCGCGACGCAGGTCTGCTCCTGCCGATCACCATCCTGGCGCCCACGCCGGCAGATGGCGCACGCGAGGTCGTCGCACGCCGCCTGCGCGCCTCGCTGTCCGATCTGGCCACCGCCTGGGACCTGCACCGGGCCGCAGTCCGGCACGGTCAGCGGGTGCCAGTCCACATCGAGATCGACACCGGGCTCGGCCGGTACGGGTGGCCTCCCGCAACAGCCGAAATCGAGCGCTTGGCCGCGCTGGACCGGCTGGTAGTGGCCGGCGTCTACACCCACCTGAACGGGAGCGGCCATGCCGAGCTGGTCGACCAGCTGCGCGTGTTCGAGCACGCCTACGCCCGGATCGTCACCGCGCTGGGGCATCGGCCCGCACGGCACGCGCTCGCCAGCACGGCTCTCGCCGCCGGCCTGCATGACCGCACTCGGTGGGAGATCGTCCGACCTGGCGCCCTGCTGTACGGGCTGGCTCCCCGCGACAAGTCTGTGCCCGCCCCGGCCGGGCTGCGGCCAGGGCTGTCCCTGACCTCGTACATCCAGCTTCTGAGATCGCTGCCCGCCGGGGCGAGCATCGGCTACGGCGGTGCGTACCGCACCAGCGCCCCCACGCTCATAGCCGTGGTGCCGGCCGGGTTCGCCGACGGCATCCCCCGGCAACTCGCCGGCACCGGCCGAGTCCTGATCCGCGGCCACGACGCCCCGATCATCGGCAGCGTCGGCATGTCGCACCTGACCGTCGACGTCACCGGCATCCCGCAGGTGACTGTAGGCGACACCGTCACCCTGATCGGCGGCTCCATCGACGTACAGGAATGGGCAGACCTGGCCGGCACGGTCAACACCGACGTCCTCACCCGCATCGCCCCCGCCCTGCCGCGCACCGTCATACCCACCCCGCACGCGCGAGGAGAACGCTCCGCATGACGCCGATCATCCTGGGTACGAAGGCACAAACCCTCCGGCGACTACGTGGACGACTGACCACCGCCGAGGTCGCCGACCAGCTCACCATCACCGTCGGACAATGGCGTACGGACCGGCAAGACTGCCTGGACGCCCTCCAGCGCACCTTCCCCGGCCAGCACGTGATCGTGCGCAGCAGCGCGCCCGGAGAAGACAGCCCCGACTATTCATGCGCTGGCGTCTACACCAGCGTCCCGCAGGTGGACGTCGACTCCTCTGATGCCGTGGCGTCCGCCGTCGCAGCGGTCATCGCCAGCTTCACCCATCGCCACGGCCCCGACGTCTACCACTTCGAAATACTCATCCAGCCGATGCTGGCTGACGTGACCTGCAGCGGCGTCGCCTTCACCCGCGACCTCGTCACCAGGGCCCCGTACCTGGTGATCAACTATGACGAAAGCGGCCGCACCGACACTGTCACCAGCGGAACCGGCACCATCCCCCGCATCGCGCGCATCCACCACCAGGCCCGCACCGCAGACCTTCAACCCCCGCTCGATCAGGTGGCAGCCACCGTGGCCGAGCTCACCCACCTGCTCGACCGATCCGCGCTCGACGTGGAGTTCGCCATCAGCCGCGGCCGCCTGTACGTCCTCCAGGTCCGCCCGCTGCCCGGCGGAGAACGCGACCACCGAGCCAACGACGCCCGCGTGGCCGAGGAGATCGCTCGCGTCAAGGCGACGCTACGTCTCCGCGGCCGGCCCATACACGGTCTGTTCGGACGCCACAGCCTCTACAGCAACATGGCCGACTGGAACCCCGCCGAAATGATCGGCGCTCACCCCCGGCCACTGGCCCTGTCCCTCTACCAGAAGCTGATCACTCGCGAGGTCTGGCGAGAGGCACGCCACCGCCTCGGCTATCACCACCCCGCACCCCACCAGCTCATGGTCACCCTCGCCGGCCGCCCGTACGTCGACCTGCGCGCCGACTTCAACTCCTACCTGCCTGCCACCTTGGACGAGGCGCTGTGCCACAAGCTGATCGACTTCTACCTGGCCCGCCTCGCCGCTGCTCCCGAGACTCACGACAAGGTCGAGTTCCGCATCTGCCCGAGCGCCCTGGACTTCGACTTCCCCCAGCACGCCACCGCCCTGGCCGACGCCGGTCTCACCGCCAGTGAAATCGATCAGCTCCGCACCAGCCTGCTTCAACTGACCACGAACGTGGTGCACGACCGCGACGGCCAGCTCGCCGCGATGCATCAGCGCATCGGCCAGCTCGCTGCACGGCGGCAGCAACTCACCGCGAGCTCGTACGACCCGCTGTCACTCGCCGACGCCCTCCTGTACGACGCGCGGCACCTGGGCACGATGCCGTTCGCCGTCGCCGTGCGCGGTACGTTCATCGCCACCGCGCTGTGGCGGTCCCTGCGCACCACGGGCGTCATCACCCAGGCCCAGCACGACGAGTTCCTCACCGGTATCCACACCGTGGCCACCGAGTTCACCACCGACCTCGCCCACTGCCAGCAGGGTGGCCTGCCCCTCAAGGAATTCCTGGCCCGCTACGGACACCTACGGCCGGGCACGTACGACATCACCGTCCCCAGTTACGCCGCCGCACCCGACCTCTATCTCGGATCAGCCCACACCACGCCCGCGCGACGCTCACTCGCCACTCCGGGCAAGCTGCCGCCCACAACAATGCGCGACATCGACTGGCACTTGGCCAGGACGGGCTTCGACTTCACCGCTCAGACCCTGCTGGACTTCGTCCGCGACATGCAGACCCGTCGCGAAGCGTACAAGTTCCAGTTCACCGCCACCATCAGCCGCGTACTCGAACTCTTCACGGCCTTCGGGCGACAGCACGACATGGACACCGACTGCCTGTCCTATCTGACTGTGGAAGACCTCCTTGGCTGCGCACACAGCAGCGTCACCAGCGAGGACATCGACCGCCTCCGAGCCCTCGCCCACGCTCGGCGCCACACGCACACCGCGCAGAGCCTCCTTCACCTCCCCGACGTGATCATCGAGGAGGCCGACGCCGACATCATCACCAACCGGCACCTGCCGAACTTCATCACCACCCGGAAGATCACCGCACCGGCCGTGCAGCTCGCCCGCCCTCAACTCGCCAAGAACCTCGATCTGGCAGGGCAGATCGTGCTCACCGAGCACGCCGACCCAGGCTTCGAGTTTCTCTTCTGCCGGGGGATCGCCGGACTCATCACCCAGTACGGTGGCGCCGCCTCCCACATGGCGATCAGATGCACCGAAACCGATACCCCAGCAGCCATCGGATGCGGCCACGACACCTTCGCCCACCTCACCCATGCGCGCAACATCACCCTCGACTGCGCACAACAACGGATCACGGCATGAGCAAGGGACTTGAGCAGCGGATCAGCCAACTCCTACATCAGGGCGTGCGAGAGCAGGTCTTCCCTGGAGCCGTGTGGGCCATCGGCAGGCGGGGCGAGATCACGCTTCGTGGAACCGTCGGAGTACTCGATCCCGAACGACCAGCTGAGCCGATGTCTTTGGCGAGCATCTTCGACATGGCCAGCCTGACGAAGATCATGTCGGTGTGGGCGGCGGCCGGGGTCCTCTGGGAGCAGGGGCGAATGGCTGGATGAGCCGCTCGAATCGGTGATGCCCGACGCTGCCGGATATCCATTGGCGCCCGTGACGATCCATCAGTTGCTCACGCACACCGCTGGTCTCCCGCTGCGGGCCAACCTCCGGGCTCTGTACGGCACCGAACGCGACGCCATTCATCGCGGAGTGCTGCGAGAACAGCTGCACCGCCACCCGGGCACCGCCGTGGAGTACACCAACCGGGCAGCCATGATCATGGGGATGGTCGTGGAGCACCTCAACGGCGCCACCCTGGACAAGATCTGTGAAGAGACGGTGTGGCGGCCCCTCGGGATGAACCAAACCAGGTTCGGACCGCTCGCCGCCCGAATCGACCACGTGGCTCCCACGGAATTCGATCCTGAATCGGGTAAACGGCTCAGGGGCATCGCTCACGACTTCTCGGCCCGGCTGCTGGGTGGGGTCTGTGGCATCGCCGGCGTCTTCTCCACCTTGGGAGATGTCGAGATGTTCCTGCGACACATGATCGCGGACAACGGCATGGCGGAGGCGGGCTTCGGGGGCAAATGGGTGGAGAAATCTCTCCAGATCCACACCGGAGTTCTGCAGCCGGCCCGCGGCTTGTTCTGGTTCCCCGCTCCAGGCACCAACCCGAGCGACGGCGTCTTCGTCCACCACGGGTTCACCGGGACCGCCATGTGGGTGAACCGTGAACGAGGCCGCTGGGCAGCGCTGCTGACCAACAAGCTGTACTACAGCCGAGATCGCGAGCCGATCGCGCGCTTCCGCGACGTGTTCCGCGCCCTGGCCTTCAGCTGATCCTGTTGTCCCCTGCTCGGTGTGGCTGATCGTCTGCGACATCGACGCGATGGAGTCCATCTCTCATCATGCGGGCGTGGGACGTACTCACCTGGTTAACAGGAATGAGACCAGGCGCCGACGATCGTGCCGACGCCTGGGGGGGAATCCTTGCCCGTGATCTGTGATTCCCGAAAACGTTTGCTGCGGTTTCCTCGACACCCCGGTATCCATGACCGATCGGGTGCACTAACCGGCGACTCTGGAGATTTCGTAGAGTTTGACCGCCGAGCGCGAAGTTAGTTCTTGGGCATCTTCACAGACGGATAGCACGGGCCATCGTAAGGGTAGACGCGGCGTCCTTCCGGTATGATCCGAAATCCATATGATTCCGTATTTGTGGAATATGGGAGTACGTCGACTATTGGATCCCGATAGAAGGGCACGTCAACGTAGACGCACTCGGTGGTTGGGCATGAGTTCTCAACCGTCACGAACCGCTCTATTCCTTTAGAGAACCACTTTGTAGCGGTAACGCATGTCCGTGCGATGGCCTGGGCAGGTGTGCTCATTGCAACAGGGGTGGCGAGCCCGATGCCTATAGCCAGGGCCACGCCTTCTACGATCTTCCACGATGAAGTGTCCACTGATGAACCTCCGAGCTGGGGAACGATCGGACTTCACCGGCATCTGCCCAACTGTTCGAGTTGCCAGTGAAAGCCCTATTTTCCGAGAGTCTGAGATCTCCTGCTTTTGCGGAGTCAGAGTGTTAACTTTAAGTAATTGCTCGGATACGTCAAGGGCCTGCCGGGGGGACGGCATCCTGTAGCCCTACTCGGAGCACCAATTCGGGCATTTTCAGCCAATCCCTCAAAGTTCGGAAGGTCCGCCGTGTGCCCTTGGGTTGACTATTTGCGGATAAAGCTGGCCATGCGTATTCAACAGGCCAGAAGCGCCCCAACGAGAGGTGCCTCTGCGGTTGAATGGGTGATCATTACTGCGGTCGTCGCCGTAGCTGTTCTGGGCGTCGCTGCTCTGTTCAAGTCGCTTGTAGCCGATTGGATGGGCAAGCTCGAGAACGTCGGTGGAGAGTCAGTCCCCGAGCCCTAACGAAGCTCATCTCTTGCTCAACGGGGTATGCGTGTCGGTCTCTGCCTGAGCAAAGAGCGCTGGCTTTCGTCTCGTTCGTCGCAGACGCGGCGTGACTCTCACGTGACAGTGATTCGAGAGGGTGTCCGCCAAAGTTTGGTGGGGTGTCCTGGCTTCCAGCAGCCGAGTTACGAGAGGTGCTGGCCGCGTTAGTCGAACGAGACGAGGCCATTGCCGTCTTGCTGGCCGAGATTGAGGAGCCGAAACGGCGCCGGTTGAGACCTCTCACGGGGGAGATCAGGGCTGAAGCGTTCTCAGGTCGTGAGTCCGATTAGCTGAAGACCATCGGCTGGGTGGCTGCGGTAGTGGTCGGTGGCGGAGGCGATGTTGGTCCAGCCGAGCAGGCGTGCCAGACCGATGGCCAGGTTGCGCAGGCTAAGGGCCTGCCGAAGAATAACTTGCTGGTTCGCAGCCGCCTGACCTGGAGATACGTCGCTGGAACCGATGATTTATTGATCGGCGGGCCCTTAGCCAGGACGCGGGGAGTTGCTCCGGTCGGGGCTCGGCAGGCGTCTTCCCGGTAGGTGACGTCGCGGATGTGGTGCAAGGGCCTCTTTGCTCCAGTGGCCGCAGATCAGTGCGGCGAGCTGGGCGTGGGTGATCCGGCCCGGTGGCAGGCTGGTGATCGCGTAGATCGTGACGATGGTGGTCTTGCCGGTCCTGCGGTCGGTACGGCGGCGCTTGGCCTGGATGGCCTGGACGGCGTGAGGAAAGGGCAGCGCGGTTTCAGGTCCGGCAGAAGGCGGGACGATTAGACGACCCGAGCCTGGTGGTCCTCGACACCCAAAGCGTGCGCGCCGCGGCCGGGGTGCCCGCACAGCCCGGCGATATCCCGTCGGCGGGCAGGTTCGCCTGCTGCCGCTTCGGCTACCACACTGGACCGTCGAACTACGCTTCGTCTACCTGCCGCCAATGCCGACCACCCAGGCATTCCCGTCCTGCTCGACGCTCTGCCCGGCATCCGCGCCTAGTTCTGAACCGCCTCCATCGGCCAGTGAAGCCGATGCGGTCAGGCGGCCGGCAATGTGAGGTAGAGGCGTTGGAGAGCTGCTGCGCCGGCCTCCTCGATTTCTGGCAGGGCTCCTCTTGCGGCTCGTATGGCGCGTTGGATCTGATGGGGTAGGCGTGTGCTTTCCGCGGTCGCGATCGACTGTAGAAGTGCTTGGGAGGCTGCGGCCTTGTCGCCCGTGGCGCGGAAGACTTCGGCGACCGTGACGCGTTCGATCGTCTGCCATTGCGGTGCGACACCGGCCGCATCCGGTGTGTCCGCTTCTGCGAGACGTGTCGCCTCATGGAGACGACCTGTGGCGAGCAAGCCCCGGAGGTGGACTTCTCGTAGGACGAAGGGATTGACCAGTGGCGTGCCGTGGTGGGAGTCCACGAAGCGTCGCAGGTCGATGATCGCGTTGTCGAAGTGCTCGACGTTGCCGAGTTCGGCGAGGGTACGAGCCAGGGGGATGAGGACTGCGCCGCGTTCGGATGCCGGAGCGATGTCGGCTGCTCGCTGCAGTCGGGCTGCGGCTGCCGGCTTCTTTCCGATCTTGCGTAGTTCGTTGCCGTGGACGCGTAGAGCGCGGGCAAGCAGGGCGACGTCGTCGAGGCGATGGGCGATGAGGAGTGCGCGGCCGGTCCAGCGCGCAGCGGCTGCGAGGCTTTCCTCGGGAAGAACGTCACCGAGGGCGACGCCGAGCATGGCGCGGGCTTGCCCGAGGAGTTGCGCGGCGGCGCGGTCGGCGCGCCCTTGGGCGAGCCGTGCTTCGAGTCGCCAGACCAGGGGCCATAGTTCGTTGATGGCCTCGGCGCTGTGTCCTGACTCGCGAGCCACGGAGGCCAGGCGGATGGTGGATTCGCCGAACTTGATCATGGAGATGAAGTCGGCGTCCGCAGGGTCGGTGACGCCGAGCACGTGTGGGGGCAGTCCCAGATGGTGTGCCACCCGTCGAAGGGTGGGCACGTCGGTGATGACGCGCCGCTCATTCTCGATCATCGAGATGTAGGTCGTGTCGTAGCCGAGCGCCGAGGCCAGGGCGGACTGAGTGACCTGCGCGGTGTGTCGGTACGCCTTGATGATCACTGCCAGGTTGCCTGAGGCCAGCGCTGGACTCGCGGACGGCGATGTCCACAGCCAGAGCGGTGACCCGGTGGAGGCGAGGCTGGGCAGCGGGGCGCCGCTGATGACGTGACAGGCCGGGCACAGGCGGGAGGTGTTCCATCCGTCGTCGACGGTGGTCACGCACGCGGCACACAGCATGAGCTACCTCACTGGATCACGCAGCCTGGAGAACCAGTCGGCGATGGACCGCTTGTAGCCTTGCGGCATCCGCAGGTTCTCCACTTCCTGTTCAGCGAACAGGCCGACCTGTTTGTGCTCGTGGCTGAGCACCGGCGGCTTGTCGGTGGTCACCGTGGCGCCGTAGGTCACGATCAGCACGTCCACGCCGTCGCGGATGTGGTACTGCCAGGAGTCCAAGATCGGCCCGATCTGCGCGTCCCAGCCGGTTTCCTCGCTGATCTCGCGCTCCAGGCGGGCCGGCGGGTCTTCGCCGAGTTCCAGTTTGCCGCCGGGCAGTTCCCATTCGTCGCGTTCATTGCGCAGCAGCAGCACCTGGCCATCACGGACGATCACGCCCTTCACCGACACAGGAAAGGTGTGGGGGCGGTAATTCATCAGCAGCGGCCTCTCTCCGTTGATGGCTGTGCCTGGAACCTAACACGGTCGACCACCGCTGACCGGGGTTCCGGGTGTTGACAATCTGTCACTTGTCCAATCCGCAGGGTCTACCGGACGCTGAAGCCGAGACTCCCCGCCCGGCAGATATCGGAGGTGATGACGGTAGAGCACGAGGTTTACGCCAGCCACTACGTGAGCCTGGCGAGCAGCGATGGGCTGGAGCGTGCCGCCGCGATGTTGTCGCGCGACGGTCTGGTCACATTCGACGGGGTGCACGACCGGCAGTCGGTGGTTGGACTCGCCTCGCGGCTGCTGACTGCGAGGGAGCACCGGGACGCCGCGGCGGACGGTGTGACGATGATCGCCGACCGGGGCTCCGTCGCTGATCGTCTCGGCTACGCCGGATTCGGGGCCGGAGAATTGGAGCCGCACACGGATTCTTCGGCGCTGGCCCAGCCGCCCAGGCTGGTGATGCTGGTGTGCGTCCAGCCGGCGGATTGCGGGGGCGAGTCCTCTGTGGTGGACGGGGCCGCCGTCTATGCGGACCTGGCCGCCCGCTCGTCTGACCTTTTGCAGGCATTGAAACGGCCCGGCACGGTCCGGTTCGGCGATCCGGGCTATTGGGGGTCGGTGTTCGAGCCGACGGTGGACGGTCGGATGACGGTCCGGCTCCGTCTTGACGGCCTGGAGCATTTCACCAGCCCCGTTGTCGAGGCCGTTCCGGTGCTGCGCGCCGTGATCAGTAGGCATGTGCGGGTATTGCCGCTGCAGCCAGGACAGGGTTACCTGCTGGACAACTGGCGCATGTTGCATGGGCGCCGCGGTTTCCGGGGATCTCGCCTGATGTATCGCGTTCTCGGGGACCCCGTGGCTGGCTGTGTGCTGCCCTCTGGATTCGTGCCGGGCTCTCTTGCCGTGGTGGGAGTGTCTTCTGATGCGTGGGGTCGTCCATGACGATCTCGGTGGCAGCCCGCTGGCCAGGTGCTCAGCGCCTTGTCTGGGTGGCGTCCGCCGTGTGGCGGGCGTGCGGCGGCTCATCGTCTGCTCGCCGCCGCACCCCAGTCACAGATGGCGGCCCTACCCGGGAGAACCTCGGACGGCGCCATCAGCGGCCCACGCGTCGGGGGGAGGAGGTCTTGGCCGATACCGCCGTGGACGCGGTAGCCGAGAGGCACGTCATGGACCTCCAGCAACGCGCCTGTGGGCTGTTCCTGTTGATGTACTCGCTCTACTGGCGCCGTTTTGTGGCCATCTACATGGGCGAATGCGATCACGGCATCATCCTCCGGGCGGCCACGCCAGATGAGTTGTGGCAGCTCATGAGTCGCGTTGCACCACCGGACTGGCAGAGCGGTTCCCTTCCACCCCTCGTGGCCAGGCCCGCCTCGGCCGTCGATGCGCCCGGCATGCCGCCTGTATTTCCAGTCGAAGACACCGGCCGGCTCTCAGGCCGTTGATCGCGCTCTCAGAGCCGCCGACGTTGAACCCCTTCCCTTCAGGAACACCAACGCAGGACAGGAGCAGAAGCCAATGAGCACTTCAACCATCGAGCAGGGCGCCGAACAGGTGAACGAGGTCGCCGGGGCGGAAGCAGCGTTCGTCCCGTTCAACCTTGACATCAAGCTCGTGGAGAACACTCCGGCGGCCAACACGTCGCTGAGGTGTGGCACCGGTGACACGTGCGGGAGCTCGTGTCCGAGCGCCTGCACCACGTCATAACCCCATCGGCCCGGGTTTCTCTCGGCAGGACCCGGCCTTCCGCGCTTCCCGGATGGTGAACAGGAATGGAGTGAACATGATGACGCGGACGCGGATCAGACGGTATCGGCGCACCGGCGCCGGGATGCTGCGCGCCACGGTGCATCTGGCTCCTCCTGCGCTCCCGGATTGGCCGAAACCTGGCTGCTCGATCGAGCAATGGCGGTCGTGGCTGTCCCCGGTGTGGGCCGACGGGCCCTTCCGGCAGGCGGTCGGCAATGCCAGCCCGGATCTGGCCCGCCAGGTCCGGGCAGTGCTCGACGGGCAGGTGGACAACCCCCGCCGGGCCCGACGCGCCGCGCTCGCCGTTGCCCGATACGCCCTGCGTTACGCGTACCGCTCCACCCCGTTCGGCCTGTTCGCCGGTGTCGCCCGGGTCGAGTTCGGCGGCAGGTCGCTTGTGCGCGTCGGGGATGCGCACGAGGCCGTCGACCGGCCCGATCCAGCAGCCCTCGACTCGGCCATCACCGCCTGGGAGACCGGCAGGGAACGGATGGCCGACGTTGAGGTGTGCGTGAACAACCTCGCCCGCGTGCGCGGCGGCCGTGTCCATGTTCCGGCCGAGGGCGCGGACGAGTTCTCCCTGGCATCGACGACGGCGGTGGAGCTGGTGCTGGAGGCGGCCAGCTCTCCGATTTCGCATGCGGCCCTGCTGGGGAAGCTCGCCGCCGAGTTCCCGCAGGTCGAACCCGGCCGCCGGGCCGAGCTGGTCGCTGAGCTGCTGCGTACGCGGCTGCTGCGTTCCCGGTTGCGTGCCGCCGCCACCGTCACCGACCCGGCCGCCGTTGTGCCGCCCGCACTCCTTGCCGCCTGCCACCGCATGGCAGTGGATGTGCGGTTGGACGCCGAGGTGCGGCTGCCCGAAACGGTCGCGGTCGAGATGGAGACTGCGGCAACCGTCTTGGCTCGGCTCGCGACCCATCCCGCCGGTACGCCGGCCTGGCGGCGCTACGCCGAACGGTTCGTCGACCGCTTCGGCGAGGGGACCGAGGTCGCGGTGGGTCAGCTCACTGATCCCTGGAGCGGATTGGGGCTGCCGGACGGGTTCGGCCTGCTGTCGGAGCCGCCGAGACCGATGTCGCGCCGAGACCGGCTGCTGCTGGACCTCGCCGGAACGGCCGCCGTCGACGGCAACCGGGCGGTGATCTTGTCGGAGGCGATGGTCGAGGACCTGGAAGCCGCTGCGGCCGAGCCGTTCACCAACCTCGCGCCCGCGCCCCACTTCGAGGTGTGCGCCCAGGTTCAGGCCCGCTCGATCGCCGCGCTCGACGCGGGCGACTTCCGGCTGCGGGTCCATACCGTCTCCCGAGCGGCCGGCTCCATGTCCGGACGGTTCTGGCATCTGCTGCCGGACTTGGCCTCCGGGTATGCCGCTCTGCCCACCGTCGCGCCCGGCGCGGTGCCGGCGCAGTTGTCGTTCCATCCCAGCCGGGCCGAGGCCGACCTGCTCACGCGGGCACCACACGTCGTGCCGAAGCTGGTCAGTGTCGGCGAGTACCGAGACGGCGGACAAGAGGACGTGCTGTATCCGCGTGATCTGGTCGTCGGCGCGCGTGACGGTCACCTGTATCTAGCGGTGGCCGCGACCGGGGAACGTCTTGAGCTGCTGGCGCCCACGGCGATCAACTTCTTGTGGAACAACTACACGCCGCCGCTGGTCCGGTTTCTGGCTGAGATCAGCCGCGCGGCCACAGCGCAGGTGACGTGGTTCGACTGGGGTGCCGCGTGGACGTTGCCGTTCACGCCGGCCCTGCACTACCGGCGCACCATTCTGGTCGCCGCCCGCTGGCAGCTGCGCGCCCGGACGCTGCCCGGCCGGACGGCGCACCTGGAGGTGTGGGCCCAGCGCCTGCACGCTTGGCGTGGCCGTGCCGGGGTGCCTGAGCGGGTGCTGCTGGCCGTCGATGATCAGCATCTGCCGTTGGACCTGACGCGGGAGATGGATGTGGACCTGCTGCGCGCGCACCTGGGCGGGACGCCGGTCGCGGTGTTGTTCGAGGCGCCGCCGCCGGATGCCGATGGGTGGATCGGCGGGCGGGCGCACAGCATCGTCGTCTCCCTGGAGTCGAGGCCATGAGCGCGCTCGCGACGCAGGCATTGGCCGAGGGCGCGCTCGGGGCTGCGCTGCTGCACATTGAGCGCGCGGAGCTGGCCGCCGCGCGCCCTCTGCTGCAGGAGGCGGTCGCCGGTGGGGTCAGTACCGGGTTCAACGCCAGCTTGTATCACGGAGCCCCAGCTCTGGAGTTCGTTCTCGGCCGTGCCGGGCGCGTCGACCGCGAGGTGCAGGCAGGCGTCGACCGGGTCGTGGCCGCCCGTCTGGCCGCCGCCCGCCGGCGACGGCTGGCCCGGCGCTTGCCGACGCTTGCGGAATTCGACCTCATCCGCGGACTGACCGGGCTGGGGGCGCTCCTCCTGGCCCGCCCCGACCCATCACCGCTGCTCGAAGATGTCCTGAGCCACTTGGTGTCGTTGGCGTGCCCGGTCGAGGCCGAGGGGCGGATGCTGCCCGGGTGGTGGTCGCCGGACAGCCCCACGCACGAGGTGGATATTCCCGGCGGCCACGGCAACAACGGCATCGCGCACGGCATCGCCGGACCGCTGGCGCTGCTGTCTCTGGCCGCCCGCCTCGGCATCCGCGTCGACGGCCAGAGCAGCGCCGTCACAACGTTCGCGACTTGGCTGGAGCAGTTCGGCAGCTCCTACTGGATCACTCTCGACCATCTCACCGCCGACGAGCCCTCGCAGGTGCCGGCCTTGCGGCCGTCCTGGTGCTACGGGGACCTGGGGATCGCCCGAACTCTGCAGCTGGCCGCGCTCGCGCACTGCGACCCTGCCCGTGGGCAGAGGGCAGAGGAAATCGCCCTGGCGGCCCTTGCCGACTCCGACCGTCTCGACCGGGTGAGCGATGCCTCCCTCTGCCATGGCTGGGCCGGACTCCTGACTGTCACCACCGCCCTCGCTGCTGACAGCGCCACCCCCGACCGGTTCACCACGAGCATCCAGCACGCCCGCCGGCGCCTGGCCGCGGGAATCAACGAGCTGTCCAAGCCGGGGTTTCTGGAAGGGCGTGCCGGGGCGCAACTGGCGTTGGACGGCTCCAACGCCACCGGCTGGACCTGCGCCCTGCTGATCCACTGCCCCCCTCGCCGCACGACCTGAGCCCGTATCGAGCAGGAGAAACAACGACGACATGGACAGCTACGAGGACAATCTCGCTCCACCGGCCGAGCCGGAGTGGTGGCAGGCCACGATCCGTTTCCCCGGCGATGCCGGGGTGAGCCCCGAGGCGGCGGCCAGGCTGTCGGCCGCGCTGACCGGACGGCGCTTCCACTTCCTGCGCAAAGACGCAGGGCTGCGGCTGCGCACGGACCGTCCCGTGGACGTCCTGCTCGACCAGCTCGTCGCCGACGAGGTAGCGGCCGGGTGGGTCGGCGGCATCTACGAGGCTGAGACCGACGCGTTCGGCGGCCCGTGGGGCATGGCCATCGCCCACGCGGTGTTCTGCGCCGACAGCCCCGCCGCGTTGGCCGAGACCGGCAGCCCCGACAGCAGAGAACGGTGCATCCTGCTGCTGTCCTCGATGTACCGGGCAGCTGGGCTTGACCCGTTCGAGGTCGGCGACGTGTGGGCGAAGATCGGTGACCTCCGTCCGCCGATCGAGCCGCCCGCCGAGACCCGCCGGGCGGCGGCGATCACCACGATGCGGCGCCTCATGAACGTCGACGCGGCCCAGCGGCCCTGCCCCGAACCGGGCTGGGTCGAGCGCGTGACCGCGTTCGAGGACGCCGGCCGCCGCCTTGCCCGCTTCGCCAAGGAGGGGCAGCTGAAGCGCGGTCTGCGCGCCGTCCTCGCCCACCACGCGATCTTCGCGTTCAACCGGAACAACACGCCCGTGGCCGAGCAAGCCGCGGCAGCCTGGCTGGGCTGGCAAGCCGCCTTCGGAGATACCGAACCGGAGGCCGCCTCTATCAGCCGGGCGGCACCAGTAACCCCCGCCTTCACCAGGATGGAGACCGCCATCAGCACCACCGTCGACCCCACCAAGCTGCGCGAAGCAATGGTGGCCAAGTACATCGACTCCGGCCACCTGCGCACCCCGCAGGTCATTGAGGCGTTCCGCGCGGTCGAGCGCCACATGTTCATCCCGATACCGACGTCGAGGCCGCCTATGTCGACGACGCCGTGCCGATCAAGCACGACGCCGGCGGCGAGATGATCTCCTGCATCTCCGCGCCGTCCATCGTCGCCACCCAACTGGAGCAGGTAGGCGCCTGCCCCGGCCACAACGTCCTGGAGGCCGGGGCGGCCACCGGCTACAACGCCGCACTCCTCGGCCACCTGGTCGCCCCGGCCGGCCGGGTGTGGACGATCGACGTCGACACCGACCTCGTCGACACCGCCCGCACCCACCTGCAAGCCGCCGGGGCCGGCAACGTGAGCGCCGTGCTCGGCGACGGCGCGGCCGGGCTGCCGGAGCACGCCCCCTTCGACCGCATCCAGTTCACCGTGGGCGCCGGCGACATCCCCACGCAGGTGCTTGACCAGCTCGCCCCCGACGGCCGCCTGGTCATCCCCATGCGCATCCGCGGCAGCATCTCCCGGAGCTTCGCCTTCGAACGCGACGGCGACACCTGGAAGAGCGTGTCGTGTGAGATGGCGACCTTCGTGCCGCTGCGCAAGGGCATCTGCGACGACCTCTACACGCGCGTCCAGATAGCCGGGCAAGGCGACGTCCACCTGGAGACCTTCAGCGAGCAGCTCGTCGACCGCGAGGCGATGCCGGCGATCCTGGACACCCCCGCCCGCCCGGTCTATACCGGGGTGAAGTTCCGGCAAGGCGACCCGTGGCAGTGGCTGTATCTGTGGCTGGCCTGCGTCCTGCCGAACGGGCTGTCCCGGATGCCCGGCCGGCGGGCCGGGTTCACCCCGCACTTCGCGTGGGGTTCGATGGCCGCGCTCGACGGCGACACCCTGGCCTACCTGACCATCCGCGAAGGAGAAGACACCGAGGGGCGCTTCTGGGCGATCGGCGTCATCGGCCACGGCCCGCGCGCCGCCGTCCTCGCAGAGCAGGTCGCCACCGCGATCGAGGAATGGGAGCGCGACTACGGCAACCACGCTCCCGCCCCCGGCTTCCGCATGGCCACCGGCGACAGCCGTGACCAGCTCAAGGCGGCCGACCCGCGCTTCATCATCGACAAGCCCGCGAGCCGGCTCGTCGTCGACTGGCCGTAGAGGGGAAGCAGCGTCGTGATGAACCCTGCGATCGCCGCCCGCATCCCGCTGGTCTGCCGTACCAAACCGCCCGGCAAGCCCCTGGCCGCGCGCATCGCCGATCTCACCGCGCTGAGCATCGAACCCGCAGGCGCCGACCACCACGACCTGGTGGCCCGCGCCTGCGGGGTCCTCAACATCTCCGCGCTCATCGCCTCCGACGCCGGACTGCCCGACCTGGCCGCAGATCTGTGCTGGAGACAGCACAAGATCTTCGCCGAGGGCGGCAGGCTCGACCAGGAGAGCGCGGTCATGTCGTTGATGCCGCTGATCAACATCTCCCGGTTGCTGATCCGCGAAGGCGACGGCAAAGCCGCCTACGAGGTGCTCGACCAGCTCTACCGCGCCGCCCAGCAGCGCAGCGCCACCGTCATCCACGGCCACGACGTTGACCTGACGCCGCTGATCCACAGCCGCGACGGCCACCGCGCGCTCTGCATGGAGCTGTGGATCGCTCTGCTCATCGACGGGGCCCGAGCCCTTGCCCAGCAAGGCCGCTGGAGCGAGGCCGCCGACGCCATGGCCGCCCACCGCGGCATCGGCGACCGGCTGCTCGACGGACGCCAAATCAAGATCATGGCGCTGATGGAACAGGGACTCCCCGGCGAGGCCGCCGCCATGATCGACGCCGCCGTCCCTGCGGAGCCGTGGGAGCGCACCGTCGCGGCGCTGTTGCGCATCGCCTGCCGCCCTCCCGACACCATCACCCCACCGGAGGAACTGGACCATGTCGTGCAGAAGGCACTGTCTCTGGTCACCCAACATGAACCGATGACGGCGGCTTTCCGGGCCCGGCTCGGTCTGACCGCGCTCGACCTGACCGCCCGCCAATCTGCGTCATCTGCCTCCCGTCTGGGCGTAGCGCTTGTCGAGGTGCCTTCCACCGACGCCTACGCCGCCCGCGACGTCCTCGGCCACCAGGGGATGCGCCCCCACATGACTGACCAGCAGCAGCAGAACCTCGGCGCCGTGATCACCGCTGCAGGCCTCGGAGCCGGGCGTCTGCCTGAGGCCTACGAGCACGCTCTGACCGCGGCTGTGGATCACGCCGAAGACTGGCTGCGGGCGCTGCTCAGCCACAGCAGCACCTCGGCGGCCCCGGGGAAGGTCTGATGGAACTCCCTTCCAGCCCTGACGGCGGCTACTACGGCGCGGCCTCGGCAGGAGGTACGCCACGCTGGCCCTGGGTCGCATGGCTATGTACCCGCTTCAGCGAACCGGCCCAACAGACCAGCGATCTGGGAGAAGACGCCGACCGTCTTTGGCCTCTTGAACTTGACAGAAGAGCGGCGGGGCTCACCCCGAAGCGTGGACACCGGTCCTGATCGTGGGGCTCGGTGTGAGCGGCGAAGCAGCCGCCACCCTGCCTGCCTCCCGCGCTGAGTCGGCGACCGTCACTGACATTCGCAGCCGGTCGCGACGAACTGGCACCGACGATCGGGTGCGAACTGGCACCCCAGTGAGCAAGTCGGTGCCTGTCTGCTCGAGGGTCGCGTTCGTCCGGTCGTTGCCGCGACTGAGGAGGAGGGGTACCTGCTCTTCGTTGTTGAGGTGCTCAGTGACCTCGACGTCGGCGGTAGCCTTGGCCGTGCAGAGTGACCTGCTCGCTCCGACCGGGGCGTCCAAATACAAGGCAGGGCCTCGGCATGCCGAAGCCCGTTCTTGCTATCGCTGGTAGAAGGTTATCAGAAGTCGAACTCACCCTTTTTCGTCCCGTCGACGAAGGCCGCCCAGACGGATGGGGAGAAAACGTACGGAAGCTGTTCGGGATTCTCGGAGTCGCGCAGACCCACGCGACCGTCGCTTAAGGGAGCCACTTCGATGCAGTCGCCGGCCTCGCCGGAGCGGGTGGCCTTGCGCCATATGGCGGTTTCGAGCAGCTTTGCGGTCAGTTCGTCCACTTCTCTGACATCTCCCCAATCAACTGGAGTGAGGCCCGTCGAGGCAGGGCCTCGTTGTGCAACATTTCGTACCTTGACTTGATTTCTCGGATCCGCTCCGCGTCGGCAGTGACCTGGCTGAGCGTGATCGACTCCAAGTAGGCCATATCCGGCATCCCCGGCCCGCTAGCGAGAACGAACGCTCCTTGCAGGCCAGTGGTCAACCAAGAGCTGTGCGGCAGTACGCGGACGTTGATGCGAGGATGCTCGTCCATTGCGGCAAGGTACGCCATCTGCTCAGCCATCACCGTCTCGCTACCGATCGGCCGACCAAGAACCACTTCGTCCAGTATCACCCATACCGTAGGCCCGTTGTCCCGATACAGAACGCGCTGGCGCTCCATGCGTGCCGCAACATTCTGCTCGACCTCCTCGGGGATGGTGGCGGGCTTGCCGCAGAAGATGGCTCGCGCGTACTCCGGAGTCTGCAGCATGCCAGGCACGATCAGAGGCTGCCACAGACGCAGTGTGTCTGCCTGCTGCTCGATCTCCGCCAGCCGGGCAAGCCAGACCGGCCAGCGCGTGGAATGTTCGATGGTTTCGCGCCAGCGCGCGAACAGTTCGCCAGCCGCGTCCAGTGCGCCATCGGCGGCGCGGGCGAAGGCTTCGTCGGCCGGGCGTTCTCCCCGTTCCACCATGCTGATCTTCGATACCGACCAGCCGAGCATCGCAGCAAGGTCCCTTTGCCGCTTTCTAGCGACTTTGCGGTATTTGCGGAGATGAATGCCAAATTCTGCCTTTGGAGCTTTGAGGGCAAGTTCTGGATCAGCATTTGGCACGGCGGAAAGCCTTCCTTCCTGATGGCGCACAAGAAATACACATGGCATGTGTAGTAGCACACCTGGATCGTGCCTGGGAAGTGCTTTCTTATTACCCCTACGAGCAGGGGATTTCTGAGATGGTTTCTTCAGGCGGCCTCAATGCGGCGTCGAGCACACACGAAAAGACGAACGGGCGTGTACCGGGTGCTCAACATTCTTCGCATAAGGGGCACGGCCGGTGATCGAGAAGCAGGAGGCGACGGTGATATATCCACCCATACTGACCAAACGTCAGGAACTCGGCATTATTCGGCTGCGCGTGCATCCTGGTACAGGCTCCGAGCCCGCACACCGAGCAGGCGAGGGACTGGCGATCGTGGATCGACCGTCTGGCGAGCGCTGGGAAGCCACCGGCCGTCCGCAAATGAGCGTCGTGTCGCCGTGGTGCCACCTCGACCTAAGCCCTAACCCGAGCGGCTCACAGGGACCTTCCGCGCCGTCCGACCGGCTGCTTGTGGGGTAGCAGCGCCGATGATTTCACTGGCAAACGCTGAGTGATAACGCGGTCAAGCTCAACACACTCTCCAGACCTGGCGGCCGACCGGTTCTTCAAGAACTCGGTCGGTCACCCACGCGGTGACGATCACGGCGACCCCCCGTTCGCTTGGTCGTTGCCAGGGGCGGTCCCTCGCCTTGGGGACAATCGCGGAAACCAAGGACCGCGATGCGAGGGGCCGCATCCCATCCACAGACGCCCGGCAGCCGCGGCCCCTCCGGTGTGCTGCTGCCCCATCGAACCCGAATCTGGCCTGTTCATGCTGCCCCACTCCGGTCGCGGCACGTACAAGCCGCTGCCCAAGATCAGACCGGACGGAAGCTCACAGAACGCCCTCTTCCTGGCCGGGAACAGGACCACGACGCGCAAATGACCAAGCGCGGATCGGAGTGTGGCACGGTGCACGAAGGATTCCTTGCCGAGTTGGTGCTTCCAGGCATCCCGCAATCGGTCTCGGTGGCCCGCCACTGCGTCGCCCGTGTACTGAGACAAGCCGGGCATCAGAACGTGGACGATGTGGTCACCGTCATCAGCGAACTCGTTACGAATGCTGTGTCGTACACCGTCTCCGGCCTGTCCGGCGGCCTGGTCACGATAGAGATCGGTCAAATAGGTGACGCCATTGCCGCTGTCGCGGTGATCGATCAGGGTGCGACACAGGCCCCGAAGATGCGGAAATCCAGTCCTGCGACCTGCTCAGGCCGGGGACTGAGCATAGTCGCGGCGTTGTCGGCTCGCTGGGGTGTGCGGGAGGACGCTCTCGGCGGGATGGCCGTGTGGGCCGAAGTGTTCACGATGGACGTTGCACCGCCCGTCGCCGCGCTGGGCATGCCCGTGAGCGCGGTGGAGGCGTGATGAACGGTGTCGTCGATCCTCTCGCCACTCGACCGTCGGGTACGCAGGCAGTACAAGTGGGGAGCCCATGACCGGGGGCGGGCGTGTCGAGTACGGCAGCCGGGTCGTGATCTTCCAATTGGAGCACAGCGCGGGCGTAACGCGCGAAGGCGGCCCTGGACTGATCGGCCGCTGCGGGAGGGTCCTGTGCCTGATGCGGACCGGGCTGGTCGCTCTGGTGGAGTTGGACGAGGCGTTCGGCGGAGTACGGCGCTGGTCGGTGAACCGGAACGACCTGACCCCTGCCGTGGTGGATGAGGGGTGCTTCGTCGCGCCCGTGGGCATGGGCGAACTCCGGCTCGGCGTCACAGGCCCTGATGACATCCTCATCCGACATGCGGTTTGGCCCAAGGAGGACACCGGTCTCTGCGGGATCAAGGTACGCAGACTCAATGAGTACGTTCTTCCGTTCGTCTCGGCGGCATTCGGAGCCTGTCCCGACTGCCGTAAGCTGACGTCAGCAGAGGAAGAACTGCCGGTTCCATACTTGCTGCCTTGATGCCATACACGACGGGATGACCGTGTATGCGAAGGAGCGGCAACCGCGTCGTAGCAAACACCGCGACCGAGCAGCCAGTCGCGGTCGGCCCTCAGCCAGAGTAAGAACTCAGCGGTCATGCACACGGCAGGCCCACAGTTCGCTGCGGGCCTGCCAACGCTCCGCCTTCCCACCTGGGCGGGGCCCGCAGAACCATCACCACTCAGAGTTTGTGCTGCTCTTGGCCTTGATGAAGGCTTGACCAAACCCTACGCTACTCTTCGCGCTCAAATAGATGCGCAGAGTCAATTCGTAGGAGTTCGCGGTGATTCGTGGTCGCACTGGAGCGCTTCTGCTCGTGCCCATGGCGGTGGCCGCCTGCCAAACGCCGAGCGCCACCGACCTTCCGCGGTCCCCGATCGCTGCCTCCAGCACGACAGCGACTCCTGAAACGCGTGCTCGACCACATGACCTTGTCGTCGAGTCATACTCCGCGTACTGGCCGGCCCTGGCCGAAGCCGGAAGGTCGTCTCCTGACAAGGCTCGTACGCTATTGCAGCCGTACGCGCAGGGCGGGTACCTCGATCATCTAGTTGAGGGTGTCCGAGACCTGGTCAGGCAGGGGCGTGAACCATACGGTCAAGCCGCTCCACGGATCAAGGAAGTCCGAGTGGGTGGCCGGCACGCTGAGATCACCGACTGCCTTGACATGTCCCGGGCGGCCATGGCAGATCGGCGTACGCATCAGCTGATTCCAGAGACCGCGGACTCCAAGACCAGCGCGATCGTCGAGGCCACCTTGGAACGGTCCTCCGACGGAGGTTGGCGGCTGACGGCGTTGAGCATGAAGGAGGCGACATGCAAGCCGTCGTCGCCCTGAGTCCTCTCCTCCTCATCCTGGCCGGTGCACCTGCGAAGGACGACAACGGCGCAACACGTATGGGTGGCAACTGGATCACCTATGGCGTTCACAGAAGCACCGAAGCAGGTGGCCCCACTGCTCGAAGCGCTCAAGGCGGAGGCGGAGCGTTGACCAACTGCCACAGCATCCCGGGAGAGAACCAGATCCGTTACGTCCAGTGCGATGACGGGCCCGACGGGAAGGAGAACGTCTTCAATGCCGTCAGCCCAGCTGATCCAGGCGAGCCAGCCATAACGCCGGAGATGTTGATGGAGCGGGCCCTGCGCCAGCTCACTCCCCCAGAGCCGAAGATCTCTACTGCCCCGCCTCGAAACAAGGACGGATACGTAGGGTTGCGGCAATTCTTCTGGGCCGAGCCGGGCCAGTGGCGTGCGATCAGCAAGAAGGCCACCGCCGGCCCCGTCTGGGCCGAGGTCACCGCGACGCCGACCAAGCTGACCATCCGACCTGGGGAAGGCCAGACGACGCTGACCTGTTCGGGCCCTGGCGTGCCGTACGACAAGGCGAAAAGCCCTGACGACCAGAACGACGAGTGCACGCATGTGTTCACCCAGTCCAGCGCGGGACTGCCGGATTCGCGGTACCACGTGAAGGTGTCGGTGACCTGGTCAGCTCATTGGACCGGATCGGGTAGTGCCGGTGGCGCGCTCGCTCCGATCACCACCTCGATGGCCTTCCCGCTGCGGATCGGCGAGGCTCCGGCGCTGGTTGGGGGGAACTCGTGACGGGTCCCAGGACAGAGCTAGGTCAGAGTCGCGGTGATGACGCGCCTGCGGTGCAGGCTCCCAGGGTGTTGCCGCAGCCACGGCAACGCCGCCGCAGTTCACTCGTTCTGGGCGTGCTGACGATTGTCGGCGGCATGGTCGTGGCCTTTCAGACGGTGAATCGCCTGAGCAATCGTGATGAGGTTCTCGTCGTCACCCGTGATGTCGTGCTCGGGCAACCCATCACTGAGGCGAACGTGTCCACGGCCATGGTCGGCGGCGACCAGACCGTCGCCATGCTGAGCGGTCAGGACTTGCCGAAGGTCATGGGCATGAGGGCGGCGGCTGACTTGATGAGCGGCACGTTGCTCCAGCGCAGGATGCTCACCGATCAGGTCACGCCGTCGGCGGAGCAGCAGCTCGTCCCCATCGCGGTCAAGCCGAGCCGTCTGCCTGCGCGCGGGCTCCGGCCAGGTGATCGGCTTTTCGTCATGTTGCGGCCGGAGAACCCCGCCGTACCCAGCGTCAAGGAGCCGGTCGGGATTGAGGCCGTGGTGGATCACACGAAAGGTCCGGACAACGACGGTCTGATGGTGGTCGATGTCTTGGTGAACAGGAGCGACGCTCCCCGGCTTGGTCCGTTGGCCGCGGATGGGCAGGTCGCCTTGGCGCTCATGCCGAGGAGACCGTGAATGGCGATGTACACGTTGATGAGCGCGGGCGGTTCGCCCGGTGTGACGACGACGGCTCTGGCGGTGACCTATACGTGGCAGGGGCGGGCGCTGCTGGCCGAGTGCGATCCGAAGGGCGGCAATGTCCTGCAGGGGCTACTTGCCGGGTGCATGGAAGGGCATGAGTCGGGCCTGCTGGAGCTGGCGCTGGGCGCCGTTCATGATCCGGATCCGGCGGTTCTGTGGCGGTACGTCGTCGCATTGGATCAAGAGGTCCGCAGGTGGCTGCTGTTGCCGGGCCTGCGTGATCCCCGCCACCTGATTCAACTTGATGGTGCCTGGGACACCATCGCCGCGTTCCTGAAGGCGGCGCAGGACAAGGCGGACGTGGTGGTCGACGTGGGCCAGATCGGGGGTGCTGATACTCCGATGAACCTAATCGCCGCCTCGGACCTGGCGGTGATGCTGTTGCAGCCCACCCTCCGCCATGTCGCCCAGGCCCGTCCACGTCTCGATGCGCTGGGCCGTCACGTTGGTAGGGATGTCCCGGTTGAGCTCTGCGTGGTGGGCAACGGTCCGTACTCTCTCAAGGAGGTCAGCGGCGCGCTGTACGACCTGCCGGTGCTGGGGTGGATTCCCGATGACGCCAGGTCCGCCGCGGTGTTCTCCGATGGCATGCCGGCGAGGAAGTCCTTCCATCGGTCGCCATTGGTGCGTGGTGCTTCTGCCTTGGGTGCCGCTATGAGGCGGCGTCTGGCCGCGACGGCGGCGGTGGGTGGATGAGCGACTCGTGGCCGCCCCGGAAGACGAGCGATCCAGCCGTACCCTTCGGGGAAGAGCGCGCATTCCGCGAGGCCGTGCTGGCGATCACGACCTCGATCGCTGACGACCTCAAGGACACCGAAGACCGGAAGGCGGCTCTCCAGGTCGTCCAGACGCAGGTACAGCGGTGGGTGCAGGAGCAGGTGGCCGCCGGCAAGGTGGTCAGCTTCACCGCGCAGCGGCGGTTGGTCGAGGCGGTGGTCGACGAACGGTTCGAGCTGGGCGTGCTCACTCCGTACATCAGAGATCGTCGCGTGGAGAGCATCGACCTCAACGGCTGCGACCAGGTGTGGATCACCTACAACGACGGCTCGTGCCATCGTGGGCCGGCCATCGCCAGCAGCGACGATGACCTGATCAAGATGATCCAGATGTGGGCGCTGCACAAGAGCTACAACCCGCGGGAGTTCTCGGCGGCGAACCCGCTGCTCAACGCCGCACTGAGGCCAGCTGACGGGGACGAGGGCGTGGGCGTACGGCTCAGCGCCACGATGTCCGTCACGCCGCGGCCGTGCGCCAGTATCCGCTGTCACCGGCTGGTCGACGTCACCCTGGACGACCTGCTCAAGCTCGGCACGATCAATCGCAGCCTTTACCGCTTCCTGCGCGCTGCTGTGCTGGCCCGACTCAACATCGTCATCACGGGCGGCACCGCGGCCGGCAAGACCACCCTCCTGCGCGCGCTCGCTTCAGAGATCCATCCCGCCGAACGCCTGGCCACGCTGGAGTCCGACTACGAGCTGTTCCTCGACAAGCTCACGCACCGCCACCAGAACGTGATCGCCTTCCAGGCCCGGCAGGCCAACTCCGAAGGCGCGGGCGGCATCGGACTGGACGACCTGATCCCGCACTCGCTGCGCAAGAACATCAAGCGGATCATCGTCGGTGAAGTGCGAGCGGATGAGATCGTGCCGATGTTCGAGGCGATGAACACCGGACATCCCGGCTCCATGTGCACGATCCACGCCGACGGCACCGAGGAGATCTTCAACCGGATCGTCATGTTGTGGACCAGGGGCGTCGGCTCACAGACCCCGCCCGCCGTCATCCACCTCAACACCGGCCAGACCATCGACCTGGTCGTCCACCTGCGCCTGGACCCGTCGACCAACACCCGCTTCGTCTCCGAGGTCCTGGAGGTTCTGCCGCCGGCCGACAGCGAACTGCCCAGCCGCAACCACCTCTACCGGCCCGCAGGTCCTGGCGGCCGGGCCGTACCCGACATCACTCCGCAATGCCTGCCGCGCCTGAAGGCGGCGGGCTTCGATCCCGCTCTGCTGGATCCCATATCCGCCCGCTGGGAGCCCCGGTGAACATCAACGCCCTGCTCGCTGCGCTCAGCGTTGCCATGATCTTGGGCGGCGTGGTCTGGATCATCGCCGCGCTGCGCACACCAACCTCAGATCAGCCCGTACGCCCACCCTCCCGGTGGAGCGGGGTTCTGACGGTGCTCGCTGCCCATTACCGGATGGGCATCGTGGCCATACTCGCGGCAGCCGTCGTCTTCGCCATGACGAGCTGGCCGGTGGCGGCCGTGGCCGTCGGCGTTGGCGTATTCGCACTGCCCAAAGCGGTGACCGGCCGCTCGGCCAAGGAACGCATCCGCAAGCTGGAAGCCCTGGCGCAATGGACCCGCCGACTGGCCGATCTGCTGGTCGCCGGCCGCGCCCTGGAGCAGGCGTTGGAGCACAGCGCCGCCCGCAATGTCGCGCCGGCGATCGCCGCTCCGGTGGCCGCGCTGGCCCGGCGGCTTCGCGTCACGCGGATGCCGACCGAGGAGGCGCTCCGATTGTTCGCCGACGAAGTGGACGACCCGATCGGTGACCGGATCGCCGCTGCGCTCATTCTGGTCGCGCGCCGTCGCGGTCGCGGTGCGAGCTCCGTGCTGCAGCAGCTCGCCGAGCTGGTCGCGAAGGATGTGGCGGATCGGCGGGAGGTGGAGGCGGCGCGCGCCGAGCACCGCACCACGGTGCGCTGGATCATCGGCATCCTGGGGGTCTTCAGCGCTCTGGCCGTCTTCCAGAAGAACTACGTCGCCCCCTTCGGCACCCCGCTCGGGCAGGTCGTGCTGGCGGTCGTGGCGCTGTTCTACGGGGTGACGCTGCTCTGGCTCCACCGGCTCGGCAACGCCGCCCCAGGCCACCGGTTCCTGAACCCCGAGGGGAAGAAGCCATGAACCTTCTCGCCGGCATTTCGGGAGCGTTGGTCACCCTTGGCCTGGTGATCGTGGCCCACGAGCTGATGCCCGGCCCGCCGCGGCTCAACGCGGCGCTCGCCAGGCTCGAAGGCGCTCCTGCGCCTCGACGAGCGGACTGGCTCAGAAGCCGGCTCGTCCGCCTGCCGATTCCGCGCGGCGACCTCGCATTGCTCGGCATCAGCGTGGAACGCTTCACCCTGCAACGGATCGTCTTCCTCCTGGCGGGCCTGTTCCTCCCGGTCCCGCTCAACCTGCTGTGCACGCTCAGCGGCTTGCCCCTGCCCTGGGCCGTCCCCGCGGGCGTCGGTGTCGTGCTCGCCCTGCTCTTCGTCCTGATCCCTGACATCAGTGCCCGGCGTCAGGCGCACGAGCGCCGCCAGGAGTTCCAGGCCGCCCTGGCGACCTACCTGGACATGGTGGCACTGGAGCGTGCCGCAGGCGCCGGTCCTCCACAGGCCCTGCAGGCGCCTGTGGATATCTGCCAGGGGTGGGTCTTCGGCCAGATCGCCCAAGTGCTCCAGCACGCCAAGCGCGCCGGCGAACAGCCCTGGCACGGACTCGGATCACTCGGCGAGCGCGTCGGCATCTCTCAGCTGACCGAGCTGGCCGACATTGCCGAGGACGCCGGGTCCGAAGGGACCCGCGTTCTGTCCACGCTTCTGGCCAAGGCCCAGTCGATGCGGACGGCCGCGCTGGCCGACGCCCGCGCCCGGGCCAACAGCCGTACCAGCGAGATGCCGATCGCCATCGGCGTGTCCATCTTCGGCTTCCTGGTGCTCGTCTGCTTCCCCGCCATCCACCGCATCATGATCTGAAAGGGCAGCAATCATGTCCAAGCTCCTGCCACCGGAAGCTGCCTACTACAAGGCCGTCACCGCGCTGTTCCTGGACCGCCTGGAACGGATCCGCAAAGACCCTGAGAAGGGTGCCATGTCAGCAGAAGCGATGATCATTATCGCCGCGCTGGTGCTGGTGGCGGTCACGGTCATGGGCATCGTCACCGCGAAGATCATCGACAAGGCGAAGTCCATCAACCTGTAGGCAGGCGTTCCGTGCGAAGTCGTGAACGAGGCAGCGTCACCGCCGAGGCAGTGATCGCCCTGCCTGTGCTGCTGCTGGCCGTCCTCGCCTGCATGCAGGTCTGCCTGCTGTTCTTCGCGCAGTCGGTCGCGCTCGCCGCCGCCCAACGCGGCGTCCGGGCCGCACGCGCTCACGACGCCGACCACACCTCTGGCGCAGCTCTGGCCAAGCGCTACGCCGAGCAGACCGCCAGCGGTCTGCTCACCTCGATCAGCACGACCAGCACTGGCGACGCCGCCACGGTCCGGATCACCGTCCGCGGCCAGTCCCTGTCCCTCGTGCCGTTCCTGCCCTCCATCGAGATCGTCGAGCAGGCCGCCGGAGCCGTCGAACGCTTCACCACGCCAGAGCAGGCGACATGAGCGAGCGAGGCAGCGTCACCGTGGAGGCCATCCTCGCCATCGCCGCCATCATGCTGCTCCTGCTGTTCGGCGTCGCCGCCGGCCGGATCACCATCGCCGGCGCCGCCGTCGAGGCCGCCGCCCGGGACGCCGCCCGCCAGGCCTCCATCGCCCGCACCGCCACCGCGGCCAAGGCCAGCGCGGAGGCCAGCGCTCGCGCGTCCGTAGACGCTCAAGCGGTGAGTTGTACGTCGATCAAGGTCAAGATCAGCACCAAGGGCTTCAGCCGCCCAGTCGGCGAGCCAGGCGATGTATCGGCGACGGTGTCCTGCACCGTACCTCTGGCGGATGTCACCTTTCCCGGGCTCCCAGGCAGCGTCGAGCGGCAGGCCACCTCGACCAGCCCGCTGGACCCTTATCGCTCAAGGGGAAGGTGACGCATGCCGGAACGGGATCTTGAGCGAGGCTCGATCACCCCGTACGCCCTTGTCCTCATCACCGTGCTGCTGCTCTTCATCGGGCTCGTCGTCGACGTCGGGAACAAGCTCCGGGCTGGGTGGGAAGCGGTCGGCGTCGCTGAGGAAGCCGCCCGAGCCGGCGCTGGACTGATCGATCGTGCGGCCGCCTACCGAGGCGACGACCTCGTCGTCGACCGCGGCGCTGCCGTACGCGCCGCCCAAGCGCACCTGTCCGGCAGCGGTCACCAAGGCAAGGTCACCATCTCCGGCCCCGCCTCCGTCCGGGTCAGCGTCACCGTGACCAAGCCGACCTGGCTGCTTCACCTGGTGGGCCTGCCCTCGGTGTCGATGACCGCCAACGCCGATGCCGACCTGATCGGCGGGATAGAAGGGCCGAATCGCTGATGATGCTCCGTCTCTTGCGCGCGCTGGTCGCGTACGTGGTCCTGCTCGCGGTGATGCTGGGCCTGCCTGTCCTGCTCTACACGCTCGGCGGCTCCCCATTTCCGGATCAGCTCCCCACCCTGGAGCAGATCGCGAACATTCTGGCCGAACCGGACAACGGCACGCTCTTCGTCGCCGCCTTGAAACTGCTCCTCTGGCTCGCCTGGGGCCATTTCAGCTTCTCGGTGCTCCTTGAGATCGTCGCCAAGGCACGGGGCCGGCACTTCTCGCCTCGATTCCGCGGGCTGTCGGGCATGCACCGCCTGGCCTCGTACCTGGTTGCATCGGCGACGCTGGCCGTCCTGGCCCCAGGCGTGGGCAACGCCGCTACACCTCCACCCGTGGTCTCCATGGCACCCCTGCACCCCCTGGGTCAGGTCGCTGATGATGACTCACAGGTCTATGAGGTGCAGCAGGGGGACTCCCTGTGGAAGATCGCCGATGAGGAACTCGGCAGCCCACGCCGATGGCCGAAAATCTGGAAGCTCAATGCCCATTCCAAACAGCCAGGCGGACACACGTTCACCAACCCGGGCGTGATCCAGCCCGGCTGGAATCTCCACCTTCCCCACAAGCGCTCCGAGCCCTCCTCTACGAACTTGGCTGCCGACCCACCGGCCGCGACCGAGGCCGATCCCACGCCGAGTCCCTCACCCGAATCACGCGCACAGCCGACGAGCGCACACGCCGCACCTGAACACCGCGCGGACAGCGTTCAGCTTTCGTCCGGCTCCCTGGTCGCGGCGGCGTACGTCGCCGGGATCAGCACCGCGTTCATCGCCGGCCGGCTTCATCGCCGCCGCCGTCGCCAACCACCTGAATCTCATGAAGCGGTGACGATCACCCCTGAGCCTGAACCTCCGCCCGAGATACGCGAACTCCATCGTCTCCATCGCCAGACCGTCGCCCAGCAGGAACAACCGATGCCCACCGACGGCGAGTTGATACGACGCTCCCACTCCATCGACGTCCCGAAGCAGGCCCAACTCGGCGAAACCCCCGACGGTCACCCCGTGTACGTGAACCTCGAAGGCCCAGGCATGGGGTTCACCGGCCCCGGATCCCTCGACGTTCTGCGTTACCTGGCCGTTGACCTGCTCCGGCAGTCGAACAATTACCGCACCGAGATCATCATGTGCACGGGCCTGGCCGAGAAGCTCTTCGGCCTGACCATGCCCGATCTGAACCATGTCGCCGCGACGCTGTCCGGACTGGTGCTCGTCGAGTCACATGAGAGCGCACTGCGGCACTTCGAGGAGACGTTCTTTCTGCGCAGGCGGATGGTGCTCGAACGGGACTCCTCCGGAGTGGACGAACTGCGGAAGACGGATCCGGGCGAGTCACTGCCTGTGGTGCTGCTCGTCACCGAGCTCGACGACGAGGTGCACGAGCACGTAACGGCACCCCTTACGTCCGGGCAGAGCGCAGGAGTTGGCGCCCTATTCCTGGGCTCCTGGCCAGATGGTGCCACCCTGCTGGTCTCCGATACGCATTCCGTGGAGACGGCCGAGGGACGATGTTCCGACCGCTTCGCAGACGCGCTGTTGTTCAACATCACGGCGGATGAAGCCGCAGCTCACGTACTGCAACTCGCCTCAGCGCAGCCGGAAGACGCCCCTGCGGAACGTCTGCGTGAGGACGGCAAATCCAGCTGGTCAGGCCCTTCCCTCGTCCGCCTGACCGTCCTGGGCCACCCCATGGTCCACGTCTGCGCCCGGGCACAACCGCTGTCCTTGAGCTGGCTGCAACTGAACACGCTCACCTATTTGGCCCTGCACTTCAGCGGTGTGACTCGAGATCAACTGAGCGCCGCGCTCTGGCCAGACGATGACGGCAAGGACATTCACAATGCCCTCCGCCATCTCCGAAGCGCGCTTGTCACAGCCACCGGCTACAAGAGCACGGACCCGAAGAAGGCACCCTTCATCAGCGCCTCAACCACCAAGGATTCGGCGATCTATCGCCTTGACCCGCGACTGATCAGCGTCGACCTCTGGGAGTACGAGGCCGCGCTCGAAGAAGCCAAAATCGCCTCGGGCCCGGCAGACCGCTCCGCCGCGCTGGCCAAAGCCGCAGAGCTGTGCACGGGCGAACTGGCCCAGGGCCTTACGGCGGAATGGGTCGAGGACCAGCGCTATCCGCTGACCCGGTCTCAGGCCGACGTCCTGGCCCAACTGGCGGAACTTCTCGCCGAGGAAGACGCGGAACGGGCGCTGGCCGCGCTGGAGCGGGCGAGAAGGCTTGATCCTGACACCGAGGAGACCTACTTCCGGATCATCCGCCTGCAGCTGCAGCTCGGCAGACGAGACGATGCCTCCCGCACGGCCGAACTGCTTCGCCAGCACCAACATGGCCTGGGAGTATCGGGGGACTACCTGACGGAAAAGCGGCTGGGAGAGATGTTCCGCACGTAGTCGGCGCATCCCATGGGCATCCAATCAGTCTGGTCAAGAGGGCCGCCGGAGCTGTCCCCTGCCCCAGGAGCTGTAGCCGCCTGGGAGATCCCGAACTGGAAACGGCAAGAGATGCCGTCCGAGGGATGATGCGCGCTCCCGAGCGCGACGTCTGCCGCTGACCGGCACGACCGCCGGCGGAGGCGAGTCAGGCGCACTTGCCCTTGAGCCAGGCCCGATACTCCTTCGTGTAGTTCGTCATCACGCTCTTCGGCGCCTGATTCAACACCTCCTGCCAACGGCCCACGTTGCCGCTCCACGCGGCCGGCGGCTCCTGCCAGGCCACGCTGTCGGTCCAGCGGGCCTCGGAGCCCTTGAGGAGGGTGGGGTGGCGCCTGGCCAGCTCGCCCTGGACCCAGGAGTCGGTGGAGTAGACCAGGATGCGCTGCGACGCCTGGCGTTCCTTGATCGGGTCGGAGATCTCCTTCCAGGCGGCTGCCGTGTACGCGGGGTCGGAGAGGATGGCTCTGGTCTCCGGCTTGATCTCCAGGAGGGCGACCAGGCCGCGGGAGCGTACCTGGTCGAGCCACTGCCTCAGCGTATTGACCTGCTCTCCCGTGTACGGGCCGCGCGCGATGCTCCGGTCACGCAGATTGTCGCTGCCTGCCGTCCACCAGATGTCGGTGATGTTCTTCTTGACGCCGGTCAGCCCGTTGGTGGAGGTGTTGTGCCACATGACGGCCTTGGTGCCCTGCTGGGTGAGCTGGACGTCGCCTTCCACCCCGCCGGCGCCCCACGTCTTCTGGTCGTTCAGCGCGGCCGGGTTGTTGGGCTGGCGTATCTGGTCCCTGTCCCATGGGTTCGCGCCGGTGGGGTAGCCGCCGTGCCCGAAGAGCAGCGGGCAGGCCGGTAAGCGGGCCGATTGCGCGTATGCCTGGGGCGGCAGAGAGACGGTGGCCAGAACTGTCGCCGCGAGCACGGCCTTTGCCCTCATGTACGTCTCCGTCCGTTGGGGTGAGGTGATCAGAACGGGCAGGCTATTCGCCACCGCCCGCTTGATCAACCGGTTACCCCGATCCCGATGGTTCGTAGGCGCGCGCACGACCCGGGCGGGCGTGTCACCGTCCAATCGGCCGCTCTCCTGACCGTCCGAGCTGGGCCAGCATCCATCGGCACCAGTCGGCGCGATGTCGTTCGTAGCTCAGGCCGCACCGCAAGGTGGCGTAGTTGCCGAAGCGGGGGTCGCCGAAGGCCGGTGGCTCGTCGAAGGACGCCTCGTGATGTTCGTACTCGGCCAGCCGGGCCTCGTGTGCGGCGAGCTGGTCGGCGAACATCTCCCGGATCAGGTCCGGTTCGGCCAGCCACGACGCGTACGTCTTCAGCACCAGCTCGTCGCGCTCCGGCCGCTCGCGGGGCGGCTCGGTGACCCAGTCCCGCAGGGCCCGCATGCCCGCGTCCGTCAGGTGGTAGACCTTCCTGCCCTGCGGCCCCGGCCCGTGTTCCGACTCGAAGCCCACCAGGTCGGCGGAGCGCAGTTTCTGCAGCTCGGCGTGGATCTGGCTGTGACCGGCCGTCCAGAAGTAGCCGATCGGCCGCCGCATCGCCGTGGCGAGGTCGTATCCCGTGCGGTCGCCACGAGCGAGCACGGCGAGGATCGCGAATCCGAGCGTTGAGGTCATGGTGCGGCAAGGATATGGTGCTCTCACGACTATGTCAGTTCTGACATAGTCGGGGTGAGAGGGAAGAGTCATGCGCGGGCTGACGGGTCTGATGGGCTTCATGGTGGGAGTGCTGACGGCCTGCGGGGGCGCGGTCAGCACCGGAACCGCCGTTTCCGGCCCGAGCCCGGCAGCCAGCCCCGCGGGAAGTCCGGTGGCGAGCCCTGCACCGATCCCGACCGGGCCCAACGTCTCCGGCTGCTTCACCGAGGCAGACGGCAAGATCTTCGAGCACTCCGGCGGCCTCCCCGGCGTGATCACCGGCGACGGCCCGGTGGGCGTGGTGATCACCTACGAGCGCCGGGGCACCGTGTGCACGTGGCGCCCCCTGTCCGACCGCCTCGTCGCCGCCGGCTACCGCGTCCTGCTGTACGCCAGGAGCTCCAGCGCGCTGCCCGAGGACGTCGCGGTCGCCATGGCCCGCCGCCTGGCCAAGGAGAACGGCGTCGAGCGCCTCTTCCTGGTCGGCGGCTCCATCGGCGCCACTACCGCGGTCCCCGCCGCGCTGCGGCTCGGCGCCAAGGTGGCCGGCGTGGTGGCCGTCTCCGGCACGATCAACACGCAGGCCGCTGCCCGGCTGACCGCCCCGCTCCTGCAGATCGGTTCGGCGAACGACGACTACGGCGGTGCCGACGACCTGGCCAGGGCCCACGACGCCGCCACGAACGCCGTCAGCAACGAGACCATGGTCATCCCGGGGGAGAGCCTGCACGCCTCCGCCCTGTTCACCAGCCCCCACGGCAAAGACGTGCTCGACCGCATCGTGGCGTTCACGGACCGGCACAAAGACTGAGCCGCCCCGGACTACGCCCGGCTGCGTCAAGCGACCACAAGGGCAGGTGATCACTCCTTGCTGGTAGCCCTCCATACAGGTCGCCAGATAGCTGCCCGAACACCCCTCCCGATTAACTGGGAGGAGCGGAAGCGACAGCTTCCCCAGGTGGCGGGCCATTCTCGCGGCCCGCAGGGTACCCCGACTGCTTGAGCTATAACGCTCCATAAAGGCGTCAGTCAACGCCGACTGAGTCAACCTATCCGCGTGCGCCAATAAACAAATAGCCTCACCTATTTCCCGTGCCCTATTCCTACTGGCCTTTGTGTGCGCCATTATAATTCGGGCATTTTGCTCCACGAAAATGCAGCTAAATAATCTGGTAAGACGATTGATCCGATCTCTATATTGAGATTTAATTAAAAGTAGCAAAGGGGAGGTGCGCCCGATAGTCATCGGGCGCGATGCGATCGGAGAACGGTCATGGCGAAAAGCGCTTCCGGAAGTGTTCCCGCGAGTATTCCCGGCAACAGTCTGACGCCGGAGGACATGGCGCGCGTCACGCCGGAGGACTGGCAGGACATCCGTAAGCTGGCGCGCGGCTACTGCCGTACGGTGGATGCCACCCGCTCCCGTAAGCGCATGGACGGGAGCGCAACCATCGTCAAGGCCGGCCACGCCCCGTACGGCACCGACGACGTATCGGACGACGTCAACCAGGACGCCGTTCTCCTGTTCGCTCAGCGACTGCGTGACATCCTCGGCAAGTGCCGGACCGCGCCTGAGGGCGGTTCGACCCGCGAGACGCAGGCGTGGATCTACACGCGGCGGGACGGGGGAGAGATGACCATCACGCGCGCCACGCTCCAGCGCTGGGCCGTCCGGGATGCCGCGGCGCGCAACGGCTACCGCGTGGACGTCCCTCCGGCCGAAATCGACGCGACTCCGGGTGCTCAGCTCATGCGCGGGCTCCCGCACGCCGAGAACGTGGCCCGCGCCGCGGTGGCGTTCTCCGCCGCTCAGCACAGCTCGGAAATCTTCCGCCAGGCATTCGGGGACGGGCAGGAGTTCCCCGTCCTGCGGAAAATCATCTCAGCGGCGGAGCAGGCGGATGATCTGGGCCGCGCGGGAATCCTTGCCCAGGTGGCCCAGGAGCAAGAAGGCGGTGCCTACGGGTCTCGACGGGCCGTGATCCGCGTCCGTGATGCGGCACGCGCAGAGTTCAAGGAACTTACCGAATGCCTTGACGAAGTGCGAGCCACCATGGTGCACACCGAAAACGAGTCAGACACCAGCGACTGAGCTGCCAGATTACACGGGCCCCGGAACTTCCGGGGCCCTTTTCTATTACGCTGAAGCGCCGAAAGAATTCGCAGAGTAGCGGACGCTCGGACCGGCTCACTCGCCGTATTTAAGTGAGAGAGAAATTCGTCGGAGCGCACCAGCGCCGACGCTTCCCGGATCACATCTCGACGCGCGTCATGTGATCCACGGAGATTGAGCAGCTACGTTCACCGTATTCAACCGGATGCGCATTGAAAAGCGGTCGCATCGGTGAGCTAGCGCGTCGTCTCCCATCTCTTTACCTGTGTCCGGCGGTACGGCAGGTCTGTCCGGACGATTTTCCTGTCTTTTGAGGAGGTGCATTCATGGCGATTCCCCCTGCCGAGAAATTGCACGTCATCGTGCTGTGCCCGCAGCTCGCACCTGTGGCCCACGCGTCAGGGTGCTCGTTCCGGCATCTGTTCCTCGCGCCGGGCCCGGACCGGCCGGGCGACTGGTCCGGCACGGTCCCCGATCTCGGCGAAATCCGAGCACGCTTTCCCGGCGTGCTGTTCCACAAGTGCCTGCATGACGCGCTGCGGGACGAGCTCCCGCAGGCCAGCACCTGGGCGCAAGGCACAAACGGCCCGCCCGCGCCACCCACCGCACCCGATCCGGAGCCGAAGCGCCGGCCGCGAGGAGGACACCCTTATGACGGTCCTTGACGGCGTCGCCCTGCCCCGAAGGTGGCGCATCACGTCCCGGCTGACGCCCGGCTGGCCGATCGATGAGGATCATCTCCTCGAAGTCTGGCCGCACGGCCGCACGCAGGACGGGCGGATCCGATGGCTGTATCGGTTGTCGCGCCACAACCGGACGATCTTCTCCGCCGCTGACATCAGCTCGCCGATCGGCACCACGCTCTCCACGGACACGCTGATCATCACCGCGAGAACCGTCCTGTCGTTCCTGACGCTGCGTCCGGGAGACACCGACGCCGAGTATTTCGACGACTACAGCCGCGCCCAGCTCGCGTGGCGTGACGGGTTCGCCGAGGAACTGTCGGTGTACGCGCTGGAGGAGATCTGCGGCTACTGCGGTGGGGAGCATGTTTCGCCCGGTTGCGGAACGGGGTAGCCCGTGCCGCGCAGCTCCAGCCGCTTCCCCGGGCTGCACCTGGCACAGCGCGCGGCGTTCCGCACCAGCGGTGGACTGTCAGCGTTGTGCCGTGCCCCTGAACAGACCGGCCGCCTTCCCGCCGAATGGGCGCAGCGCTACCGCGCCGACATGCCGAGCATCGTGTACGTGGTGCTCTCATACGCCACCCCCATCGCCTGGGTACGCGACGACAACCGGGTGATCATCCCCGACTGCTGCTACTCCCTCATCACCACCCGCCACCAGCGGCTGTGCCGCACCTGGCTACCGGATGAGCAGGTGCCGTCGTGATCGTCCACGGCCGGTGCTGTGTCGCTCACCGAACTCATGCGGGCTGCGCCTGCATTCGCGTCTGACCGTCTCACCGCTTCTTCCCTCACGCGCCATGCACCCCTGTCCTGGGGCTCATGGCGCGTTTCGTTCCGCCCGCGACGCCCCTTGGAGGTATCTGACCGTGACCGAAACTGTGCGCCTGTCCCAGCCCGTGGACTACATCGCCATCGTGCCCTACCTGTTCGGCTATCACCCGACGATGAGCCTCGTCGTCCTTACCTTCCGCGATCAAGCCCTCATCACCAGCGTCCGCCATGACCTGCCCAGCAGTCAGGGCGAGGCCATCGACGTCATCGCCCACTGTCTCGACCTCCTGGCGCACGACGGGGCCAGCGAAGTGGCGGTGATCGGCTACGGTCCCGCCGACCTGGTCACCCCGGTCCTGGTTGGCCTGCGCGAGGCGATCGAGCCGACCGGCGTTCTGCT